>JBAUTG010000141.1:0-4829 GCA_049582105.1 Candidatus Dormiibacterota bacterium | reverse complement strand
GTGGTCGCCACGGCGGAGCGCCTCCGGGCGAGGTTCGGCGCGGCCACGGTGCGCCGCCCCCGGCTCGCGCTCGACCCCGGGGATCTCCCGGAGCGGCGGTTCACCTGGGAGACGCCGGTCGTGGCGGGGGCTGCACGATGACCGAGCTGCTCGAGCGCTTTCATCGAAGTGCGTCCCGATGCGCACGGCCTGCCGGTTGCGATTCGCGGTCCCGCTCGATGGCTGTTTGACGCATCGACGTCGTAGGCTTGGCTCTCTGGTAGATCCGAGAGGAGCCGTCTGTTGATCTGCGCCAACTGTGGCGGTGAGAACGAGCCTGGACGTCGATACTGCGGCGACTGCGGACGACCACTGGCCATCACGTGCGCCACCTGTGGCGCCGCCAATTCGACTCGAGCACGCTTCTGCGGCGACTGCGGCGCCCCGATCGTGGCTGCCGCCGGCGCGGCGCGTGACCCCGGGGTGGGACCCTTGCGCAGCCCCGCTCCCGCCACGGCGCTCACCGAGCGCCGTCATGTGTCAGTGCTCTTCGCAGACCTGGTCGGGTTCACCACACTGGCCGAGGCCCGGGACTCAGAGGAGGTGCGCGACCTGCTCACGCGGTACTTCGATGCCTGCACCACCGTGGTTGGACGCTATGGCGGCGTGGTGGAGAAGTTCATCGGCGACGCGGTGATGGCGGTCTGGGGGACACCGGTGGCGAAGGAGGACGACGCGGAGCGGGCGGTTCGCGCCGCTCTCGAGATCGTCGACGCGGTGACCCAGCTTGGGTCAGAGTTGGGTGCGCCGGAACTGAGTGCCCGGGCGGGTGTTCTCAGCGGCGAGGCGACCGTGAACCTCGGCACAACTGGGCAGGGGATGGTGGCGGGGGATCTCGTCAACACGGCGTCGCGCGTTCAATCCGCCGCCGAGCCCGGCACCGTCATGGTCGGCGACTCCACCAAGCGGGCCACCGACGCGGCGATCGAGTATCGGGATTGCGGCCTCCACACCTTGAAGGGAAAGGCCGAGCCGGTGCGGCTGTGGCGGGCAGACAGGGTCGTCGCCGGCGTCGGCGGCCTCATGAAGGCCGAGGGACTCGAGCCGCCGTTCGTCGGACGCGACCGCGAGCTCAAGCTCGTGAAGGATCTCTTCCTTGCCTGTGCCGATACCGGGAAGGCGCACCTCGTCCAGGTCACCGGCATCGCGGGGATCGGCAAATCCCGCCTGAGCTGGGAATTCTTCAAGTACATGGACGGTCTCCAGCGAACGTTTCGCTGGCACCGCGGTCGTTGTCTCTCCTATGGGGACGGCGTGACGTACTGGGCCCTGGCCGAGATGGTGCGCGGACGTGCGGGCATCCTCGAAGGTGAGGACCGGGCGTCGGCGATGCAGAAGCTCCGCGCCACGGTGGAGCGAACCGTCCCGGACCCCACCGACCGGAGCTTCGTCGAGCCCCGTCTCGCCCATCTCCTCGGGCTCGAGGAGCATGCCGCCTCGGACAAGTCAGACCTGTTCGCGGGCTGGCGGCTCTTCTTCGAGCGGCTCGCCGCCGGCGACCCGGTGATCATGGTCTTCGAGGATCTGCAGTGGGCCGACCCGTCGCTGCTCGACTTCATCGACTACCTCTTGAACTGGTCGCGGGCCTTTCCGATCTTCGTCATGACGCTGGCGCGCCCGGGGCACGAGACGGGCGTGGGACCGAGGCGTAACGCCACATCGATCTCCCTGGAGCCCCTCGCGCCGCGCTCGATGGAACTCCTCCTGATGGGTCTCGTTCCCGGACTGCCGGCCGAGCTGACCGCGAAGATCCTCGAGAGGGCAGAGGGCGTCCCCCTCTATGCCGTAGAAACGGTACGGATGCTGCTCGACCGGAAGCTCCTCGTCAAGGAGGGCTCCGTCTATCGCCCGGCCGAAACGATCGAGGATCTGGAAGTCCCTGAGACGCTGCACGCACTCATCGCCGCGCGGCTCGACGGCCTGTCCGCACCCGAGCGCCGGCTCATCCAGGAGGCGTCAGTGCTCGGCAAGACGTGCACGCCTGCCGCGCTCGCCGCGATATCGGGCCTGTCGGAGGCGCAGATCGAGCCCGTCCTGGCGACACTCGTCGCCAAGGAGGTGCTGACCGTTCAGGCTGATCCTCGATCACCGGACCGGGGTCAGTACGCCTTCCTGCAGGACCTGGTGCGAACCGTGGCATATGAGACGCTGCCGAAGAAGGACCGCAAGGCGATGCACCTGAGCGTTGCCGAGTTCCTGCAACAGGCATGGGGCGCTGACGAGGGAGAGGTCGTCGAGGTCGTGGCGTCGCACCTCCTCGAGGCCAACCGCCTCGCGCCCGACGCTGACGACGCTCCCCGGATCCGCGAGCTTGCCTGCGGGATGCTGATCCGGGCCGGGGAGCGCGCCGCGTCGCTCGCGGCCCCGGCCGAGGCTCGCACGTATTTCGAGCGCGCCGCGGAGCTGACCACGACGCCGACCGATCGTGCGGTGCTGCTCGAGCGCTCCGGCCGGATGGCGCTCCTGCTGGGCCACCTGGACCGTGCGATGGCGCTGCTGACCCAAGCGAAGCAGCTGTTCGAGGAGACGGATCAGTCGCATCCGGCCGCGCGCGCCGAGGCAGGGATCGCCGAGATCCACTTCGAGCAGGATCACCTCGCTCGCGCCATCGAAAGTGCGCGACGCGCGCACGACGTCCTTGCCGGAGACGAGCCTGACGCGGTCTTCGCATTGGTGACCGGTCAGCTCGGACGCTTCCTTGCGCTTGCGAGCGACGCGGAGGCCGGGCCGGTGCTCGACGAGGCACTGCGTCTCGCACAGCAACTCGAGCTTCCCGAGGTGTACTCGCAGGCGTTGAGCAGCCGGGCAGTCGCAATCGGGCGAGAGGGGCGGCTCGATGAGTCGGTGACCCTGCTGCGCCGGGCGCTCGAGGTCGCGATCGACGGCGAATTCACGAGCGCGACCTTCCGCGCCTGGAACAACCTCGCGGTGTTCCTCGAGTGCCAGGACCGCTATGCGGACGTCATCGAGATGACCGAGCGGATGTTGGAGCTGGCGCGCCGGAAGGGAGACCGCGCCAGCGAGGTGATGGGGTTGCTCGGAATCACCGGACCGTTGCTCGCGCTCGGCCGCTGGGACGAGGCCGTCCGGCGCGCAGATGAGGCGCAGGCTGCCGAGGAGCTCGAAGCCTTGCAATGGGCCGCCACCCGGGTCGTTGAGGTGGTTCCGATCCGCATCCGTCGCGGCGAGCTCGAGGCGGCTCGACAGGTCGTCGAGATGGTGCACGCGCGATCAGACGTGCACAACAACATGAGTCGCGCTCGTATTGGCGCCGCGGAGATCGAGTTGCTCAACGCCGAAGGCAGGCATGCCGAGGCGCTGGCCGAGTCAGAGCAACTCCTGGAAGACATTCCCAAGCTGGGCCTGACTGACGTGGGTATCAAGCGCATCATCGCGGAGGGTGTTGCGGCGGCCCTCGAGGCCGGTGACCTCGAGCGGGCCGACAGGATCCTCGCGATCGTTCGCGAGGCCCGACCCGGGCTGGTCACTCGTCAGCTGCGCGCGCAGGTCGCCCGGCTGGAGGCCCGGCTGTCGGCGCTCCGCGGCAATCACTATGCCGTCGAAGCCGGATTCGAGGCGGCCATCGCGGCCTTCCAGGATCTCGGCACTCCGTTCGAGCAGGCCGTGGCCCTGTGCGAGCTGGCCGAGTGGCTCGAAGGGCAGGGGCGTCACGACGACGCTGTGCCCGTCGCCGTCGAGGCCCGCGCGCTGTTCGAAGGTCTCGCGGCGCGCCAGTGGGTGGAGCGGGTTCAGACACTGCTCGCCGGGATCTCGTCACCGACACTGGCAACCGCGAACAGCTGACCCACGGCCGATCGACACGGCTCCTTCCGGCGCTTGTGTATCGAACATCTGTTCGATACACTGACGTCCCGCCTCGACGCTCCTGCATCCGTCCCAGTAGCGGCGGCCCCGTCCAGTGAGGAGCGATGTCCGATTCCCTGTCCGCCGCTCTGGCGATACTTCGGTGACCGAGCTGCTCGAGGGCACCGTCGAGGTGCGCACCGGCGCGGATGGACAGCCGGTCGCGATCCGGACCGGACAGACCTGGGGACGGGTGGCCGAGGTGGTCAACACCTGGCGTGTGGAAACCGACTGGTGGCGGACGCCGGTAGGTCGCGATTACGTGCGCTGCCTGCTGGCGGACGGGGACTGCGTCGATCTCTACCGGGACCTGGAGACCGGGGAGTGGCATCGAGAACGCCGCTATGACTGAGCTGCTCGCCGCCCCTCCCTGGTGGCCGCCGGTCGAGGGGGACCGGCGGCCGGGAAAGGGGAGAAGGCCTCTGGTGGTGTGGGTGGCTGACCGGACCCATAGTTACACAAATTTGTAGTAGTTGTCAAGTCCGTGCCGCCGTTCGCAGAGCTCGCCGCCCGTTCCCACTATTCCTTCCTGGAAGGGTCCACCTCGCCCAGGCACATGGTGCAGACGGCTGCCCGGCTCGGGATCGCCGCACTCGGTCTCTGCGATCGCAACGGCCTGTACGGGGCGGTCGAGCTGATCCAGTCGGCGAAGGCCGAGGGGATCCACCCGATCATCGGGACCGAGCTCGAGCTTGCCGGCGGCTCGCGGCTCCGCCTGCTCGCGCGCAGCCGCACCGGGTACCGCCAGCTCTGCCGGGCGGTGAGCGCCGCGCAGCTCGCAGGGATCAAGGGTCAGCCACGGCTTGTGATCAACGGCCTCGATCCGGACCCTGCGGTCGCCGGTCAGCAACCGCTCGTGATCGACGGGGTTGCACCCGCCGTCGCCGGCAGCCGCCGCCGCGCACCGGCACGGCCCAGGGCGCGCC
>JBAUTG010000140.1:0-3332 GCA_049582105.1 Candidatus Dormiibacterota bacterium | reverse complement strand
ATCGCGGCGATGGATCCGCACCGCAGTCGAGGAGAGCCTTCGACGTCTCGACACGGACTGGATCGACCTCTATCAGATGCACACGCCGGATCCGGACACACCCATCGAGGAAACGCTGGAGACGCTCACTGAGCTCGTGAGCGAGGGCAAGATCCGTTGCGCCGGCTCGTCGAACCTCGATGCGTGGCAGATCGCCGATGCCGACTGGATCGCTCGAAGCCGCGGTTTGACTCGCTTCGTCAGCGCGCAGAACGAGTACAGCCTGCTGAACCGATCCGTCGAGGACGAGGTGATCCCGGCGTGCGCTCACTACGACGTCGGCATGATCCCGTACAGCCCGCTCGGCAACGGCCTGCTCACCGGGAAACACCGCCGCGGCCGTCCACCGGAGCCGGGAACGCGCCTCGCGAACGCACCGGGCGCCAATGACTCCCGATGGCTGACGGATCGCAACTTCGACATTGTGGAAGCGCTCGAGACGTTTGCCGTCGCGCGCGGGGTTTCGCTCCTGGATGTCGCGATCGGCGGCCTCGCAGCGCAACCGCAAGTGGTGTCGGTCATCGCCGGTGCGATGTCGCCGGAGCAGGTGCACGCGAACGCGAAGGCCGGACGGTGGCGGCCGAGCGCTGCCGACCTCGAGGAGCTGGATCGGATCGCGCCGCGGCGATGAGGCAACACCCTTTCTCTAGACTGGCCAGCCTGTGAAGCTGCTCGAATACCAGGCGAAACAGCGGTTTGCCGCCGCCGGCATCGCGGTGCCGCCGGGACGGCTGGCGCGGACCCCTGACGAGGCCGCTGCTGCTGCTCGCGAGCTCGGTCGTGTCGCGGTGAAGGCGCAGGTGCCGATCGGCGGCCGGGGTAAGGCCGGCGGGATCGCCGTGGTGGACACTCCGGAGGATGCTCGCCGCGAGGCCGAGCGCATCCTGGCGATGGACATTCGCGGCTACCCCGTCCGCAGCGTCTGGTGTGAGACCGGGCTCGACATCGAGGCCGAGCTCTATCTCGGCATCACGCTCGATCGCGACCGCCGCCGACTCGTGATCATCTTCTCCGCAGCCGGCGGCATGGAGATCGAGCAGGTCGCAGTCGAGGCGCCCGAGAAGATCGCCAAGCTCTGGCCGGATCCCTTTGCGGGACCGCAGCCCTTCGAGATTCGTCAGCTCGCGTTCGCTGGGCTCGCCCATGCGCCGCAGCTGCACGATCGCGCGGCCAGGTTGGTGAGCGGCATCGTGTCGATGACCACGCACCTCTACGAGGTCGCGACATCGCTCGACGCGCTCACCTGCGAGATCAACCCACTGGTGCTCACACCGGATGGGTCACTGGTTGCGGCCGACGGGAAGCTCGAGATCGACGAGAACGCGCACTACCGGCACGCCGCGATCGCCGAGGAGCTGGCGCAGGACGAGACCGGCGACGACGGGCGCACCGGCGACGATCCCTTCGAGGTGGAGGCGCGCCGGCGCGGGCTCACGTACGTGCATCTCGACGGTGACATCGGCTGCATCGGCAACGGCGCGGGTCTGACGATGAACACGCTCGACCTCGTCAAGCAGCACGGTGGTGATCCCGCGTGCTTCCTCGATATCGGCGGCGGCGCGAATGCCGAGCGCGTGCGCAACGCGCTTGACATGGTGCTGCTCGATCCCAAGGTGCGCGGCGTCTTCATCAACGTGTTCGGCGGCATCACTCGAGGCGACGAGGTGGCGCGCGGCATCATCACCGCCCGAGACGAGTTGCATATCACCAAGCCGCTCGTGGTGCGGATGACCGGAACCATGGAGGAGGAGGGCCGGCGGCTGTTGCAGGAGGCCGGCATCGTCCCCGGCAAGAGCGCGCCCGAGGCCGCCGCGGCGATCGTCGCGTTGACGAGGGATCCGCGATGAGCGTGCTCGTCGACCGCGACAGCCGCGTGCTGATCCAGGGCATCACCGGACGTGAGGGAAGCTTTCACACGGGGCAGATGCGTGCATTCGGCACCAACATCGTCGCGGGCGTCTCCCCGGGAAAGGGCGGCTCCGACCAGGACGGGGTGCCGATCTTCGACACGGTCGCGGATGCGGTGGCTGCAACCGGCGCCGACGTTTCCGGCATCTTCGTGCCGCCACCGTTCGCAGCCGACGCGATCATGGAATCCGCTGCATCGGGGATGCGCCTGACGATCTGCATCACCGAGGGCATCCCGGTGCTCGACATGGTTCGCGCTCGCGAGTACGTGCTGCGAACCGGCAACGACCTGCTCGGTGCCAACTGCCCGGGAATCGTCACGCCCGAGCAGTGCAAGATCGGGATCATCCCCAACCACATCAACACGCCCGGGCCGGTCGGCATCGTCGGTCGGAGCGGAACCCTCACGTACGAGGTCATCCAGGGCCTCGGACAGGGCGGCATGGGGCAGACGACGTCGGTCGGCATCGGCGGCGACCCGGTGATGGGGCTCAGCTTTCCCGACGTGTTGCGTCGCTTCGCCGACGACCCCGAGACCCGGGCGGTGGTGCTCATCGGCGAGATCGGCGGTTCGGACGAGGAGACAGCCGCCTCCTGGATCCGCGAGAGCGGGTTCGACAAGCCGGTTGTCGCCTTCATCTCCGGCCGGACGGCCCCGCCGGGCAAGCGGATGGGGCACGCCGGCGCGATCATCAGCGGAACGACGGGGAGCGCGCAGAGCAAGATCGACGCGCTCACCGAGGCCGGGGCCGCGATCGCAGACACCATCGAGGACGTCGTGCGCCTGACAGCGGCGAGATTGTCCCCACACGTTGGCTGACGGCTGCGTGCTCTGCCGCGGGGCGTCTGGTGACGCCGAGCTTGGGCGCGAGCAGGTCTGGGAGAACGCGCTCTGGCGCCTCACGACGAGCGTCGGTCCTGGCGACGTGACCCCGGGCTTCAGCTATCTCGAGCCGAAGCGCCACATCCGCAGCGTGGCCGACATGGACGGCGACGAGGCGTCGACCTTCGGCTCCGTGCTGGCACGGTGCGCGTCTGCGCTCCGGGAGGCGGCAGATGCCGAGCTCGTCTACGTGTACATCTTCGGGGACCACGTTCCGCACATGCACGCGCATCTCGCGCCCCACGTCGAGGGCGACGCGCTCAACGGATCGATGCTCAAGGGCGACCTCGAGGAGCGCGAACTGCCCTCGGGTGCGGTCGCGCTCATCAGCAAGGACTACCCCGAGATCGACGAGCAGCGCCTTCGCGCCGTTGCGGAATCGGCGCGACGGCTGCTCGGCGGATCCTAGGGTCGGTCGGCGTCAGCCGCGGACGCGCAGGTAGACGACGGCTGCCAGGTACGCAAGGCCCGCGATTGCTCCGAGCCAGTCGTAGGGCTCGCC
>JBAUTG010000139.1:0-2176 GCA_049582105.1 Candidatus Dormiibacterota bacterium | reverse complement strand
TTCCCCCTCGAGAAGACCCGGAACATCGGGATCATGGCCCACATCGACGCGGGCAAGACCACGACGACCGAGCGCGTCCTCTTCTATACGGGGCGCATCCACAAGATGGGCGAGGTGCACGAGGGCGCGGCGACCATGGACTGGATGGTCCAGGAGCAGGAGCGCGGGATCACGATCACGTCGGCTGCGACGGCTGCCGAGTGGCGCGGCCATCGCATCAACATTATCGATACGCCCGGGCACGTGGACTTCACTGTCGAGGTCGAGCGGAGCCTCCGCGTCCTCGACGGCGCGGTCGCGGTGTTCGACGCAGTCGCCGGTGTCGAGCCCCAGTCGGAGACGGTGTGGCGTCAGGCCGATCGCTACGAGGTTCCCCGCATCTGCTTCATCAACAAGATGGACCGGATCGGTGCCAACTTCTACGCGGCCGTCCAGTCCATCAAGGACCGGCTCGGCGCGCATGCGGTCCCGATCCAGCTCCCGATCGGCGCTGAGTCCGAGTTCAAGGGAATGATCGACCTCATCACCGAGGAGGCGATCATCTACACCGACGACCTCGGGACGAGCCTCCGGCGCTCGGAGATCCCCGAGTCGATGCTCGAGCTCGTCGCACAGCATCGCCACGAGCTGCTCGAGGCGGTGGCCGATGCCGACGACGAGCTGATGATGAAATACCTCGACGGACACACGCTGACCACCGAGGAGATCCTCCGGGGTCTCCGCGCCGGGACCGTCAAGACGCGTCTCGTGCCGGTACTCTGCGGCTCCGCGCTGAAGAACAAGGGCGTCCAGCCGATGCTCGACGCGGTCGTCGACTTCCTCCCGTCCCCGCTCGACCGCCCGTCGGTCGAGGGCGCCACCGCAGAGGGGGAGACCGCGGTCATCCGCAATGCGAGCGACAGCGAGCCCTTTGCGGCGCTTGCCTTCAAGATCGCGACCGATCCCTTCGTCGGCAAGCTCACCTTCTTCCGCGTCTACAGCGGGGTGCTGCGCAGCGGCTCCTACGTCTACAACGCGACCAAGGGTGAGCGCGAGCGGGTCGGGCGCCTGCTGCAGATGCACGCGAACCACCGCGAGGAGATCGAGGAGGTTCGCGCCGGCGACATCGCCGCCGCGATCGGGCTGCGCAAGACCACCACCGGTGACACGCTCTGCGACGAGAAGTACCCGATCGTCCTCGAGCAGATCACCTTCCCCGAGCCCGTCATCTCCGTCGCCGTCGAGCCGAAGAGCAAGGCGGAACAGGACAAGATGGGCATCGCGCTGCAGAAGCTCGCCGAGGAGGATCCAACCTTCCGCGTGCGCACCGATGAGGAGACCGGACAGACGGTCATCTCAGGGATGGGCGAGCTGCACCTCGAGATCATCGTCGACCGGATGCTGCGTGAGTTCAAGGTGGACGCGAGCGTCGGCCGTCCCCAGGTGTCCTACCGCGAGACGATCACCGCGAAGGGTCACGGCACCGGCCGGTTCGTCCGGCAGTCGGGCGGCCACGGGCAGTACGGCCATGTCGAGCTCGAGCTCGAGCCCAATCCCGGCAAGGGATTCGAGTTCGTCAGCAAGATCGTCGGTGGCACGATCCCCAAGGAGTTCATCGCGCCGGTCGGTCGCGGCATCGCGGACTCGCTGTCCAACGGCGTGCTGGCCGGGTACCCAGTCGTCGACCTCAAGGTCACGCTGGTCGACGGGTCGTACCACGACGTGGACTCCTCGGAGCAGGCGTTCAACATCGCCGGTTCGATGGGGTTCAAGGACGGCATGCGCAAGTCCAAGCCGGTGCTGCTGGAACCGATCATGCGCGTCGATGTCTTCATGCCCGAGGAGTTCATGGGCGATGTGATGGGCGATCTCGCGGCGCGCCGCGGACAGATCCTCGGCATGGAAGGCCGTGCGGCATCACACATCGTGCATGCTGAGGTGCCGCTCGCGACGATGTTCGGATACGTCGGTGACCTGCGCAGCATGACCCAGGGCAGAGCCAACTACAGCATGGAGTTTCACCACTATCAGCAACTTCCGTCGAGCCTCGCCGAAGAGCTCGTCGCGAAAGCCAAGGTTTAACTGAGACAACGGAGAGAGCAGGAGTTCAGTAGAGGCACGAAATGGGCAAGAAGAAATACGCAAGCACCAAGCCGCACGTGAATGTCGGAACCATCGGTCACATCGACCATGGGAA
>JBAUTG010000138.1:0-11360 GCA_049582105.1 Candidatus Dormiibacterota bacterium | reverse complement strand
GCGGTGGTCTTGCGGGCCGTGGTCTTGCGCGCCGCGCCCTTGCGGGTGGTCTTGCGAGCCGCGGTCTTACGGGCCGTGGTCTTGCGCGCCGCGCCCTTTCGGGCAGTGGTCTTGCGAGCCGCGGTCTTCCGTGCCGTGGTCTTGCGCGCCGTGGTCTTGCGAGCCGCGGTCTTCCGTGCGGTGGTCTTGCGGGCCGTGGTCTTGCGCGCCGTGGTCTTCTTGGCGCCTGCGCGCTTCGCGGTCGTCCGCTTCGCGGTCGAACGCTTGGCTGTCGCGCGTTTGGCAGTCGTGCGTTTGCCACCGCGAACGGCGGTGGTTGCGCGACGAGCAGCACCACGCAGGCTCGCTTCGAGCCGCGCGACAGTCTTCTCTAGGCCCGCAAGGCGCTTCTCCAGCTCGCCGACGGGCAATGCCTTCACGAGGTTATGCACCGCTTTGACGAGATCGCCACCAGCGGCGGGTGCGCGACGACGAGCTGTCGTCCCAACGCGCCTCACGGTGCGTTTGACGGCCTTCTCGACGCCGCCTCTCCTACGTCTGGTCCTGGCCATATCCTATGGGCCTCCTTGATGTTTGTGACAGGTGATGTCCAAAACCTCCTGTCGATCGTGCATAGCATGCTTGTTGTGATCGTGATTGTCAATGATTGCGCGTTGGGTTGCTGCCAGGGCAGGCAACTACACGGCATGCCGGAGTCCCAATCCGCGGGTGTCCAGACCTCCACAAACGCCGCTCTTGTTGCGTATAGTCGGCCTGCGCATGTCCGGGACCAATGAGCGCTCCGCCCTGAGCATTGCTCAGCGGCAGTTCGACGCCACCGCCGACGCCTTGGGGCTGGACGACTCCCTGCGGGCAGTGCTGCGCGAGGTCAAACGAGAGCTCGTGGTGCACTTCCCGGTGGAGATGGATGACGGCTCCTTCGAGGTCTTCACCGGCTTTCGCGTTCAGCACAACATTGCCCGCGGTCCGGCAAAGGGAGGACTGCGCTACCACCCGGCCATGACGCTCGACGACGCGCGTGCCCTGGCGATGTACATGACCTGGAAGACCGCGGTCGCCGACGTGCCCTTCGGTGGTGCGAAAGGTGGCGTCGTCTGCGATCCGCATTCGCTGAGCCTCACCGAGCTGGAACGTCTCACGCGTCGGTTCACCACGGAGATCTCACTGATCGTCGGTCCGGACCGCGACATACCGGCGCCGGACATCGGAACGGGACCGCAGGTGATGGCGTGGATCATGGACACGCTGTCGATGCACGCGGGATTCTCGGTCCCCGCGTCCGTCACCGGGAAACCGCAGTCGATCGGTGGTTCCGAGGGACGGTTCACCGGCCCGGGTCGGGGACTCACCATCGTCACGGTGCTCGCGATGCGCGACGCGGGGATGGATCCGTCGGGCGCGACCGTGGCGATCCAGGGTTTCGGCAAGGTCGGTGGTGTCAGCGCCGAGCTGCTCACCGGCGAGGGAATGCGAGTCGTCGCGGTCTCGGACAGCACCTGCGGTCTCTACAGTGCGGAGGGCCTCGACCTCGCCGCGCTCCGTCACCTCAAGGAGGAGGGCGGGCACTTCATCGAGTACGGCGGTGCGGAGCAGATCTCCGCCGAGGACGTGCTCACGCTCGACGTCGACCTGCTCGTCCCAGCCGCGCTCGAGGCCCAGGTGACTCAGCGCAATGCGACCCGTGTGCGTGCGAAGGTGGTGGCGGAGGGTGCGAACGCGCCGGTGAGCACCGAGGCGGATGCGGAGCTGTCCGCGCGGGGCGTTCTCGTCCTGCCGGACATCCTGGTCAACGCCGGCGGTGTCGTCGTCTCGTACTTCGAGTGGGTGCAGGACATTCAGTCGTACTTCTGGGGTTCGGGAGAGGTGAACGCCCGGCTCCGCGAGATCATGACGCGGAGCTATCAGGCGGTCCGCAGCGAAGCGCAGGAGCACAACGTGAGCCTCCGCGACGCGGCCTTCCGCATCGCTGTGAGCAAGGTCGCCGAGGCGACCCGGGTGCGCGGCATCTACCCCTGACCTCCCGGTCCGCCCCGCTGAGCACCACCAGATGTGGTGGTCGGCACGGGTGAGCCCCACAAGATGGGGCGCCGCCAAGGCCGGACTCCGCGGTCACTCCTGTAGAATCTCCAGATGGAATTCGAGTTGGGCAGAGGTAAGCGGGCTCGCCGCGCCTACGGCTTCGATGAGGTAGCCCTGGTCCCCGGAAGGGTGACCGTCAATCCCGCCGAGATCGACGTCACATTCGCGGTCAACGGCACCACCCTCGAAATCCCCTTCCTGGCGGCCGCCATGGACGGCGTCGTCGACACGAAGTTCGCCGCGGAGATGGGCCGACTCGGTGGGCTTGCCGTGCTGAACCTCGACGGTGTGCAGACCCGCTACGAGGATCCGGCAGAGGTGCTGCAGACGATCGCCGAGTCACCGCCCGATCAGATCAACACGCTCCTCCAGAAGATCTACACCGCGCCCGTGCAGGACGGTCTGATCGGCCAGCGGATCGAGGAGATCACCGGCGCAGGCGTCGCGTGCGCGGTCTCGACCATCCCCGCTCACGCCGAGCGGCGCGCTCCGATCGTCCAGGAGGCGGGTGCGCACATGCTCGTCGTCCAGGGCACGGTCCTCACCGCGCGCCACGTGAGCAAGTCGTACAAGCATCTCTCGTTCTCCGAGCTGACACATTCGGTCGAGATTCCCGTGGTCGCGGGCAACTGCGTTGACTACGCGACCGCCCTCGAGCTCATGGACACGGGGATCAAGGGGCTGCTCGTCGGCGTGGGGCCCGGCGCCGCGTGCACCACCCGCGCGGTTCTCGGCGTCGGCGTCCCTCAGGTGACCGCGACGAGCGATTGCGCCGCCGCTCGCGATGACCACTTCCGCCGGAGCGGCGAGCGGGTGGCGATCATCACCGACGGGGGCATGCGTCTCGGCGGCGATGTCGCGAAGGCTTTCGCGAGCGGCGCGGACGCAGTGATGATCGGCTCGATCTTCGCTGCCGCGTCCGAGGCCGCCGGCCACGGGAATCACTGGGGCATGGCGACGCCGGACCCGAACCTCCCTCGCGGCACACGCATCCGCACCGGTGTCAAGGGCACGTTGCGCGAGATCCTCTTCGGCCCGGCGCACGTCGACGACGGGAGCATGAACCTCGTCGGCGCGCTGAAGACCGCGATGGGCGTGTGTGGTGCGCGAACGATCGCGGAGTTCCAGGAGACCGAGATGGTCATCGCGCCGTCGATCAAGACCGAAGGCAAGGTGCAGCAACGCGAGCAGCGCGTCGGGATGGGGGTGTAGCCCGAGGTGGCGAGACCGCGATGACTGTTGCGGCTGACGCGGGCACCGTGGCGCACACGCCTGCGCAGATCGCCCAGGACACGATCCTCGTCCTCGATTTCGGCAGCCAGTACAGCCAGTTGATCGCGCGTCGCGTGCGCGAGGCCAAGGTGTACTGCGAGTTGGTGCCGGGCACGATCAGCGCCGACGAGATCCGGCGCCGTAACCCGCGTGGCCTAATCTTCAGCGGCGGTCCTGCCTCGGTGTTCGAGACAGGCGCGCCCCATCCGGATCCCGCCGTCTACGACCTGGACATCCCCATCCTCGGCATCTGCTATGGGATGGATCTGCTCGCGGTCGACCTCGGGGGTTCCGTCGCTCCCGCGGAACGGCGTGAGTACGGCCATGCGTCCGTGACGGTCGACGAGGCCGCCGGGCTCTTCGCGAAGCTTCCGGCGGAGCTCGCCGTGTGGATGTCGCACGGCGACGTCGTCACCGCGCTGCCACCGGGATTCCGCCCGATCGCCCACTCACTGAACTCCGTGTGTGCCGCCTTCGTCGGACCGCGCAAGCGGTACGGCATCCAGTTCCACCCGGAGGTCGCGCACACACCACTCGGACGCGACATCCTGCGCAACTTCCTGATCGATGTCTGCGGATGCGTCGGCACCTGGGAGGCGGCATCGTTCATCGAGATGACCGTTGCCGCGCTGCGCCACCAGATCGGCGACGGCAAGGTGATCTGCGCGCTCAGCGGCGGCGTCGACTCCGCGGTAGCCGCGACACTCGTGCACCGCGCGGTCGGTGACCAGCTCACGTGCGTCTTCGTCGACAACGGCCTGCTCAGGCGCGGCGAGGGCGATCGCGTGGTCGATGTCATGCGCACGCAGCGTCACATACGCCTGATCCACGTCGACGCGGCCGACCAGTTCCTCGACGCACTTGCCGGCGTCATCGACCCGGAGGAGAAACGCCGCCGCATCGGCGCGACGTTCATCCGTGTCTTCGAGGAGCAGGCGACGAAGCTCGGATCGATCGATTTCCTCGCCCAGGGAACGCTCTATCCCGACGTCATCGAGTCGACGTCGCACGATACCCACAACGCTCACAAGATCAAGACGCACCACAACGTCGGCGGCCTTCCGGAGGATTTGCGGTTCGAGCTCGTCGAGCCACTCCGCTACCTCTTCAAGGACGAGGTCCGCCACGTCGGGCTCGCGCTCGGCCTGCCGGAGGACATGGTGTTCCGGCAGCCGTTTCCGGGACCCGGGCTTGCGATCCGGATCATCGGCGCGGTGACGCACGAGCGGCTGGAAATACTCCGCGCAGCCGATTGGGTCGTCATCGACGAGATCAAGCGGAGCGGCCTGTATCGCAAGGTGTGGCAGTCGTTCGCGATCCTGACGCCGATCTCGTCGGTCGGTGTGATGGGCGACTACCGGACGTACGGCAACGTCGTCGCCGTGCGCATCGTCGAGAGTGATGACGGCATGACCGCCGACTGGGCGCGGGTGCCATACGACGTGCTCGGCACGATCAGTCGTCGCATCGTCAACGAGGTATCCGGAGTCAACCGCGTCGTGTACGACATCTCGAGCAAGCCACCGTCGACCATCGAGTGGGAATAGTGCTGCGCGGCACCATGGGCTGAGTGGGGTTGGTGCGAGTTCTCATCGTCGGGAGTGGAGGTCGCGAGCACGCGCTGGCATGGGTGTGCCGACGCGACGCGCCTGACACGGAGGTCATCGTCGCGCCCGGCAACGGCGGGACCGCCACCATTGCTGAGAACGTCGCGCTCGACGTCGAAGACGCGCAGGCGGTGGCGCGGCTCGCGGCCGACCGGGCTGTCGACCTCGTCGTCATCGGACCCGACGCGGCTGCGGCCGCGGGCGTCGCCGACGCGTGCACCGAACGTGGTGTGCTCGTCTTCGGTCCCACGGCAGCAGCGGCGCGTATCGAGTCGTCGAAGACGTTCGCGAAGCAGGTCATGGACGCGGCCGGGATCCCGACAGCACGATGGATCGCAGGCGGCGCGGACCGTCGAAGAGAGCTGAGCGCATTCGTCGCGGACCTCGACGGCGCCTGCGTCGTGAAGGCCGACGGGCTCGCGCTCGGCAAGGGTGTCTTGATCTGCGACACCGTTGATGACGCAGAGCGCGCACTCGATGAGTGCCTCGCATCGATGCGCTTCGGGGACGCGGGAAGCCATGTGGTCGTCGAGGAACGCCTCAGCGGCCCGGAGATCAGCGTCTTCGGGTTGAGCGACGGCACACGCGTGCGGACGCTCGTTCCCGCGCGCGACCACAAGCGAATCTTCGACGGCGACCGCGGACCGAATACCGGCGGCATGGGATCGATCGCCCCGCCCCCCGACATCGAGCCGGACGCGTTCGCGCAGGAGGTGTCTCGCACCGTGCTCGAGCCCTGCGTCGATGCGCTGCGTGAGCGCGGGTCTCCATTCGTAGGCTGTCTGTACGCGGGCCTGATGCTCACCGCACGGGGGATTCGCGTGCTCGAGTTCAACGCGCGCTTCGGCGACCCCGAGGCGCAGGTCGTGTTCCCGCTGCTTGCCGAACCGGCGCTCGAGCTGTTCACTGCGTGCGCGCGGGGCGACGTGGCGACTGGAACAGCCGGGTGCATGACGGGCGCGGCGGTGGGCGTGGTCGCGGCTGCGGCCGGCTACCCGGGCGACGTCCGGCGCGGCGATGCGATCACCGGACTCGACGCGCTCGATGACGGTGTCCTCTGCTTCCATGCGGGCACGCGCCGAGACTCGGACGGGACCCTGCGCACGGCGGGTGGACGGGTGCTGTGTGTCACCGCGGTGGGCGACAGCATCGGAGCCGCGAGGGTGCGCGCATATGCCAACCTTGCCCGCGTGCACTTCGACGGTATGCAGGCCCGCACCGACATCGGCAGCCCGGTGACTGCCGGCGCGCACTCATGACCGGCGCGCTGCGTGTCGGCATCGTCGTCGGCAGCGAGTCCGATCTTCCCGCGATGAACACCTGCGGCGAGGTCCTTGACGACTACGGCATCGGCTGGGAGATCGGCGTGATGTCGGCGCATCGTGCCGGGGACGTGGTCCGCGCCTACGCGCTCGCGGCGCCGGCTCGTGGGTTACGTGTGCTCGTCGCCGGCGCAGGCGCCGCGGCGCACCTCCCGGGCGTTATTGCCTCGCTCACGACCCTCCCGGTGATCGGGGTGCCGCTCGCGGCGACGCCGCTCGCCGGTTTCGACTCGCTCCTCTCGATCGTCCAGATGCCGCCGGGCATCCCGGTGGCGACGGTCGCGGTCGGTCCAATGGGCGCGCGCAATGCCGGGCACCTCGCCGCGGAGATCATCGGACTGTTCGACGAGGAGGTCGCCGCGCGCATCAAGGAGCAGCGCGCGACGATGCGAGCGAAGGTGCAATTGCCCGAGGGATTCACCTTCGAGTAGGAGGGCGCCGCCGGCGTACCCCTAGAATCCGCGCATGCCCCGTCTGGAACTGGTGGAGACGTCGCTCCGCCATGGGCAGCAGTCGCTCCTCGTCAGCAGACTGCGCCTGCGCCACGCCCTGCCGGTTGCGGAGACCCTGGATCACTGCGGCTTCGCTGCGCTGGACGTCTTCGGCGGGTCGACCTTCGAGGCATCCCTGCGGTTCCTCGCGGAGGATCCGTTCGAGCGCCTTCGCGCGATCCGGGCCGCCGCACCGATCACGCCACTCCTGGCGATGATCGGGGGGCAATCGCTCGTCGGCCACCGCCAGTTCCCGGACGATCTCGTCGTCGCGTTCATCGAGGCGTCGGCCGCTGCCGGTGTCGATATCTTTCGTTGCTACGACGCGCTGAACGACGTTCGCAACCTCGAGCGCTGCGCGACTGCGGTGGCGAGCACCGGCAAGCAGGCGGAGGGGGTCATCGTCTACAACGAGGTGCCCGGCCGGGGGCCCGACGGCCTCGGCGAGGTGGCGCGGCGGCTGGTCGACGCAGGCTATCCGACCATCTGCCTGCACGACCCGCTCGGCGTGCTCGGGGCCGCGGCCGCCGCCCGGGCAGTCAACGTGATCCGTGAAGCGGCCGGCGTTCCGGTCGCGGTGTCCATCTCCGCGCAGACGGGCATGGCTGCGCTTGCCTGCCATGCCGCGGGCGTGGCCGGCGCCTACCGCGCCGACTGCGCGCTCTCACCGCTGGCAGGGGGCGCGGCGATGCCGTCGGCCGAGGCGCTCATCGCCGGCTTCGCCGGCACGACCGTCGATTGCGGCCTCGATCTCGAGCGCGTTGCCGACGCGGCTCTGGTTCTCGAGCATGAGCTCATCCACTACTCGAACGTGATCGACCCGCTGGCTGCCCGGCTCGACACGTCCGCGCTGCGCGGGCTGCTCCCGCCGTCCGCCATGGGGCACGCGATTGCCGAGTTGCATGAGCGCAACGCCATCGGACGCCTCGCCGAGGTGGAGGCGGAAGTCGTCCAGGTTCGCGCCGAGCTCGGCTACCCGCCACTCGTCACCCCGCTGACGGAGATCATGGCGACGCAGGCGGTCTACAACGTCGTTGAAGGCGACCGCTACGCCACCATCAGCCACGAGATCAAGGACTACTGCCTCGGCCTGTATGGCGAGCCGCCGGAGCCGGTCGATCGTGAGGTGCGCCGCCTGGTCAACGGGCGCGAGGAGCCGATCACATGCCGTCCGGCGGATCTGCTCGAGCCGGCGATGGACGTCGCCCGCCGCGACCTGGCGCGCGAGGGGTATCCCGACGCGGCGCCCGACGCAACGGTCACGTACGCCCTCTTTCCGAACGCGTACCTCGCGGTGGTGCGCGGCGAGGCCACCGCGGAACACCTGGGCGACGAGGCTGAGGCCGCACCCGTTGCGGGAGCAACAGAGCAGCCACCCGCGACCGACGATGTCGTCGCCGAGCCGGGGTCTGACGACGCACCCGCCCTCGCGGTGCGCGAGCTCACCGTGGAGGTCGACGGTCAGAGCTACTCGGTCCGCATCATCGGTGGGCTGGACTCGGCCGCGGCCACGATCGCCGCGCCCGCGCAGTCCGCGGCCCCGGTCGCGCGCGAAGGAACCGTCGTGTCGCCCATGCAGGGACTGCTGCTCAAGGTGAACGTCAAGGTGGGCGACCGCGTCGCGCTCGGCGACGTGGTCTGCGTTCTCGAGGCGATGAAGATGCAGAACGACATCGCCGCCACGCGCGCGGGCACGATCACCGAGGTGTACGCGAAAGAGGGCTCTGTCGTCGGACCGCGCGCACCGCTGGTGCAGATCGGCAACTGATCGCAGCAAGGGAATCGCACACGATGTTCGAGAAGGTGCTCGTCGCCAATCGCGGAGAGATCGCGCTGCGCGTCATCCGCGGCTGTCGTGACCTCGGGGTGCGAACGGTGGCCGTGCACAGCGAG
Organism: Candidatus Dormiibacterota bacterium; assembly: GCA_049582105.1. Classification (GTDB taxonomy): domain Bacteria; phylum Chloroflexota; class Dormibacteria; order Aeolococcales; family Aeolococcaceae; genus Palsa-851. The sequence continues at coordinate 2,696 of JBAUTG010000138.1, read as the reverse complement.
GCGGATCGAACAGCGGCGTTCGTGCTGCTCGCCGACGAGGCGGTGGAGATCGGACCTGCGCCGTCTGCGCAGTCGTACCTGGTGATCGACCGCATCATCGACGCCGCGCGCGCTACCGGTGCGCAGGCGATCCATCCCGGGTACGGCTTTCTGAGCGAGAACCAGCAGTTCGCACGAGCATGCGCGGACAGCGGGATCGTGTTCATCGGTCCGACACCCGACGCGATGGCGGCCATGGGTGAGAAGGTCCCGGCACGCGAGCGCATGCGCGAGTCCGGCGTGCCGGTCGTGCCCGGCACGGACGCGCTCGTCGACATCGAGGAAACCGTTGCGGAGGCGGCACGGATCGGGTATCCGGTGCTCATCAAGGCGAGTGCCGGTGGCGGCGGTATCGGCATGCGGGTCGCGCGCGATGAGGAGGAGCTGCGCGGGTCGTACGACACCGCGCGCAGCACCGCGCAGCGCGCCTTCGGCAACGACACGATCTTTCTCGAGCGCTACCTCGAGGAGCCACGGCACATCGAGATCCAGGTGGTCGCCGACACTTATGGCGATGTCATCCACCTCGGCGAGCGCGAGTGCTCGGTGCAGCGACGCCACCAGAAGATCATCGAAGAGGCGCCGTCACCGGTCATCGACACCGAGACGCGCGCTCGCATGGGCCAGGCAGCGGTCACCGCGGCGAAGGCCGTCGGCTATGTCAACGCGGGAACTGTCGAGTTCATCTATCGAAAGGGCGAGTTCTACTTCCTGGAGATGAACACGCGTCTCCAGGTTGAGCACCCGGTGACGGAGCTGGTGTACGGCATCGACCTCGTGGCCGAGCAGTTGCGCGTCGCGTCTGGTGAGCGGTTGTCGCTGCGGCAGGAGGACGTCATTCCTCGTGGTCACGCGATCGAGTGCCGCGTCAACGCGGAGAACTACGCGCGCGGATTCCTCCCATCTCCCGGCCAGGTGACCGGGTATCACGAGCCGGCAGGACCGGGAGTGCGCGTTGACAGCTCGCTGGTGAGCCCCGGGCTCGTGTCGCCGAACTACGACCCGATGATCGCGAAGCTGATCGTCCACGCGCGAACGCGCGACGAGGCGCTCGACCGCATGCGCCGCGCGCTGCTCGAGTATGTGATCACAGGCATCCACACGAACATCGCGTATCACCTCGCCGTGATCGCCAACCCGGACTTCCGCGCCGGCGACTACAGCACCGCCTTCATCGAGCAGCACCCGGAGCTGGTCGCGGCCGCCGACGGATGGGCGGCGCAGCAGGAGATCTTCCGGCGCGTGGTCCGCGACCCTGCGAGAGCCGCGGCGATCGCTGCGGCCGTGGCCGTCTCGGGATAGCGCGCGTGGAGCCGCGCTTCGGGCGGCTCTACTCGGCCACGGTGCTGCGCCCGCTCGCGGAGCAGCTGGTCGCCGAGCTCGATGTGCGGCCGGGCGAGACCGTCTGCGATCTCCTCTGCGACTCGGGAACACTCGGTGCCGCGTTCGCCGGCGCGGTCGGCGAGAACGGGCGTGTTGTGCTCGTCGACTCCGACGTCGCGTTGCCGGACGCCGCGTCGTGCGACCGAGTCGGGTCACTCTGCACGTTCGGCTTCTGGCCGCACACATCCATGCTCGACGAGGCGATGCGGATCACCCGCCCAGGCGGCGTTGCGGCAATGGTCGCGTGGGACCCCGACGATCCGCCCGCTCACGAGCGTGCGCTTGTGGATGCACTGCGCGAGGTCGCGGGGATCGATTCGCGGTTTCTGCGGCAATGTCTCGCCGCACCCGCGTCGGGTGAGTCGGATGGCTGGGACATCGGACACCTTCGCGACGTCGTGCGTTTCGACGGGATTGCCCAGTACTGGGTAGCGATGGTGCTGGAACGGCCACGGCTCACCGAGATCGCCGGGGCATCCGAGCTGACAGTCAGCGCGCTGCGCCGCGCCTGCGAAGCCGGTCTGCGGCCGTACATCGCAGCGGATGGGACCATGCGCATTCCGGTGACGGCCACGATGTGGCGCCGCACCAAGAGGATCGAAGACTCCTAGGAGGTCGTCCCGACCTGCGTCTGGAAGCTGTGCGCGAGCGTCTGCCCATCGACGTCCTCGAGGGCGGTTGCGATCTCGAGGGTCAGGACGCCTGCCGGTGCTCCGGACACCGTCACCGTCGCGGTCCGTGAGTTCGCGTCATAGACGGTCGACGAGGAAAGCGGGGTGCCGTCGGCCGACAGGACGCGCACCGCGCCCGCGACCGACCCCGGATTGAGATCACTGTCGAAGCTGACCTCGAGCGTTGTCACCCCGCCCTGCGTGCTCGAGGTGACCTGGACCACGTGCGGACCGGTTGCCTCGTCGAGCAGCGGGGTTGCGAGGATGCGGCTCACCAGGTATCCATGGCCCGTGGGATCGCTCGACAGCGTCAGGGTTTCGCTCGCCACCTGGGCGCTGGCATGGGCCGCGGTCGGGTCGACGATCAATTCGATGCTCGCCGACACGCCGCCGTCAGGCTGGAGATACGTGCTGATGACGTAGGCGCGACTCAGGTTCTGGGGGGTGTTGTCGACGGCGCCCGCATTGGGGCCGCTGAGCGCCGCGAGTGCCGCGAGATCACCGCGCACCTGAGCGTCGACGAACGCGTGCAGCGCCGAGCTCGCCGCCGGTGGGATCTGCGGCCCGGAAGGCGCCGCGGTTGCGCCCGGGACGGTCGCCTGC
>JBAUTG010000137.1:0-31444 GCA_049582105.1 Candidatus Dormiibacterota bacterium | reverse complement strand
CCGCCGTGCGGCGCCGTGACGCTCCGGCGCGCACGCGGCGCCGACTCGCTCGTGCCGTATCCGACGAGCACGTTCCCCGACGCGCCCTCGGATGGCGCGCCCGCAACCTCGATGCTGATCAACGGCTTGCCGACGGTGATCCGCTCGCCCTCCGCGCCGTGCAGGGTTGCGACGCGTCCCGCAAACGGCGTGGGCACCTCGACCACCGCCTTCTCGGTGGTGATCTCCGCGATCGGCTGATCGACGGCCACGACGTCGCCCTCGGCCACGAGCCATCGATTGATCTCTCCCTCGGTGAGCCCTTCGCCGAGGTCGGGCATGAGGAAGTCGCGGATGGTGAGCATCGATCAGTACTCGAGCAGTCGCGCGACGGCGTCGAGGACGCGGTCGGCGTCGGGCAGATAGTGACGCTCGATCTTCGCGGACGGGAACGGCACGTCCCAGCCGGTGACACGGAGCACCGGCGCGGCGAGATACCCGAACGCGCGCTCGTTCAACTCAGCGGCGATCTCTGCTCCGTAGCCGGCGAACCGCGCGGCCTCGTGCACCACAACCACCCGACCGGTCTTCGTTGCGCTCGCGACCAGCGTGTCCATGTCGACAGGCGACAGGGTGCGCACGTCGACGACCTCGAGGTCCCAGCCGCTCTCGTCGTGCGCGCGCGTGGCGGCCTCCATCGCCGTCGTCACCATCGGCCCGTACGCGATCACCGTCGCGGTCGTGCCGGCCCGGCGGACGACCGCCTTCCCGATCGGCGGCGCTGTCACGGGAAGGTCGAGGTCCTCCTTCAACCAGTACCGACGCTTCGGTTCGAGGAAGATGACGGGGTCGTCGTACGCGATGGACGCGCGCAGCAACGCGTACGCGTCGGCGGGCGTTCCCGGTGACACGACGGTGAGCCCGGCGGTGTGCGCGTAGTACGCCTCGGGACTCTCCGAGTGATGCTCCACCGCGCCGATCCCGCCACCGTACGGGATGCGGATCACGAGCGGGAGGCCGACCCGGCCGCGAGTCCGGTTGCGGTACTTCGCCACATGGCTGATCACCTGGTCGAGGGCGGGATACGAGAAGCCGTCGAACTGCATCTCCACCACCGGGCGCAGCCCGTACAACGCCATGCCGAGCGCGGTGCCCGCGATGCCGGATTCCGCGACCGGCGTATCGAAGCAGCGATCGGTGCCCATCTCCGCCTGCAGTCCGTCGGTGATGCGGAAGACGCCACCGAGCTTGCCCACGTCCTCGCCGTAGACGACGATCGAGTCGTCCTCGCGCATCGAGTCGCGCAGCGCGGCGTTCAGGGCGGCGGCCATGGTCATCTCCATCAGGTCGTCTCCCCTGCGGCGTTCAGCTCCTGATCGAGGATCGCTCGCTGCGCGACCAGCTGCGGCGTCGGTGTCGCGTACACGTGGTCGAACATCTCGCGCGGATCCCCCGCGGGAGCATCGAAGAGGAAGTCGCGCATGCGCGCCGCGATCGCCTCACCGTCTGCGTCGACCTCGGCCACGTACGCGTCATCGACGACACCGCCTTCGCGGAGCAGGCGGACGAAGCGCTCGACCGGGTCGCGGGCGCGCCACACGGCGGCCTCATCGTCGCTGCGATACCGCGTGGTGTCGTCGGCGGTGGTGTGCGCCTCGAGCCGATAGGTCACCGCTTCGACGAGCGTCGGTCCGCCGCCGCGACGCGCGCGCTCGACAGCCGTGCGCACCGCTCCGTACACGGAGATGACATCGTTGCCGTCGACGCGGATGCCGGGCATCCCGACGCCCGCGGCGCGCAGCGCGATCGATGACGTCTTCGTCTGGAGGTGGTACGGGACGCTGATCGCGTACCCGTTGTTCTGCACCACGAACACGACCGGCGCGCCGGAGACCGCAGCCATGTTCATGGCCTCGTGCGCGTCACCCTCGCTCGCGGCGCCGTCACCGAAGAACGTCAGCGCGACGATCGGATCCTTCCTGATCTTCGCGGCCATGGCCAGCCCGACCGCGTGGAGCGCCTGCGTCGCGAGCGGAGTGGTCAGCGGGGCCACCCGGTACTGGTAGGGATCGAACCCGCAGTGCCAGCTGCCGGAGAAGAGCGCAAGCAGCTCGACGACGTCCACGCCGCGCGCGAAGGTGCCGACGGTCTCGCGGTAGGTCGGGAACAGCCAGTCGTCGGCCTCGAGCGCGAAGACCGAGCCCACCTGGGCAGCCTCCTGGCCGTGGCTCGAGGCGAAGACGCCAAGGGCGCCCTGACGGGTGAGGTTGATCGCCTGACGATCGACCCGCCGGCTCAGCGCCATGAGCCGGTAGAGGGCGCGAAGCTGCTCGCGGCTCAGGTCGACATCGTGCGGCTGCGCTTCGCTCAACGCCCCCTCGGCGGCGACGTCCTGCCAGGCGGCCTTCGACAGCGCCGGAAATGAGGACGGCCCGCTCGCCGTCGAGGACACCTCCACACTCACGTTGATCGATCCTACCCCTGCGGACCGCGGCCACCGAAGTCCGGGGCGCGCTTGCCCCGCCTCGCGGCGATGCCCTCGGTGACGTCCGGGCCGGTGAAACCGAGGAACTCGAGTGCGAGGGAGCTGTCGAAGATCGGGCCGGCCGAGCGCAGCCAGTTGTTGAGCGCGTACTTGGTCCAGCTGATCGCGGTCGGCGACCCCGCCGCCAGCCGCCGAGCGATCTCGAGCGCCTTCGCATGGACCTGGTTCTCGTCGACACAGAGCGAGACGAGCCCGATCCGCTCCGCTTCCTCACCGGTCACCGGCTCGCAGAGGAGGAGGTGGTATTTCGCCTTGGCCATCCCGCAGAGCAGCGGCCAGACGATCGCCGCGTGATCGCCCGCGGCGACGCCGATCCTCGTATGGCCGTCGATGAGGCGCGTGGTCCGGCCGGCGATCGAGATGTCGGCGAGCAGCCCCACCACGAGCCCGGCGCCGACGGCGACGCCGTCCATCGCCGACACGACCGGCTTGCTGCAGTTGATCACGTTGTAGACGAGGTCACGCGCCTCGCGCAGCACGCGCGTCCGTGCCGCGAAGTCCGCGGCGATCTCCTCGATGAGGGCGAAGTCACCGCCCGAGGAGAAGGTCCCGCCGGCGCCGCGGATGATCACGGCCCGCGTCTCCGGATCGACGTCCACGGCGCGCCACACCTCTGCGAGATCCCGGTGCATCGCGGCGTCTGCCGCGTTGAGGCGACCCTCGGCCTGCATCGTGATCACGAGGATCCCGTCCTCGGGACGGTCGAAGCCGAGGCTGGGAAATGAGGGTGCGAGGTCGGTCATGCGGGCTCGCTACCGCCCCGTGAAGGACGGTGTGCGCTTTTCCTGAAAGGCGCTGATGCCGTCCTGGTAGTCGTGCGTCCGCGACGCGCGACCCTGGGCGGCGGCCTCCGCATCGAGCAGATCCTTGAACGACATCTGCTCGTCGACGATGCTGCGCACGATGCGCTTCGACTCGAGGAACGCGGCGGTCGGCCCGCGCGCGATCGATGCCGCAAGCTCGCGGGTGCGCCGCGCGAGATCCGCGCCGGCGACGCTGCGGTTGACGAGCCCCCACTCCGCAGCCTCACGCCCGGAGAGCAGACGTCCTGTGTAGATGAGCTCGAGAGCGCGGTGCGGCCCGACCCGCGAGACGAACCCGGCGTGCGCGCCACTGTCGAGCACGGCGCCGATACGCGCGAACGGCGATCCGATGCGCGCGTCGTCTGCCGCGTAGACGATGTCGCACGCGAGCGCGAGACCGAGGCCGGTGCCGAGGCACGCGCCCTGCACCGCCGCGACCGTGGGGATCGGCAGGTCCGCGACGCGCTCGATCAGCGGGTTGAACGTGTCGCGCAGGATCGCCTGGCCGTCCTCGTGGAGCGGGTCGGCATCCGCAAGGTCGCGGCCGCTGCAGAACGCGCGTCCCTCGCCGCGAACGAGCAGCGCACGCGCGCCACCGGCCTGCGCCCGCTCGAGCGCCTCGACGAGGTCGTGCACCATCGCGAGGTTCATCGCGTTCATCTTGTCGGGGCGGTTGAGCACCACCTCGGCGACACCGCCGTCGATGGTCACGAGCACCGGCCCGCTGTCAGATTCCGGCATACGGGGCGCGCTCCTTGGCGGTGAGGATCTTCAACTGGCTCGCGCAGACGGTGACGCCGTTCTGGTTGAGGATGTCCCAGCGATACGTGACGAGCCCGGACTTCGCGTCCTTGTCGGATTTCTCGATCACCTCGATATCGAGGTAGATCGTGTCGTTGATCCACGTCGGCGCCGTGTAGCGCAGGCGGTCGCTCCCGTAGTTGGCGAGGATGGTCGTCGCGTCGCTCGGGACCCCGAGGCCGGTGCCCAGCGCGAACACCATGATCCCCGGGGCGACGCGCTGACCGAACATCGAGCGCTCGGCCGCGACCTTGTCGATGTGCGGATAGAACCAGTCGCCGGTGAGCGCGCACCAGTTGACGATGTCGCCCTCGGTGATGGTGCGGCCCCGCGTGCGCTGCGTCTGGCCGACCTCCAGCTCGTCGTAGGTCCGATAGAGGAGAAACCGATCCACCCGGAGATGCCTCCCGTGGCCCGCCTGCCTGGACGAACTGCGGGCTGCCGCAGTCTACGACCGCCGGTCGACGACCCGCTGGAGCTTGCCCATCGACCGCTCGAGGGTCTCCGGATCGATCACCTCGACCATCACGGTGACCCCGATCCGGTCCTTCACCTCGCGGGCGAGCGCGCGGGCAGCCGGTTCCCAGCGCTCCGCCGGGCAGTCGACGCGCGCCTCCACACGCACGGCCAGCGCGTCGAGCCTCCCATCGCGGGTGAGCACGAGCTGGAAGTGCGGTGACAGGCCGGCGGTGCGCAGGACGAGCTCCTCGAGCTGCGTCGGGAAGACGTTGACGCCGCGCAGGATGATCATGTCGTCGCTGCGCCCGGTGATCTTCTCCATGCGGCGAAACGCGGGACGCGCGGTACCGGGAAGCAGCCGGGTGAGGTCACGCGTGCGGTATCTGATCATCGGGAGCGCCTGCTTCGTCAACGATGTCAGGACCAGCTCCCCCTTTTCGCCGTCCGCGAGCTCCGCTTCGGTGACCGGGTCGATGACCTCGGGATAGAAGTGGTCCTCCCAGATGTGGAGGCCGTCCTTGGTCTCGACGCACTCCTCGGCGACGCCCGGGCCCATCACCTCGGACAGGCCGTAGATGTCGACGGCGTGCATGTCGAGACGCTCCTCGATCTCGCTACGCATCGCCTCGGTCCACGGCTCCGCGCCGAAGATGCCGATGCGCAGCGATGACCGCTTCGGGTCGAGACCCTGGCGCTCGAATTCGTCGAGCAGCGCGAGCATGTACGAGGGCGTGACCATGATGATCGACGGCTCCAAGTCGTTGATCAGCTGCACCTGGCGCGGTGTCATACCGCCGGAGACGGGCACAACCGTGCAGCCGAGCCGCTCCGCGCCGTAATGCGCGCCGAGACCACCGGTGAACAATCCATATCCGTACGCGACATGGACGATGTCGCCGGGACGGCCGCCCGCCGCGCGGATGGACCGGGCCATGAGGTCCGACCAGATATCGAGGTCGCCGTCCGTGTAGCCGACGACTGTTGGACGGCCTGTCGTGCCGCTCGAGGCGTGGATGCGACGGACGTCGGTGCGCGGCACTGCGAACATCCCGAACGGATAGTTGTCGCGCAGATCCTGCTTGGTGGTGATGGGGAATCGCGCGAGGTCGGCGAGCGTGGCGCAGTCGTCAGGCGTCACGCCGGCGGCGTCAAACGCGCTGCGGTAGTGGGAAACGTTGTCGTACGCATGCTGCAGCGACCAGCGCAGGCGTTCGAGTTGGAGCTCGAGCATCTGGTCGCGGGTCAGCCGCTCGCCGGCGTCCAGCATCGCGGGTGGAGGCGCTGCGCCGAACCTGCTCACGTGGACGTCCGCTCGATCGTGCGGCTCGTGCCGCGGAACTCCGCGATGACGACGTCGTCGCGAGAGACCGTGACGTCGTAGATACCACTCCGGCCGAACCTGGTGCGCTCGATTGCCCGCGCCACGAGCACGTCTCCGGCATAGGACGGAGCGACAAACGTGATGTCCGCGGCCGCCGCGACCGTGAGCGGGCCGTGGCTGTTGCAGGCGCACGCGAAGGCGGTGTCGGCCACCGCGAAGATGAATCCACCGTGCGTGATGTTGTGTCCGTTCACCATGTCGGCGCGCACGGTCATCGTGGCGGTGGCGAACCCGACGCCGGCGTCGGTGACCTCGATGCCGAGCGCGCGCGAGGCGGCATCGGCCGCGAGCATCCGATCCACGGAATCCGTCACGTGTCCTCCCCTGTGCATCGACCGGCACCCGAGCGGCGACCGCCATTGTCGCTCGCGGGGCACCGGCATCCGCAGCGGCATGCGAGGAGAACGCAAACCAAAAGGGGCGAGGCGGCACGGCCACCCCGCCCCCTTGGTCTGGGGGTGTATTTCGCTACGAAACGGGCTTGCCCGTGGCGGGGTTGAGGATGAACGGCGTGTCGTCCGGGTGCGTCCAGTTGAACAACCCGTTCAGGCTGCCCGCCAGGGCGTCGAACGATCCGCCGCCGATACGCGACACCTCCCAGTTGTCCTCGATGAATCGAAGGATCGAGGTCTGATCCGTGATCGAACCGTCCACCGAGTTCTGGCGTGCGAACGGCGAGATCGCCAGGAGCGGCAGGCGCTGACCGTAGCCGCAGCGGTCCTCGTAGCCGGCGAGCGGCGTGCCGTGCCCGCACGTCCCGGTGCTCGTGTACATGTCCTCAGCGGATGCGGATGGATTGACGATCGGCGGTGCGACGTGGTCGTACCAGCCGTCGGAGTCGTCATAGCTGATGACGATCGCGGTCGACTTCCAGTCGGGCGACTTCTCGATCGCGTTGATCACGGTGACCAGCCACCGCTGCTCATCGAGCGGATCGGAGTAGCCGGCGTGGCCGTCCTGGTACCGCGCCGCCTTGAGGAAGCTGACGCTCGGCATGTTGCCGTCCTTGAGCGTCTCGTAGAAGTCGCTCAGGTCGTACTGATGGTTGGCCTTTCCGCTGTGCCCGATCTCAGCCTCGGTCGCGGGCGGCACGTGGTGCGGGTTGGCAGTGCTCGCGTAGTACTGGAAGGGCTCGTGGTGCGCGCTGTAGTCGGTTACCACAGCACCACCGATGTTCGTGTGGCTTGCACCGCACACAGCCGTGCCGCCGACGCGTGAGGTCGCCTGGAAACCGCCCTGGAACCAACCCCAGGTGATGCCTCTCGCGTTGAGCTCGTCACCGATGTTGGTGCCGGTCATCGCGACCGTCGAGCCCGCGGAGCAGTCGTCGAACGTCGGGTCCGCGTCGCCGTACACGCTCCCGTTGCCGGACACGCCGGAGAGGTTCGGCGGCGTCGCGCCGTGCGTCTGACCGGAGACGAGGTTGATCGCACCGGGCGTCGAGGGGCCGAACTCCGTGTCGAAGGAGTTGTCGCTCATGGAGAAACGCTGTGCGTAATTCCAGAGCGCCGTCACGGTGTTGCCGTCGTAGTAGTCCATCACCTGCCCCGGAATCGATAGATCGGGCGGCGAGCAGCTGTCCACCTGGGTGAACTTCGGGAACCTGTCCAGGAGTCCGCGGTCGAGCGCCTGCTGTTCGGCGGTGTAGTCGTGGTCCTGATCGCAGGTGAGAGCCTGCGACGGTCCCAGCCGCTTCGGATTCACACCGTTCGGGTTGGCACGCAGCAGGGCGGGGGTCAGGCCGTTGACGGTCGGCGTGCCGGGCTTCGCCTTGAACTTCTGCCCGTCGGTGTTGGTCGCGTTCGGATATGTCCCGAAGTAGTGGTCGAAGGAGACGTTCTCCTGAAAGATCACCACCAGGTGTTTGATCGGCGTGGTCGTCGCGAGGGCGCTTGCGGTCGACGTGGCCGCCGCGGCTCCCGACGCTCCGGCCAGTGAAGCGCTCGAGATCACCGCCGCCGCTGAAACGGCGAGCGTGATCAATGGTCGTCGCTGCATGCAATCTCCTCCAGAATCCCGGGCCGACTCTCTCGAGCCGACACCTTGCTGGAGCGAGGGTTATGGCATCTTCCAGGCCTGGCTAACCGGCGGCAAAGCCGGAGTTAAGTGCCCATGAAGGCCGCTACTGCTCGGTCTCCTTCTCCACGTTCTGCTCCCGAGTCAGAAACAGTGCGAGCGCGAGGATGAGCACCACGCCGGCGCTCGTCCCCAGTTCCACCAGCGACTGTGGGACCGATGCCTCACCTGCGGTGTTGCCCCCGGACGACAGGGTCAGACGCGTCGACACCGCGAGAATGTCTCGCACCGCAGCGATGATGCCGATGACGAGAAACGGTCGAAACGGGAAGGCCCAGCCTTCGAGATGCGTGAGGACCGTCCGCATGATGTCGACGAGGATGATCACGACGAGCACGCCGTCGACAGCGCTGATCAGCGTCTGCGGGTAGCCGCCCGGGTTCGACACGAAGTCGACGAAGCTGCGGACGAGCACAACCACTGCGAGGACGAGGAGCACCAGCGCGATCGCGTACTGCAGCAGGTCGATGAGTACCCGCACCGGTGTACCCCGCCGGACCTCCGGCCACGACCAGAACGGGGCGGACGCATCACCACCTCTCGTGCGCTGCGCCGTCCTACCCGGGCTCTGAGCTGGCTCATCGGGCATGAGGCGCACGAGTGTAAGTCGATTTCACGCCAATGTCACGCAGCGCGACCTACCGCGGCTCACGTGCCCGGTCGCTGCACCCAGAGAAAGCTCGTGAAGTTCTCGCCCAGGTCCTGCAGGTTGTCCTCGATCACACGCAACCCGTAGACCTCGGCGAGCACGCTGCTGCCCATCGTCGCGATGGTGGGGTCGAGCCCCCCGCTGCCGAGCAGTTCCGCCACCTTGGCGTGGTCGATGAGGTCGCCCTCACCGCTGGTCTGTCGGAGATGCGGATACTTGATCGCTAGCGTTGATCTGCACTGCGCGAGCACCTGCGGGTGCGTCATCACCGTGTCGACAGCTGAGAACTCAACGGCGCTCGACGTCATGAGCGCATGCGAGATCTTGATCGCGAACTCCTCGACGATGTCGAAGCGGTACCTCGCCATCGCGGTGACCGACTCACCGACCATGCCGCCGACGGAGTTATGGATGGCGAACATGCCACGGTCGACGGAGCCGTCGTGGAGCGCGCGCAGAACACGCTCGGTGGTGTGCAGGTAGACGAGCTCGAACGGCGCGTCGGGTGCGCGGCTCATGAGGTGGCGCGCCGCCTCCTCGTTGAAGCTGCCGCGGCCACCCTGGATGCCGATGACGAGCCGATCCGTGTGCAGGCGGTTCGGGAGCAGCTGGTCGAACACGGTGTCCTGCGCGCGCGAGAGACGCACACGCATCGCGCTCGTGTACGGGTTGTGGGTCTGCAGGTCGACGAACAGTTGCTCGGTGTCGTTGGTCACCTGCGCGGTGATCTCGTGCAGCATCCGCGTCCCGAGCGTGTCGATGGGTGTGGGTGCGAAGCCGAAGCGTTCGAGCGTCCGGCCGACGAAGTGCGTGACACCCTGACTCTCGGCGGCAAGACGGTCGTGATGATCGGCGGACATGACGACCACGTTGAGTCCCTTGCCGGCGAAGTACTCCTGCCAGCCCTCGAAAGCGGCGTCGGTCAAGCGGTAGCGGTCGAGCACGATCGTCTGCCCTGCAAGGCCGCCGACGGCAACGCTGTCCGGTCCGAACATCGGATGCGTCAGCAGCGCCTGGTACGTCGCGGGGAGGTGGCGGTCGAACACGTCGCGCGCATGAACCTTCACCGACAACGTGTCGATGAGCGTCCGCGAACCCTCGATGCGAGCGAAGTGGGCCGCGTGCTCGTGCAGGGTTGACTCGAAGGACGAGATGGGAACGCAGTAGAAGATGACATCCGAACCGAGCGCGGTGTACAGCGGAACTGACGAGAATCCCTGCGCGGTCACCTTCGCGCGGAGATGCTCATCGGAGTCGTAGACAACCAGGTCGAAGTCGTCCCTGAGCATCGATGCCCACAGGCGTCCAAAGCGGCCGAAACCGATGACGGCGACCGTCTTTCCGGGGATGCGGGGCATTGCGTTCGATTGTACGGGTGCCCGGCCCGACGCCTCCGCTACAGTGCGACGTGACCGGCGAGCACCTCGATCGCCGTGTCCACGTCCTGCTCGGTCGTGGAGATGTGGAACGACAGCCGGAGCCGTCCGGCGCGCGTGACGCCGATAATGTTGGCCGCGCGCATCAGCGCCGGAACCTCCGGGTCGGCAACGGCGGAGACGATCGCCGAGTTCGATGGCGCCATGCCGACGCCGGCGCGAAAGCGATTGGCGAGTCCGACGTCGTGCGCGTGCAGCACGTCGATGCCAACCTCGTGCAGCAGGTCGAGCGACGTCGCGGCACCAACCCACGAGAACCAGGCCGGCGAGATATCGAAGCGGCGCGCGTCGCCGGAGAGACGCAACGGCGCGCCGTAGATGCTGTTCCAGCGGTCACCGCCCGCGTACCACCCTGCCGTGTGTGGCGTGATGTCGTCGAGCAGATCGCGCTGCACGGTCATGAATGCCGTGCCACGAGGGTTCAGCAGCCACTTGTAGCCGCCGCAGACGGTGTAGGCGACGCGACCGGCATCGATGGGCAACCAGCCGTTCGCCTGCGTGAGGTCGAGCATGATCCTCGTTCCCGTCGCCGCGCACGCGCGGACCAGGCCATCGATGTCGGCGACACGACCGTCCGCGGACTGCACCGCCGACACGGCGACGAGCGTGGTCTGTTCGCTGATCGAGTCGGCAAGCTCGTCGAGCGGCACCTCGCGCACCGTCACGCCCCGAGATGCCTGGACGTGGAAAGGGAACACAACACTTGTGAAGTCACCGGACGCCGTCAGCACCTCGGCGTTGTCGGCCAGCGACGCGGCGATGAGACCGCTGAAGACTGAGACCTGGCCGCCGACGGCCACGAACTCCGGCGCGACCCCGACGAGTCCCGCGTACGTGGTTCGCGCACGGGCGACCGGGATGTCGTAGGCCACCGCGTCGGCGCGTCCTGACGCCCAGAGGTCGAGCGTGTGACGCAGCGCGTCGAGCGTGCGCCGGGGCGGCAGCCCGAGCGTTGCCGTGTTGAGAAAGATCGCGTCAGCGGCGAACTCCGCCTGTGCCTCAGCGACGGTCAGCCCTCTTGCGACCGGCAATTCCATGCAGCCGAGCATTGCAGATCCTCGGCGCTTGACATCCGCCGGTATGTGCGTCCACACCTACGGTAAGTGAGAACTAACGCAGATGCCATGACCGCGCTCGGGGATCCGACGCGTCGCGCGATCTTCGTGAGATCGAGTCGATCGTCTTCGAGCCGCGGGTCGGCGGGCATGTGTACGACCGGACGGTCGACGGGCGCGAGAGCCATTGGTCCCGCGGAGGGGCCGGACCGCACCCGCGTCGTGCTCGAGCACCGCAACCTCGATCGCCACGGCGACGGTTGGGAGCCGCATCGTGACGCCGTGGCGTCCGCTGGTGGCTGGCAGCTGGGCATCGACGCCTTCGCCGCTGCTGTGGCCGCGGCGCGCTGAGGAGGAAATCAGCCGAGCGCGGTCAGCCCCGGACGGCCGGCACGCTCGATGGTTGGTCGGCCAGACAGGCGCTGACCGCAGCGAGCGCGTGCGGCAGGACCTCCGCGACTTGCCGCTGCGTCGCCGACCCATAGAGATCGTCGGCGCCGGCATCTCGAAGGAGTGATTCGAGGCCGTCCGTCAGGACCCGCTCCGCCCAGGCGAGCGGATCCGCCGCATCCTCATCGGGAAGCCACACGCGTTCGCAGGGTTCCCCGTTGATGAACCGAGGGTGCTGATGCGCTCGCTCGAAGGGCTCCTCCCCAGCACTGAGATGGAAGAGGTCGGCGCGCCAGATCGGCGCCCCGAGCAGCACCGTGGCCATCGCGAACTCGGTGCCCTGGCTTCGATCCTCGTGCATCCGCTGGAGCTCGATGCGCGCTCCTGTCTCATCGCCGTCGCTCGCGTGCTCGGTCCACCGGCGCACCGTGAGTGCCATGCCATCGACAAAGAACGCGTACGCCACGTCACCGACCTCGCTGACATCACCAACGGGTCGCATCTCTGGCATCCGGCGCATTCTCCATCCCGCCGGCATACATCTGCCGAGGCGATCGTTACGAGCTCCAGCACCGTACGTCTCGTATTGCCGATTGTCAACAATCGACACAGTCCGGTGCAGTACAGTTTGCATATGACGGTCAGGACTCCCCCGTCGGCGCGCAGGCCTCGATGGGTTGCCGAGGGCGAGCGATACCGGCTGCTGCAGCCGGCGGAGCGCTCACTGCGCCAGCAGGTTGCCGCGTCGCTGCGCGATGCGATCCTCACAGGCTCGTTGAAGCCGGGCGAACGCCTGGTCGAGGAGGAGATCTCGCAGGGGATGCGCACGAGCCGCGGGCCGCTGCGCGAGGCGCTGCGGCAGCTCGAGCAGGAAGGCCTGGTCATGTCCTTCCCGTACCGCGGGTCGTTCGTCTCGCGCATATCATCCATCGAGGTGCGCGAGGTGCTCATCCCGCTTCGCACCACACTCGAGGGCTTCGGCTTCGCGCACGCACTCAACAACCTGACAGAGACTGACGTCGACGATCTGCACAGCATCGTCGAGCACATGGAGGATGCCGTCCGCAACAGTGACCTGACGTCGCTCGTCGAGGCTGACGTCGCCTTTCACGGGCTGGTGATGTCGCGGTCAGGGCAGCCGCACACGACACAGATCTGGGGAGCGATCGCGCCGCGCATACGCGCGTACTTCTACACGCACCTCCGTGAGGCACTGCCGACCCACGATCAGCTCATCAGCGTCGCCGCGAGCCACCGCGAACTGTTCGATGCGCTCGTCGCGCGCGAGCGCGATCGCGTCGCGGCGCTCCTCGTCGAACACATGCAGGACCTGCCAGGGCTTCCGGTGACCGACCCGGCTCCGTGACCCGCGCCCGCGACCTCGGGATCACGATCGGCCGCCTTCCGACCGGGACACACAACGCGATCACCGATGTCGCAGGCGTCCGGGTCGGTCACGCAACGCTGATCAGCGGTTCCGGCATGCGAGTCCGCGGCCAGGGCCCGGTGCGCACCGGCGTGACGGTCGTGGTCCCGCATGACGGTGATGTCTGGGGCGACGCGGTCTTCGGCGGCGTCCACATCCTGAGCGGCGTGACCCACCCGACGGGACTCGAGACGCTCCGTGAGTGGGGGACGCTCTGCGGTCCCATTGCGCTCACCAGCTCCTGGTCGGTCGGCGCCGTCTGCGACGCGCTCGTGGCACGGGGTATCACCGAACGAGGTCCGCTGGGCTTCGGCACGCCCCCGATCGTGCTGGAGACCTGGGACGGCATCCTCAATGACGTCGAGGGTCAGCACGTCCGCGCCGAGCACCTCAACCAGGCGCTCGACGGCGCCACCGGCGGACCGGTTGCGGAAGGAGGCGTCGGCGGTGGCACGGGCATGATCTGTCACGGCTTCAAGGGCGGCATCGGGACCTCGTCGCGCGTCACCGAGGCCGGAGCCGGCGGGTACACGGTCGGCGTGCTGGTGCAGACGAACCATGGGCACCGTGAGCGCCTCACCGTCAACGGCGTGCCCGTCGGCGAGCATCTCCCGATCGAGCGCATCCCGATACCCGCGATCGCCGGCCAGATGTGGGGCGGGTCTGGCGGCCTCTACCCGTCGCGGAAGATCGGTTCGATCCTGGTCATCGTTGCGACCGACGCGCCACTCCTGCCTAACCAGTGCGTCCGCCTCGCATCGCGCGCGATGCTCGGCGTGGGGCGAACCGGCGGTGCAGGCGAGAACTGGAGTGGCGACCTCTGCCTCGCCTTTTCGACGGCCAATCGCGGCTTCTCGTCGGACTGGATCACGGATGGCGGCGAGCCTGCTACCGCGAGCGTGCAGCGGCTTGCCGATCCCCTGCTCGACTCGCTCTTCTACGCGGCGATCGAGGCGACCGAGGAGGCAATCGTCAACTCACTCGTCGCCGCGGAGACCATGACGGGTGGTGACGACGTCGTGGCATACGCCCTGCCCCGTGACGAGCTCGTCGCGTTGCTCCGCGTCACTGGCTGAGCACGAAGTTCAGGGCAGCCCTTCAAGGGCGGCCGTGACAACGACGCAACACCGGGCGACCGGGATCGCATCCCTCTCGCGGACTGATTCACCGCGGCGCTGCCCGGGGTCACAAAACCGAGCACCGCTGATGACAAAGCCATAACACGGGCCAGGCATGCCTTAAGTTCGTGGCGTCTTCGTATATCAGGTAATCGAGATCCTTTGTGAGCAACTCTCACCCGACACCTTCGCGACACGCCCTGACACGCCGGCTCCGAGCGCCGATGTCAGTCGTCACGATGGTTGCGACGCTCGTCGCATTGCTGCCGACGAAGGTGCTCGCAGCCGGCTCGCCGCTCGAGGCCGAGACCTTCGCCAACAACGCGACCGCCGCGGGGCAGTGGTCTCTCCCCGCCGGGTCGGGCAGCAGCAACCAGGCCTGCCTCACCGCAGGCCCCGTGTCCGCAACCACATCGATCCCCAACTGCGCGTCGCCTCCTGATACGTCGGGGAACGGCGCGCTGCGGCTGACCACCAACGCCGGCAACGCCGTCGGCGCCGTCTTCTACCAGGCGAGCCTGCCGACGACGCAGGGGCTCGACGTGACACTCGACACGTATCAATTCAACGGCAGCGGTGCAGACGGCATCGTGTTCACCCTCGCGGCGGCCAACCCTGCCAACCCGACACCACCCGCAACCACCGGACCGCTCGGCGGCAACCTCGGCTACGCGGCGGCAAACGGTGGGGCGGGAGCCCCGGGCATGCCCTACGGCTACCTCGGTATCGGCCTCGACGTCTACGGCAACTACGAGAACACGCCCCTCGCCGGCGGCAGCGGCTGCACCATCCCGTCGCCGCTGGTCGCCAACAGGGCCTACCCGGAGTCGGTGACCGCGCGCGGGCCTGGCAACGGGACCGTGGGGTACTGCATCCTCGGCACCACCGCGACCACGTTCAACCAGTCGAGTGGCGGCGGCAGCGGCAATGGAACGATCAGCAATCTCGGACCCGGCCTCACGCTCGACAAGCAGTCGGCAACGACGCGCACGGGCGTCATGGTCCCGGTTGAGATGGCGATCAACCCGTCCGCGACGGCCTCGACCACCAGCAGCGGCCTCTCCGTTCCGGCGAACTCGTGGCTCATCGCCTTCACCCCGCTCGGCACGGCGACACAGCAGACACTGACGGGCGCACTGCCGACGACGAGCAACAACGCCGCGCTGGCGACGTTCCCGGCGTCGTGGATCAATCCCGCAACCGGAATCCCCTACCAGATGACGTTCGGTTGGACCGCATCAACCGGTGGTTCCAACGAGTATCACGAGGTCAATCAACTGGTCGCCACGACGTTGATCGGCGCCGTACCGGACCTCGCATTGACCAAGTCCGACAACGAGAACGGGCACATGGTCGCCGGCAACCATGCCAACTTCATCCTCTCGCCGAGCGTGTCCGCGAGCGGCGGATCCGAGTCGAACCAACTCACCGTCACCGACACGCTCCCCGCCGGCATGACGCCGGGCACCGCGACGAGCCCCTCCGACTGGTCGTGCGGCACCGCGGGCCAGACCGTCACGTGCACCTACACGCCGGCATCGGCGATCGCCCCCGGCACGGCGCTGCCGAACATCACGATCCCGGTGACCCTTGCGTCAAGCCTCAACGGCACGGTGACGAACACCGCTCGCATCTCGTCGACCGACGGCAACCCCGCGGTGAGCAACGACGCGGTGACCGTCAGCCCGTTCACAGCATCGGCGTTGCCGTCACCGCAGTCGTACCTGCAGTCGGTGACGTACGCATCGGTGCTGCCCGCCCTGGCAACCGGGACGGTCACCTTCACCATCGGTGCGACAACGCTCTGCACGGCAACGCTCCCCGCCGTGAGCTGCAGTGCCTCGAATGCACCGGTCGGTACCGACACCGTCACCGCGTCGTACTCAGGCGACTCGACATTTGCACCGCAGACGACGACCACGACGGTCACCATCGTCAAAGCGACGCCCACATTCAGTGAGGCGGCAGCACCGGCGTCGATTCCCTTCGGTACCCAGGACACACTGTCGGCATCCGGGTTGCCGGCCGGCGCAACGGGAACCGTGACCTTCTCGTCGGGCGGCTCCACCCTGTGCGTCGCCACGATTCCGGCGACGAGCTGTCAGACCGCAACGAGTCTTCCTGCGGCCGCGTACCCGGTCACCGCGACGTACTCCGGCGACGGCAACTACACGAGCGCGATCGCGACGGGCGCGAGCTTCACCGTGACGCAACTCGCCACGTCGATGACCGAGTCGACGTCGCCGCCGACCATCCCCTACGGCACCGCGGACACCGTGTCCGTGTCCGGCCTCCCGGTCGGTGCGACGGGAACGGTCACGTTCAAGTCCGGCGCCTCGACGCTGTGCGTTGCGACGCTTCCCGCGCTCAGCTGCGCGACGCCGACGACGCTCGTCCCGGGTGTGTACCCGGTGACGGCGACCTACTCCGGTGACGTCGACTACGTGGGCACGACCGCGACCGGGGCGAGCTTCACGGTCACGCTGGCCAGCACGACCATGACCGAGTCGGCCGCGCCGTCGAGCATCCCGTACGGCACGAGCGACACGCTCTCCGTGTCGGGACTACCGGCCGGCGCGACGGGCACCGTCACGTTCGCATCGGGCGGGTCCACGCTGTGCGTCGCCACGCTGCCCGCGACGAGCTGCACGACGTCAACGTCGCTGGTGCCGGGCGTGTATCCCGTCACCGCGACCTACTCGGGCGACAGCAACTACACCGGCACCACCGCAACGGGTGCGAGCTTCACGGTCACCAAGGCGGACACGTCGATGAGCGAGTCAGCGTCGCCGCCTTCCATCGGATACGGGTCACAGGACACGCTCTCCGAGACCGGACTCCCTGCAGGTGCAACGGGAACGGTCACCTTCAAGTCGGGCGGCGCGACGCTCTGTGTCGCGGTTCTTCCCGCCACCAGCTGCCAGACGTCGACGACGCTTGCACCTGGCGTGTACCCGGTGACCGCGACGTATTCCGGTGACAGCAACTACAACGGTTCATCCACCGGCGGTGCGAGCTTCACCGTGACCAAGGCAACACCGTCCTTCTCGGAGTCGGCTGCGCCGTCGAGCGTGCCGTACGGAACCGCTGACACCGTGTCGGTGACAGGGCTTCCGGTCGACGCCACAGGCACCGTGACCTTCACCTCGGATGGATCCACGCTCTGCGTCGCAACGCTTCCCGTGACGAGCTGCCTCACATCGGCAACGCTCGCGCCGGGCCCCTATCCGGTCACCGCGACGTATTCCGGTGACAGTAACTACAACGGCGCGGTCGCGACCGGCGCGAGCTTCACGGTGACGCAGGCCGACACGTCGATGGCCGACTTCGCGGCTCCCGCCACCATCGCGTACGGGTCGTCTGACACGGTCTCCGAGACGGGCCTGCCCCTTGACGCAACCGGAACGGTGACCTTCACCTCCGGCGGCTCCACGCTCTGCGTCGCGACACTGCCGGCGACGGGCTGCCAGACCTCCGCGACGCTTGCTCCCGGCACCTACCCGGTGACGGCCACGTACGCCGGCGATGTGAACTACAACGGTTCCACGGCGTCCGGCGCCAGCTTCACGGTGACCAAGGCCGGCGTCACCTTCACCGACTCGGCCGCGCCCTCGAGCGTGCCGTTCGGCACCGCGGACACCGTGTCCGTGGCCGGTCTCCCCGGTGACGCAACCGGGACGGTGACCTTCACCTCCGGCGGCACCACGCTCTGCGCTGTGACGCTACCCGCGATCAGCTGCCAGACCTCTTCGACACTCGCGGTCGGCACGTACCCTGTGACCGCGACCTACTCGGGTGACGCCAACTACAACGGCGGCGTCGCAATCGGCGCGAGCTTCAACGTGACCCAGGCGGACACGTCGATGAACGAGTTCGCGGCGCCGGCGACGATCGCGTACGGCACGCAGGACACCCTGTCGGTCACCGGTCTGCCCCTGGATGCGACCGGCACCGTCACGTTCTCGTCGGGCGGCTCCACCCTCTGCACCGCGACCCTGCCGGCCACCAGCTGCCAGACGTCGATGACGCTCGCGCCCGGCTCGTACCCGGCGACCGCGACGTACTCGGGTGACAGCAGCTACAACGGTTCCACGGCGACCGGCGCGAGATTCACCGTCACCAAGGCCGTTGTCACGCTCGACGAGACGGCATCTCCTCTCTCGGTCGTCTTCGGCACCGCTGATACCGTCTCGGCCTCCGGCCTGCCCGACGGCGCGACCGGGACGCTGACCTTCACCTCGGACGGCACGACGCTGTGCGTCGCGACACTGCCCGCGAAGAGCTGCACGACGTCGACCACGCTGGACCCTGCGGTGTACCCGGTTACCGCGAGCTACTCCGGTGATACCAATGACACGTCCGCGACCGCAAGCACCGCGCAGTTCACCGTGGTCAAGGCGGACACCGCGATCGTCGTGGACGTCAATCCGAACTCCGCGACGCCGGGCTCGCCGATCACCGTCTGGGTGAAGGGCCTGCCGGCCGGCATCTCCGGCACCGTGACCTTCACATCGGGTGGGACGGTGCTGTGCACCGCGACACTTCCGGCGGTGAGCTGCACGACGGCCGCGAATCTGCCCCCAGGCAGCTACCCGGTGACCGCCACGTACTCCGGCGATAACGATTACAACGGCTCGACCGCGATCGGCAGCGGCCAGCTCGGCGTGCTCTCGGTCGTCAGCGATCCGACTGTGCCGACAACCGGTGCGGGGCAGAACGGCCCGGGCATCGTCGTGGGATCGATCATGGTGCTCGCTGGGACGACGACCGTGGCCATGTCGCGCCGGATCCGCCGGAGGCAGCACCGACCGGCGTCGCACTAGCCCGGACGGTGCGCGCGGCGGCGCGCCCGGCGATCCCTCAGAGAGCGGTTCCTGCCGTACTCTAAGGTCGCAGATTGCGAATGGAATCGGGGCTGGAGTTGCGGAGATGAGCGGAGCAGGCACGGGCGTCACGTACCGGAGTCCGCTCCTCCAGATGACGCAGACGACGCCCACCTCCCTCTGGAACGACTCCGCATCGATTGCGGAGCTCACCTACGCGATTGAGAACGGCGCAGTCGGCGCGACATGCAATCCGGTGATCGCTGCGTCGGTGCTGGCGGGCGACACCGCGACATGGATGCCGCGCACCGACATGCTGGTGCGCGAGCTCCCGACGGCAACCGAGGACACCATCGCCTGGAAGCTCGTGGAGGAGCTGTCGATTCGCGCCGCGAAGCTGCTCGAGCCGATCTACGAGGCGCATCAGGGCCGCAACGGGCGCCTGTCCATCCAGACCGACCCGCGGTTCTTCCGCGACAGCGACGCGATCATCGAGCAGGCGCTCGCATTCAGCCGCCTCGCCCCGAACATGATCGTAAAGATTCCGGTGACACGCGCGGGGATCACCGCGATCGAGGAGGCGACCTACCGGGGAGTCAGCATCAACGCGACGGTCTGCTTCGCGCTGCCGCAGTGCATCGCTGTCGCGGATGCGGTGGAGCGCGGCCTGCGGCGTCGCGAGTCGGAAGGCAGTGACATCGCTTCAATGGGTCCGGTCTGCACGATCATGGTCGGCCGGCTCGACGACTGGCTCAAGGTGGTGATGGAGCGGGATGGCGTCAGCGTCGATCCCGGGTTTCTCGAGTGGGCCGGCGTCGCGGTGTTCAAGAAGACGTATGCGCTCTTTCGCGAGCGCGGATACCGGATTCGCCTGCTCTCCGCGGCATTTCGCAACCACATGCACTGGAGCGAGTTCATCGGCGCCGATGCAGTGGTGTCGCCGACCTACGCCTGGCAGCTGCGCTTGAACGCGAGCGGCATCGCGGTGCAACCGCGAATCGATGACCCGGTCGATCCGGGGACGGTCGATGCGCTGCTGCACCATTTCGACGGCTTCCGTCGCGCATACACCGAAGGCGGGATCGCCGTCGACGATTTCGACACGTTCGCGCCGACGCGGCGGACTCTGCGCCAGTTCGTCGCCGCGTGCGCCGACCTGAACGCCTTCGTGCGCGAATCGATGATCCCAAACCCGGACCGCGAGAAGCCGGCGTGAACGTGCGCTCGCTGATCCGCGCCGGCGAGCAGACGAAGTACATCTCGCTCGATCTGGCGACAGGACGGCGCGGAGAGTCGCTCGCTCTCGGCACGGGAACCGAGCGCCTCGTGGTCATCCTGTCCGGGCGTGCCGATGTCGCCGTGGACGATCGCGAGGTCGAGGTTGCCGGCGGCAGAACCGACGTGTTCGAGGGCGCCGGCGACGCGGTGTACCTGCCCCCGGCTGCATCGGTGGTGCTGACCGCGCTCGATGACGCACTCACGGTCGCCGTCGCGTCCGCGGCGGCGGGCTCACAACAGGCTGGTCCTGCGCGGATCATCGCCGCTGCGACACAGCGCGAGGTCGTCGTCGGCAGTGGCAGCTGGGGCCGGACGGTGCGGAATATCCTCGGACCCGACGACACCGCATCGCGGCTCATCATCGGCGAGACGGTGCACAACGACACGGGCACGTGGTCGTCGTTCCCACCGCATCGCCACGACCGCGACTCAGCGGATGAGGCGCAGCTCGAGGAGGTGTACTACTACCGGGTGCTCCCCTCGGACGGCTTCGCGATGCAGGCGCGGTACGACACCGACACGGGCCAGGAAGACCTGTGGATGGTGCACGACGGCGAGGCAGCGGCCATCACCGCCGGCTTCCATCCGGTCGTTGCCGCTCCCGGCCACCGGCTGTGGTACCTCTGGATCCTGGCCGGCGAGCAGCGCGTGATGCGCGTGTTCGTCGATCCCAGGTATCGCTGGGTCAGCCTGCAGCCGTAGGCAGCGGTGCGCTGCATGGCCGCCGTCAGATGACGTGGGTCAGCAGCAGGATGATGACGATGACGATGATCAGAACGGCTCCACCACCTATGTACATGTCTGTCTCCTCGTAAGGGCGTCTGGGGAGATCCCTCAGTGCCTTGGTTAATGTTATAGTGACCCTATCATATTAGCCCACACTGTTTATGGCTGATCTCACCAACGCTCCTCAGGAGGTGACCGATGAACATCCCGCTGACGCGAGCGGGGTGACTCAGCGAATCACTGACGGCGCCCGCGGCCAGAAGACGCTCTCAACCACACCCTTGATAGGCTGGGTGCGTGCTGTCTGAGCGATCCGGCGCGCTGCTCATCGACGGGCTCGTGAACCTGCGCGACCTCGGCGGCTTTCCAACCGAATCCGGTGCGACGACCCGTCCGCACCGGCTGCTGCGCAGCGAGTCGCCGCACCGGCTCACCGAGGAGGGGATGCGCGCGATGCTGGACCTCGGTATCGGCGCGATCATCGACCTCCGCACCACGTCAGAACGCGAGCAGCGGCCGAGCCCGCTCGTTGACGCGGGCGTGCGCGACGCGCACGCGCCGATCTTCACCGATGAGGAGGAGTACCCGGATCACCTCACCACCGCGGGCGAGGTGTACTGCTGGTGGCTCCGTGAGCGCCAGAACGGTGTCGCCAGGGCGATGACGGCGATCGCCGACGCGCCGTCCGCGCCGATCCTCGTGCACTGCCATGCGGGGAAGGACCGCACCGGCGTGATCGTCGCGCTGGTGCTGCGCCTCGCCGGGGTGAGCGTCGACGACATCGCCGATGACTACGCGATCAGCGGCGTGCAGCTTGCCGACATGCTCGCGCGTGACCGCATCACCGCTGTCGAACGCGGGATGGACCAGGCACGTGTCGAGCGGCTCTTCACGGTGCCGCGGGAGGCGATGGTGTACACCATGGAGTGCGTCGAGAAGGAGCATGGCGGGCCGGTCTCGCTGCTTCAGAACATCGGTCTCGACGACGCGCGGATCGAGCGACTCACAAACCTGTTGCTCAGCCCAACCTGGCCCTGACCGCCGCCCGAAACCATCGACCGGGCAGGACGGAGAGTCGCGAATCAGTGACACGGGTTGAGTACGCCGTCACCAAGTCGCTGCTCTCCGTCCACGCGCCGGGAGTTGGAGGGCAAGGGCTTGGTCTGCCGGCATCGCGTAGCGGTGGTGCCGAATCAGTAGGGCCCTTGAGCCGCGACTGTGACGGTTCCGCATGGCGAGGGTCTGCCCGGTAGCGTACCGACCCTCCCGGTAGCGATGCGAAGGTGCAGACTCGCGCGGCATCTCGCGACCTGATACGCCGCATTCAACAGCCGCACCGGAGGATCGACGATGGAGACGTGGGAATTGTGGTTCCCGGCAGCGGCTGCCAATGGGCTCCTCTTCGCTCGCTCACGCATCGAGGAGGCTCGCGCGGTATGGGTGCATTCACCGCCCGACGTTCTGTCGGTCGTCGTCCGCGACGGTGAAGCAGGCATCCTCTCGATCGCACCTGAACTCCGCCGCGAAGGACCGCACTTTCCGATGGCACGTCTGCAGCGCGACGGTCGCTCGATCGCACGCGAAGACCGGTGGCCGACGCACTCCGACCTCGGCGAGTTGGTGATCCTCCCCGGAGGCGAGGCCGGCGAGTTGAAGCGTTGGTGGAACGCAGAGGACGGGAGCGAATGGCGCTGGGAGCTGGAGTTCTACAACCACGTGTGAACCAGCGCGGATCAGCCACAGCAGGTTGCCTGGACCTGACATCCGAGCGCTGGTCACGCCGTCGTGACCACGGTCGCAGGTGGTGATGCGATCGCTTGTCACAGAAAGTTCCGGAAGTATTCAGCCGTGTGCTGCACGCTGGACTCAACCAGTCATATCCGAGGGAGACGGGGTGAAATTCGATCCAGGGAGCCCGGCCACAGCGGTGTCGCCCCTCCTGCGCGCCTGGGCAGCAGCCCATCACGAATGGCTCTGGCAGGGCCGCTCCCGGCTCGATCTCAATCTTCGTGCCTTCGACGCACGTTACGACGTCGA
This sequence comes from Candidatus Dormiibacterota bacterium, assembly GCA_049582105.1. Lineage (GTDB taxonomy): Bacteria > Chloroflexota > Dormibacteria > Aeolococcales > Aeolococcaceae > Palsa-851. The sequence goes on along the minus strand of JBAUTG010000137.1, from coordinate 8,462 downwards.
CTGGAAGAACTCGGTGGTTCCGCCGTTGCAGCTCGTTGCCGATTGGCGTGACGATGGCTGCCCGGAGCCAACTGCGTGGATCGACGCCAAGCTCGCGTTCCTGCTGCGCGACGACCGTCCCCGCGATCTGGCGATGTAGGGCAGCGTCGAGGTCATCCCCGCCGCACGTCAGTCTCGTGTGACTGATCGCCGATGCCGTGCACACGCGGCACAGCACCGTCACCGGATCTGACAGCGAATCAGTGCCGGCACAATGAGTTCATGATCGCGACCCTAAGCCGGTCAGGACAGCGCCAGCCGTTCCTGTCAGGGGGACTTGCCAAAGCGGGCCTGATCGGCACGGGGCCTTGGTGCTCCCTTCGGTTGTCATCAGCGCCGCGGTCGTGATAGAACAGCCGCCCGCGAGCCCGGGCTCGCCCGCAGCGGCACACGGACGGAGGAGAGGACCATGGCTGATCATCCAAATGTGGAGCTCTTTCGGCGCGGCTACACGGCCTTCCAGAACGGCGATCTCGAGACGGTGGCGTCGCTGTTCTCACCGGCCATCGTGTGGCACCAAGGGGGGCACAACCACTTCAGCGGCGATCACACGGGAGTCGACGAGGTGCTGGCGCTCTTTGGCCGCAACTTCGCTGAGACCAACGGCACGTTCAAAACCGATGTCCACGACATCGTTGCCAACGACACGCACGGAGTTGCCATCGCGACCGTTTCCGGGGAGAAGGACGGCAAGACCCTGAACGATCGCTACACACACGTCGCGCACTTCGCCGACGGCAAGCTCACCGAGTCCTGGATCTTCCAGGAGAATCAGCCGGCGGTCGACGACTTCTGGGGTTAGCCCCCCAGGCGCATCATTCCTGCGGCGGCCAGCGACGTCGGGGAGATCGGCACCGCGACACTGCGCTCGAGCAGCCGGCGCATCGCGAACGGGGTCAGCGGCTGACCGAAGAGATAACCCTGCGCCAGCTCACAGCCGACCTCCTGGAGCTCGTTGAGGCATTCCACGGTCTCCACGCCTTCAGCGATGACGCTGAGCCCGAGTCCGACCCCGAAGCTGAACACGGAGTGGGCAAACGCAACTGATTCCGTCGGACCGCACAGCGACGCGGTGAAGGACCGGTCGATCTTCAGCACATCGACCGGGAAGTCGCGGAGCCGGCTGAGCGATGAATGTCCGGTTCCAAAGTCGTCGAGTGCGACTCGCACGCCGAGCGAACGGAGTGCATTGAGGCAGTCGATGATCGGGTCGGTGTCGTAGATGATGTCCGCCTCAGTCACCTCGAGGATGAGGCGATGCGCGTCGAGGCCCGTGTCATGCAGCACGCTGCGAACGCTGTCGACGAAATCCGGTTCACGCAGCTGACGGACCGCGACGTTCACGCTCACGGACACGGGATGCACAAGGTCGACCACGGGCCAGTCCCGCGCCTCCTCACAGGCGCTGCGCAGCACCCACGCACCGACCTGCGTGATCAGTCCCGTCTCCTCCACCAGGCTGATGAAGTCGTCCGGCATCACCGTCCCACGCGTGGGATGGCGCCAGCGGAGCAGCGCCTCAGCGGCCACGATGTCGCAGGTCGAGACGCGAACGATGGGTTGATACGCCAGCTCGAACTCCACAGATTCCATGGCGTGGTATAGGTCGGCCTTGAGCCGGTGGCGGTGCTGCACTGCGGCATACATCGACGGTTCGAACAGCTCCCACCGTGACTTCCCAGCGCTCTTCGCCGTGTAGAGCGCAAGGTCCGCGTTCTGCAGCAGCTCCTGGCCGTCGCGCACGGCGTCAAGAGCGGTCGCGATGCCGATGCTCGCGTGCGTCAGCACCTCCTCGTTGGCGATGATGAACCGCTCGCGGAGCGCATCGATGACGCGGTCGGCGATGCGCACCGCCATGGCCGGCTCCTCGATGCCGATGAGCAGCACGGCGAATTCGTCGCCTCCCAACCGTGCTGCGACGTCGCCGGGCCGCAGGCATTCGCCGATACGATCCGCGATGGCACGCAACAGCTCGTCGCCCGCGGCATGACCGAGGCTGTCGTTGACGGTCTTGAAGTCGTCGATGTCGATGAACAACACGCCCACGTGCTGGCCCGTCTGAGCGAGCGCCTGCTCGACGCGTGACCCGAAGAGCAGCCGGTTCGCCATGCCCGTGAGGGGATCGTGCGACGCCTCATGGCGCAGCTGATCCTGGAGCACTGTCAGCTGCGACAGCGAATGCTGCAGCCGGCCACGCTCGAGGATGACGCCGGTTTGGTTGGCGAGCATCTCGAGCAGGCGAAGGTCCTCATGGTCGAAGCCGGTAACCTCGCCGAGTCGGTTCGCAATGAGCATGGTGCCGACCATGTTGTTCTCGCCACGCAGCACAACGGCCATCGCGTCGCGAAGCCCGCGCCGCTGGAGGAACCCGCCGGGATCCCCGTCGGTCTTGCCGTGCGCGCTCAGCAGCAGCGGCGAGTCGAGCAGGAGCCTGCTGATGAACTGGAGCTCAACCTCATCGAGCGTGACCGGCGCCATGAACTGCGTCGTCCGCTCCTTGTCGACCACGGTGCGCAGGACGGCATCGCGTTCGCGCGTCGGCAGGAACGTGATCTCCGCAAGCTCCGCTCGGAATACCTCGCAGGATTTCCTGAGCAGCGCGGCAACGGACTCGTCGACCGCCTCGGTGCGCTGCAGCTGCTTGCTCGACTGGTAGAGGAAATCGACCTGGTCGCGTTTCTCGCGCTCGGCCACGTAGAAGCGATACGCGACGAAGACGCCGATCGTCGGCACCGCGAGCAACCAGAGCTCCGCGGGGTCCTGCCAGATGAGGCGGACCCCGATGAGCGCCAGACACGTGTTGACCAGCGTGGCCGCCTGGGCGAACCCGAACGTCGATGCGATGCCGGCACTATCGATGCGGCCTTCCGAGAAGGAGATCGCCATCAGGATCACCAGCGATTGGATGACACCGCCCGCGAGGATCGCCACGAGCACACCGAGAAAGCTCCACGGGCTCAGCGCGTCGTGGTGGTTGACCAGGCGCATGAAGAGCAGCGCGGCGACGCTGTTCGCGACGGTGAAGTTTGCAAGGTTGAAGGCGATCTTCAAGGGCGACTGGCGGCGGTGGATCATGAGCGCCAGCGCAGTCCCGGCAACCATTGACAGCACGACGACGACCGGCGGTGCGAAGAACAGTCCCGCCACCAGCGGCAGCTCACTCAGAGAGAAGGAGTGCGCGTCGCGGCGGAACTGGATGTGCACCACGAACACCTCCGCTCCGAAGAAGAGCGGGATGAGCACCCACCAGGGGATGTGTCCGGGCGCCGCGAGCTCATGGAGCGGACCGACGACCTTGACCAGCAGGATGACCGCGGTGGCGACGAGCACCCCGGTCAGCATGTGGACTCGGTGTCCCCTCCGGCTCGAAGTTGCGAGCCCCGCACCTCCTGAAGACGCGGGTTCCTCGACCACGCTGGGCATACCCGAATGCTGCGGGAACTCAGCCTGATCTGAACTCGCTGTGCCAGCCCTGTTGCCGAGTGGTAGCAGGGCTATCCATCTCGCACGCACCGGTCTGACGAACCGCTTCGCCGAGACCGCCTGGAGAGCCTGGAGGCTCTATCCCCAGAGCTCGCCGGACCAGCTGGACCCGGACCACGAAGCCCCGGACCAGGACGCTCCTGACCACGAGGCCCCGGACCACGAAGCGCCCGACCACGATGCGCCCGACCAAAACGCTCCGGACCACGACGCTCCGGACCACGAGCCGCCGGACCACGACGCGCCCGACCACGAGCCGCCGGACCACGAGCCGCCGGACCACGAGCCGCCGGACCACGAGCCGTATCCGCCGGTCGATGCTGCGAAGTTCTGGGTGCTGTTCGGTGTGGGCGCGCTGAGCACTGCCGAGAGGTTCAGCTCGCCGCTGCCCGTGACCAGTGCGCTGCCCTGCATCGAGTGCGTGTCGCCGGCGAGCAGTGCCTTGACCTGGTCCGGCGTGAGCGACGGACGCTGACTGAGCAGCAGTGCCGCTGCGCCGGAGACGATCGCTGCCGACTGCGACGTGCCGCTGCCGAGGAAGAACCGGGTGGCGACGGTCGCCGAGGAGCCGAAGGTGTCGTCGATGAACGAGCCCGGATCGCGAAGCGACACGATGTGTGTGCCGGGTGCGGAGAGGTCCGGGTTGCGCGTGCCGTCACCCTCGCTCGTGAAGACCGCGGGCTGGTGGTAGCTGACGTTTGTGGTGTTCTCGGTGTCCGAAGCGCCGACCGCGATCACGTAGGGATCGATCGCCGGAGTCTCGAGCCCGTTTGCGTTGTTGCCCTCGTTGCCCGCGGCGACGACCACCACGAGGCCGCTCTGCCACGCCTGCTCGGCCGCGTAGGCGAGCGGATCGAGCGTGTACGGCTGCGACGTGTCCGTGCCGTACGAGAGGTTGAGGACGCGGATGTTCATGCCATTGTCGTTCTGGTGCTGCACGACCCAGCTGATGGCGGCCAGCACCCGCGAGACAGTGGTGTGACCGAGCGCGTTGGCGACCTTGATGCTGATGATCTGCGCGTTCGGGGCCATGCCGAGGAAGTCGGTGCTGTCACTCGAGCTGACGGAATTCGCTTCGCTGTCAAGGCCCGCGATGATCCCGGCCATGTGGGTGCCGTGACCGAACGTGTCGAGGTTGCGGAGCGAGGGGTACCCGCCTTCGGAGGAGAAGTCGGGACCGTACACCACCTTGCCGGCGGTGCTCAGGCCATCGACCGGTGTCACGCCGGAGTCGATCAGCGCGATGCCGACGCCCTGGCCGGTGTAGCCCGCGTTCCAGTACGCGTGGGCTCCGTCCATCCCCTCGACGTTGTACATCGAGTTGACGTCCGCCACTGCGTTGAACGACGTGGCGGTCGGGCTGTACGAGCTGCCGAGGAGCTGCACCGACGCGTTCGGGGTCACCTCCGCGACCGCGGATGCGGCGCGCAGCTCGGCAACTGAGGAGAACGGGACGTCAGCGGCGACGGCGTTGATGAGCCCGATCTGCTGCGTGACATGACCACCGAGGGAGGTGATGTCCTGGTCTGCAGTGGTGCCCTGACCGGGCTGTGCGCGGACGATCACCGACGTCATCGGCGAAGCGGCATGCACACCGGGCGCGAACGCTGCGGTGGTCAAGAGGACGGCAGCCGCGGTCGCCATCCCGGTTACGGTGCGACGCTTCCGATCGTCCCAGCTGATGCCGTGTACGACAGCCATTTCCCGTGACAACCCCCCGGTCTCGCGCTGTTGAACCCCGCCTCTGAAGTCCTGGGGTGAAATCTACGGTGCCAAGTCCGGACGATTTCGCCCGCCACGGCACTGTGACCTCGGGATCGGATCTCGACGGCGCGGATCGGATGTCCGGCTCGTGCGCGCTACCATCGACGGCACGCGGATGTTGACCTACCGGGACGAGATCCGCCTGCTGGACAGCCTGGCGACGCCGGCTCCCTGGGCGAGCGACGGCGAACTGTACGGCGTCCGGGTCGACGGTTCATTCACACCGCTTGGTTTCGCGCCGCACCGCCCGCTCGACAGCCGGCTGATCGTCGTGTACCGGTCAGCTGTTGTGCACCTCGTTGACGCCATGGATGCCGTCGAGCGACTCGTTGCGCGCGCGTGCGAAGACGAGGCGGCCCCGGCGGCCATCGGCATCGCGCAGATCCTGACCATACTCGATGCCACTGAAGGCGAACCCGTCCCCGTGCGCGAGACCTTGGCGGAGCTGGACCGCGCGACCACGCCACCGCCGTGGGATCCCGGCCACCTCGTCCTCGGCATGGAGCTTGATGCCGAGACTCGGGCGTCGCTCGGGATCGCCACCCCCAGAGCCGGCGACTCGCAGCTGATCGCCGTTACGCGGGCCGCGGTGCCTCGGGCGCTCGAATGCCTCGCCCTCGCGGAAGCGATCGTCACAGAGCACGGGCGGCGCGATGGGTCGCTTCGTCGGGAGGGGGCGGTCGCGATCGCGGACCTGGTGACGGCATTCGATCAGCACCGCGCCAGCGAAGGAAGTGGGACCGGCACCGTCTGAGAGTGCCGCCGGCGTAGGCGGGAAGTAACGCAGCCGTAGGCGTCCGCAACCGACGGTTTACAGAACCGTTACCGACCGTGCGGGCTTCGGCGGGTCCCGTGGCGCACGGTCGAAGGAGTGAAGCGTTATCGCTCCCGCGCGCCCGCGACACTCGTTGCTCTCGCGATCGCCCTCGGCCTCGGCACTGCCGCGCTCGCCGTGTCATCGGGTCAGGTCATGGCCGCGGGCACCCAGCGCGGGGCGGTGAACCTCGCTCCATCACTGACCATCCAGGACAAGCACCTCGACTGCGAGGCGGCCGCGCTCGCCGCCGCGTTCCAGGTGCGAAGCGTGGCGGTCGACACGGGCGGACTCGAGCTCCAGGACTGGATCTTCGACCAGCTTCCGCTGGATCTCCGGAATCCGGTCGTCTCGGGCGTCAACGTCACCTGGGGTGATCCATTTGTGGACTTCGTCGGCAATGTCAACGGTGTTGAGGGCTTCGCTCCGGGTGACGGCTATGGCGTGTACTACCCACCTATTGCCAACATTGTCACGAAGGTCGGGTACGCGGTGCAGGCGCACATGGGATGGACCACCGCGTCGATCGAGGCCGCGGTCGAGTCTGGGAGCCCGGTCGTCGTGTGGATCGACTTCCGCAGCCTTGCCAGTGGCGTCGGCTATGGGACGAGCACGTGGACCGCGTTTGACGGACGCACGATCCCGTACACGCTCCATGAGCACGCCGTCACGGTGCTCGGTGCGTACCCGGGTCATTCGATCACGCTCCTCGATGTGTTCTCCGGGAGTCAGTACACGTACACGGAAGCGCAGTTCACCTCGATGATCGCAACGTTCGGTGGCATGGGTGTTGCCGTCGGCCCGTCAACCGTTGTCCCGCCGGCGTTTCCCGTGGTTTCGTCGCTGTCGCCGGCGGCGGGTCCGGTGACCGGCGGGCAGACCGTGACGGTGAGCGGCACGGGGTTCGACCCCGCGATGACCGTGTCGTTGGGTGGGGCAGCGGTGACGCCCGCGGACGTGACGAGCACCTCGTTCACGATGACCACGCCGGCTGCGCCCGGGGGATACGCGCAGTTGAAGGTCACGAACAGTGCGGGGTCAAACCAGCCCGGCGCCGGCTCGGGGTACGTCTATGCGGGCCTGTCGAAGTACGTGGCCCTGGCGCCGTTTCGCATCCTCGATACGCGTGCGGGATCGTGCGTGCAGTGTGGGAGCGGAAGGCTCACGACGAGTCCGACGCGAACGCTGCAGATCACCGGTGTGGCGGGACTCCGCGGCGGGGCGGATCCCGTCCCCGCGGCTGCCACCGCCGTCGTCATCAACGTGACTGCGATCTCGAGCACCACGGGTGGGCTGCTCACGATCTACCCCACCGGCACCGGTCGACCGCGTGCGTCCAACCTGAACTTCGGCCCGCGCGCGACCACCCCCAATCTGGTGACGGTCGCGCTTGGTCAGGCCGACGCGTCCGACACCAATCGTGAGGTGAACATCTACAACCCGATCGGCTCGGTGGATGTCGTTGCGGATGTGGAGGGGTATTTCGTGCCGGGCACGCGCGCGGATCCGACTGGGGAGTTCCACGGCATCGCACCGCTTCGGGTGTGTGACACCAGGGCGCATCAGCCCGCCAACGTCTGCAATGGCAGCGGCGCCACCGACCACCGCCTCGGGCCGCGTGCCGTGTTGAAGGTGAATGTTGCCGGCGTCCCGAGTGGCGTTCGCGGCGCGCCGGCCAGCATCCCAACCAATGGCACCGCGCAGGCCGCGGTGCTCAACCTCACCGCGATTCACGGCACGTCCGGGACGTATCTCAGCGTCTTCCCTCCGCAGGCAAACGGTTCGTGTGCCGCCTCTGCAGGGACGTCGACCATCAACCTTGTGGCGAACACCACCGAGGCGAATCGAGTGATCGTCAGTCTCGGGCCTGCTGCGACGGGCGGTCCCACCACCGATGTCTGCGTCTACAACGCCGTCGGATCGATCGACTTCATCCTCGACGCCAGTGGTTGGTTCGGCTCCGGCACGGCGCCGGTCGGCACGCAGTTCCAGGCGATCGGGCCGACCCGGGTCTGCGATACGCGAGCCGGTTCGGGGACCCCATGCGCGGGGCACACGCTCACCACGGGCGCAACCCTCCTGACCGCGGTTGCCGGCATCGCTGGAGTTCCGCACACCGGGCCTGTCGCCGTCATCGGGAACCTCACGGCGATTTCCTTCGGCTCTGGGGGAACGTATCTCACCGCGTATCCGGCTGACGCCTCGCCACGTCCAAACGCGTCCGACGTGAACGTCGTGAGCTCCGTGCTCCCCAACCTCGTTGTGGTCGGGCTCTCGCAGGCGGCGCCCGCGGGGGACATCCGGCTCTTCAATGCGAGCGGGAGCGTGAGTGCGCTCCTCGACGTTGACGGGTGGTTCCAGT
>JBAUTG010000136.1:0-4197 GCA_049582105.1 Candidatus Dormiibacterota bacterium | reverse complement strand
GGGAGCACGACCAACCCCGGTGTCCCGTCGGGGATCACCGTCACCTCGTTCGGCACAGACATCAACGCGACGATGAGCCAGTTCAAGGCCCTGACCGCCTATGCGACCAAGGGCGCGAACTCGCTCCTGATCGGCGTCATTCTCCCCGACACGACCTCGTCGACCCGGTGGGTCAACTTCGACGCACCCTATCTGACCGCCGCGCTGGCGGACGCAGGATTCAACCAGCAGCAGTTCCGCATCGATAACGCGCAGGGCAGCGACCAGACCGAGCTCAACGATGCAACCGCTGACATCAACCTGGGTGCCAAGGTGCTGATCATGTGCCCGCTCGACGGGCCGACCGGAGCGGCCATCGCGCAGCTGGCGGCGGCCAAGCACGTCACCATGATCAGCTACGACCGGGCCACGTTCGTCAAGGGTTTGAAGAACTACTACGTGAGCTTCGACAACGAGAAGGTCGGTGAGCTGATCGGCAACGGCTTCCTCACCTGCGTCACCTCGTGGGGCGTCAAGAGCCCGCAGGTCTTCGTGCTGAACGGCGGCGAGGACACCGACCCGAACGCCATCTCGTTCGCCACCGGCTACAACAAGGTGGTCTGGAGCCAGGCGGCCAAGACGGTTGCCGCGGGCGCCACCAACAGCCAGGGCATGACCCTCGTCGGTGAGAACTTCGCACCCGGGTGGTCGAACACCCAGGGCGGCACGATCTTCCAGCAGGAGTTCACGGCGCATCCGCAGATCAACGCGACCATCGAGGCCAACGACGGGCTCGCCAACGCGGTCATCAACGTCCTCAAGAGCGCCGGCGTGCCCGCCAAGAAGATCCCCACCACCGGCCAGGACGCGACTGCTCAGGGCATGGCCTGGGTGCTCGAGGGCTACCAGTGCGGTTCGGTCTACAAGGCGGTGTACAAGGAGGCCCAGGACGCGGTCGCCATGGCCACCATCCTGCTCTCCGGCAACACCATCCCCCCGGGACTGCTCAACGGCACGACCGTCGACCCCGCAGACCCCAGCATCACCAATCCGGCGTCACTCCTGGTGCCGGTCTGGGTCGACGCGACCAACATGGAATCGACAGTGGTCAAGGACGGCTTCGATCCCGCCTCGGCCATCTGCGCCATCGCCGGCGCCGCGGCGTGCACCGCGGCCAGTATCTCGTAGGCGAGTGACGGCGTTCTCCCAGGGACGCCTCACTGAGTGGGACAGCAGGGCCGCCCTTCGGGGCGGCCCTGTCGGTGGAAGCCGGCAGGGACGTGTCGCGATCTCCAGGGTTCTGCTACAAGTACCGCGGGCTTCAGCGGAACCGACGCGTTCTCGCCGGGAGAGCTGAGGCGAGGGTCGCGCCCGAGCCCGAAGCGGCGCCACACAGTGGGAGAAGACTGCTCATGGCCGATCTGGAGGTACCTCTCGACCGCTTGTGCCGGCGTCTTGATCCATCAGAGCTTGGCTTCGAGACGACCGCGGAGATAACACCGCTTGCGGGAACCGTCGGCCAGCCCCGGGCGATCGACGCGCTCGGGTTCGGGCTGAATATCCGGACGCGCGGGTTCAACCTCTTCGCGACCGGCACCCCGGGATCCGGTCGGATGTCGACGGTGCTCGATCACATCGACCGAGCCGCTCACGATCGTGCGGCGCCCCGCGACTGGCTCTACGTGCACAACTTCGTCGATCCGGATCGCCCGATGGCGTTGTCAACTGTCGCAGGGCGGGGTCGGAGCCTGGCTCGCGACCTTGAGGATCTCGTCGCTGAGTCAGCGGCTGTGATCACACGCGCTTTCGATGATGAGGCCTATCAACGAAGCCGCACCACCATCGCGGCGGGCATTGAGGAGCGTGCCGCAGCCGTACGGAAGGAACTCGAGGCAGCGGCTCTGGTCGCGGGGTTTCTCCTCCAGTTCACCCCGGGGGGCCTCGGGCTGGTGCCGCTGCGCGCGGGGCATCCCCTGACCCCCGACCAGGTCGGTGCGCTTTCGACCGACGAACGCGAGGGCCTGCAGCGCCGGGCAATCGACCTCGAACGGCAGCTGGAGGTGGAGCTTCCCCGGATGCGCCAGGTGGAAGTCGAAGGAGCGAAACAGCTTGCCGGCCTCGATCGGGAGACGGCGATGCGCGCGATCGCACCCGTGCTGAACGCCGTGCGGGAGAAGTACCGCGAGGAGGCGTCTGTCCTTGACCATCTTGCGGCCATCGAGGCGGACATCCCCGATCATCTTCCCGACTTCCGTCGCGGACAGGTTCCGGACCAGCAGGGGCGAGCCAACCTGCTCGGCATCCTCGAAGGTTCCGACGACCACACCGCCCGTTATCGAGCCAACGTCATCGTCGACAACGCCGACGTTGCCGGTGCGCCCGTGATCGTTGAGCGGAATCCGACCTACTACAACCTGTTCGGTCGAGTCGAGTACCGCGCCACCTTCGGCGCGATGGTGACGGACTTCCGGCATATCCGTGGCGGAGCACTCCATCGGGCCAACGGGGGTTTCCTGGTCATCGACGCGATGCGCATGCTCCAGCAACCCTTCGTGTGGGATTCGCTGAAGCGCGCGCTCACGACCGAGACGGTCGTCATCGAGAATCTCGCCGAGCAGGTCACGCTCATACCGACGAGCTCACTGCATCCGAGTGCGATTCCCCTTGACGTCAAGGTCGTCCTCGTCGGCTCGCCGGCTCTGTACAGCCTGCTCAGCGCTGTCGATGAGGACTTCATGGGGCTGTTCAAGGTGCGCGCCGACTTCGCTCCGGAGATGCCCTGGAGTGCTGAGAACGTCACCTCCTATGCGGCCTTCATCCGTCAGGTCGTTGATCGATTGCAACTCAAGCATTTCGAGAAGGATGCGATCGCCCGGATCGTCGAGTTCGGTGGGCGTCTTCGGGATGACCAGCGTCGCCTGTCAACACGGCTCGCCGACATTGCGGATGTGGCCGCGGAAGCGAGCTACTGGGCCGGGGCCACGGCACATGATGTGGTGACACGGGCAGACGTCGAACGCGCGATCGGTGAGCGCCAGTACCGCTCGAACTTGACCGAAGAACGCGTGCACCAGTTCATCGACGAACGAACCATCCATATCGAGACCGAAGGAAGCAGGGTGGGGCAGGTCAACGGTCTGAGCGTTGTGGGTGTCGGTGGCTACACCTTCGGCATGCCGACGCGGATCACCGCATCAGTCTCGATTGGACACGGACGATTCGAGAGCATCGAACGCGAGATCAATGCCTCCGGGCCGATACATTCGAAGGGATTCCTCATCCTTTCCGGGTACCTCGCCGAGCAGTACGGTCAGGATCATCCCTTTCCGATGCGCGCGACGATCACGTTCGAGCAGTCCTATGACGAGGTTGAGGGCGACTCCGCGTCGTCCACGGAGCTCTACGCGATTCTCTCGGCCCTTTCGGGGCTCCCCATCAACCAGAGTGTCGCCGTGACCGGCTCCGTTGATCAGCATGGGAGGATTCAGGCGGTCGGAGGCATCAATGAGAAGATCGAGGGGTTCTTCAAAGTGTGTCTTGCTCGTGGACTCACAGGAGAACACGGCGTGATGATGCCGTCGACCAACGTCGATAATCTCATGCTGACCGACGCCGTGATTGACGCCGTGAGGGAGCGCCGTTTTCACATCTGGGCGGTAACCAGCGTGGACGAGGGAATCGAGTTGCTCACCCGCCGTCAGGCTGGGAGGCTGGAGCATGGTTCATTCCCGGAGGGCACGGTTCATCGGCTCGTTGCTGATCGCTGTCGCTCAGCCGCCGAGCGGCTGCGCAGGTACGCGCGTATGAATGGCGAGGGGGCGGAGGCGTAGGTCAACGCCGCCTGGTCACCCGATGCAGGCTCGGCATGCTCGTGACGTTGGTCAGCCCCGATTGGCTACCAACGACCCTTCACTCTCCCGGGTGGAAGTTGCCACGATCGTGGTGACCGCTCGAACACGGAGGATCTGAGATGGCTGAGACGAGTGGCGCCACTGCCACGAGCGACATCACCGACACGCCGGATGCTCGCGCAGAAGCAATCAAGCGCCTGTCTGCGCGACGCGATTTCGTCGCACACCTTGTGGCCTTTGTTGTCATCAACGCCGGCGTGGCCACAATCTGGTTCGCGACAGGTCGGGGATACTTCTGGCCGGCCTGGCTCATCGGGGTCTGGGCAGCGGGCCTCGCGCTCCACGCGTGGGACGTCTACGGCCGCAC
>JBAUTG010000135.1:0-10564 GCA_049582105.1 Candidatus Dormiibacterota bacterium | reverse complement strand
CCCTGGTCGCGCCCGCGCGACCACACCCTCACCGAGACCGAGCATGCCGCCACCGGCTTCGAGGCCCCGCCACCGGCGCCCGACGCTGCGGTCGATGACACTGCCGCGACGCAGGAGGCCCCGACCTGGTCGGTGATCGAGCCGGGGACGAGCCACGCTCACTGGCCGGCGCCGGCTCCCACAGAGACGCCGGCAGACGAGCACGACACCGCGCCGGTCGCCACCGGCTCACTCGGCGAAGTGGAAGCGGCTGCGGCTCCCGAAACCGCGGAAGGTGAGGCCACGTCCGCCGCCGAGACCGCGGCCGGCGTCGACACGTCTGCAGATGAGCCCGCGCACGCTGAGGCGGCCCATGAGACCGAGGCCCCGAGCGAGGACGCTGCCCATGAGAACGAGGACGCGGCGCATGAGGCGCCCGCTGCTGCGGCGGCGACGGCATGGTACGCGCGCGAAGTGATCGCAGACTCAGTCAGCCGGTACGAGCCCACGCAGCACGCCGAAGTGTCGTCCGAAGCAGCCGCCGATGCAGAGCACGGCGCTGCCGCGGAGCACGAGGCTCATGCAGTGCACAGCGCTGCTGAGGACAGCGAGGTGGGCACCGTTGCCGAGGCGGACCACGCATCCCGGGCCTCGGAAGGCGCCGAAGAGGCGCCGATCGGCGCGACCGAGCATGAGCCGGCGGCCGAGGAAGACCTCGGGCACGTCGCCGAAGCCCATCCGGAAACGGAAGAGGCTCGCAATTTCTGGGCCGAGTTTGCGACGCCTGATGACCACGCCGAGGACGCCGAGCCCGAGCCCGAGGTGATCACCGCTTCGGACGCGACCGCCGGCACAGCGGCACACGCTGATGACACAGCGGCACACACTGAAGAGGAGTCCGACGCCGCACCCGAGCCCGCGTCGGAGTCCGGGCATGAATCCGCCGCTGAGGACGCCGAGCCATGGAAGCGAGCGCCGTCGGAGCGTACGTTCGCACCCTGGAGCTGGCCCCTTGCCGAGGCAGAGACGCTGCCCTCCCCCGCCGCGAGGCCCGCACCGATCGTCGACGAGACGAGCGACCACGTCGGCGCGGAGGCCGCAACCGGCTCGGCGCACCTGGACACTGAGGCGGACATTGATTCCGGTGCCGAGCAGGGGTTCTTCCAGCGCGATGAGCCGGTCGGTTCGCAGTTCGTCGACTTCGACGAGGTGCGCCAGGAGCTGGTGCAGATCGGCGTCATGTGGCTCGGCGAGCGCAACGCCGTCCCCGTGACCGCGCTCCTCACGAAAACACGTTCCACCATCGACGACTTCGTCGCAACCATCGACACCATCCGTGGTCTGCACATCGAAGGACAGGACCCGGCGTCCATCCAGGCGATGGCCCGCGAGATGCACCAGCAGGCTGCAGAGCGGCTCTGCGGAGCGTGATCCGGTGAGCAACCAGGTGGTGAGCTGGGTCCAGGATCACTCGGTGCTGATCCTGGCAGCGCTCGCCGTTCTGGAAGGGATCATCTGTGTCTCGCTGCTCCGCATGGCCCGGCACGCTCGCCACGAGATGAAGGCGGCCCAGGCAGCTGCGATCGAGGCCGCACGAGCGGCTGCGCTTGCCGCTCCCGGAGCCATCGACCCCGAGGCGGTGCTCGCGTTGCTGCGTCAGGGGCACGCCCCGACGCTCGACAACGTCTACGCAATGATGCGCCGCCGCGAAGCAGAGGCCGAGGCTGCGGCTGCGGCACCTGCCGTGAATCCTGCCGGGTCCGGGAGGGAGCGGCCGGGATCCAGGGGCACGCAGGTCACCGAGCCCGCGACGGCGCCCGCGAGCACATCGCTAAGCAGTTCCGAGGTCGAGGAGCGCTTGCGCCAGTACGAGCGCTGACGGCCGGACTACCTCGGGTGCTTCCTCCGCTCGAGCGAAGCGGGACGACCCCGGCCACATGCCTCGGCCGCGGCAAGGAACGCCATGGCCACCGCATCCTCGCGCAGACGCGCGATCGCATCCTCGGTCCTGTGGAGGACGGCGACGCTGTTCCGGATCGTCCATCCGGAGCGGCCGGACATGGTCGGCGGCAGGAGTGCCTCGCCCGGCGAACGAACCGACCAGCGTTTCGGCGGCGCGGAGGTCGATGTCGACGCGCCACGCGATGAGTACGGCCGTGCCGCTTCACTGTTGGACCCCGGACGCTGGACTTCCTCGAAGACCGTGTCCGTCTCGGGGACCGCAATGACGGGCCAGCTGACCTCCGCGACCTCGGGCGCCGGGTCGGTGTGCGCGACTCCGGCGAGTGCGAAGAGTGCCGCGGCGAGGTCTTCGCCCGAATCGAAGGCGCTCCCCTCTCCGAACCACTCGTCGTCCGGAACCTGGGCCGCCCCACTGGCCACGGTCGCGGTACTCATCACAGCCACGTGATCGTACCTGTCGGAGTTAACGACTCGTGGATGTCTCGAACGCTCGTGGAATCGAAGCTGTATCGAACCGGTTGCTCCCGTCTGATCGCCAGGCGGCAGCGGCCACAATCGGCGCGGCACCGCTATCTGACCGAATTCCAAGGAGCACCCTCACGTGAGCATGGCAGCCGTCCCGCACAAGCTCGACAGCCGGTATCTCGAGGCTCTCGGTCCACTGCGCCCGCTGGTCGATGACGACAGCCTGACCGAGATCATGGTCAACGGACCGGAGATGGTCTACGTCGAGCGCAAGGGCAAGATCCTCCTCACCGACATCCGCTTCGATGACGAGGCTCACCTCATGCGGGTGATCGACACGATCGGCGCCGCGGTCGGCCGCCGCATCGACTCGCGCACGCCGCTCATGGATGCGCGTCTCCTTGACGGATCCCGCGTGAACGCGGCGATTCCACCGATCGCACTCGACGGTCCCATCCTGACCATTCGTAAGTTCAGCAAGGATCCATACCAGGTATCCGACCTCATCGGATTCGGCACCCTGACCCAGGAGGCCGCCGCCTTCATCCAGGCATGCGTGCTCGCCCGCGCGAACATCCTGGTGTCGGGCGGAACGGGCACCGGTAAGACGACCCTTCTCAACGTGTGCTCCGGATTCATCCCGATCGACGAGCGCATCGTCACCATCGAGGACGCCGCGGAACTGCAGTTGCATCAGGAACACGTCTGCCGGCTTGAAGCGCGTCCCGCGGACGTCAACGGCGAGGGACGTATCGCGATCCGCGAGCTCGTCATCAACTCCCTGCGCATGCGGCCTGACCGCATCGTCGTTGGAGAGTGCCGTGGAGGTGAGGCGCTGGACATGCTCCAGGCGATGAACACCGGCCACGACGGGTCGCTCACCACGATCCATGCGAACAGCCCGCGCGAGACCCTGTCGAGGCTCGAGACGCTGGTCCTCATGGCCGGACTCGACTTGCCCCTCAAGGCGATTCGCCAGCAGATCGCCGGCGCGATCAACCTGATCATCCAGCTGAGCCGTCTCAAGGACGGCTCGCGCAAGGTCGTCTCCGTCACCGAGGTCATCGGGATGGAAGGCGAGATGATCACCGTGCAGGAGATCTTCAAGTTCGAGTCCCGCGGAGCGGATCCGTCGACCGGAAAGATCATCGGCGACTTCGAGCCGACGGGCATCCGGCCGCGCATCATCGACAGGCTGTTCGACATGGGCATCCCGTTGCCGCCGCGCCTCGCGCAGATCTTCCCGGACCGTCGCCAGGTCGGCGTCGCCGCGGAGAAGAACGGTCACCTGAGCGGAGTCGCGTAGCCACCTCCGACCGGGAATCCCTCGGAAGGATGCGCGCGATCGAGTGCTCGTGCCACGGCGTACCGCACTCGTTCCGTGGCTCACGCTGCCGCTCATCGCCGCGTGCGACGGTGGGGCTGCATCGACAGCGACGGTGACCGCTGCGCCGGTCAGCATCGCATCCACGCCGATCCCGGCTCCGACGGCAACACCGATCCCCGAGCCGCCGATCGGTGACGCGTGCGTCATCGGGACCTGGAAGGTGCTCACCGGAACGATCGTGGTGGAGTTCAAGACGCAGAAGGGCGCGGTCGTCGCCGTTGCCGTCACCGGCGGCACCGGCATGACGGAGCATCTCTTCAGCAACGGAACCGTCGTGGAGGAACTTGCGGGAACGGCATTCACCGGCAGCGGTGGCGGATACCACGTCGTCGTGCGCACGCGGGGCAGGCTGCGGTCACCGATCACCTTTCTCAGTGGATCCATGGCGCTCGAGCCGATCGACCTCTCGCAGGCGCATGCGACCATATCGATCAACGGTGGGGCGGCGAAAACGCTGCCGCTCGCGAACTACGTCCACCTCGACTACACGTGCTCCGGCGAGTCGTTGAACGAGACCGATGGCAACGGCGACGGCTATATGTACCAGCGGGTTTCCGCGATTCCCTGACCGCGTGGTGTGCGCCGCGATATCGCGCCCACCGGAGCAGCGTTTACGCGGAGCCGACCCCGTCCATCACATGGATGGGCTGGAAGATGTCCTCGGAGATCTCCTCACCGGACGTGGTCAGGTGCTCGAGGAACGTGGGCAGCACGCCGGTCGGCATGTAGGAGCCGACCACCTTGCCGTCGTCGTCGACGCCCGTCTGCTTGTACGTGAAGATGTCCTGCAGCTGCACCTCGTTGTTGACGCAGCCGAGCACCTCGGTGATGCTCACGATCTTGCGGGTACCGTCGCGAAGACGGGACTGCTGCACGACGACGTTGACGGCGGAGCCGATCTGCTCGCGAATCGCCCTCGAGGGCAGCTCGGCGCCGGCCATGAGCACGAGGGTTTCGAGACGGCTGATGCAGTCGTGCGCATTGTTCGCATGGAGGGTCGTCAGCGACCCGTCATGGCCGGTGTTCATGGCCTGGAGCATGTCCAGCGCCTCACCTCCACGGCACTCTCCAACGACGATGCGGTCCGGCCGCATGCGCAAGGAGTTGATGACGAGGTCTCGGATCGAGACGCGACCCCGGCCTTCGACGTTTGCCGGCCGCGTTTCAAGAGTCACGACGTGTTCCTGACGCAACTGCAGTTCCGCCGCGTCCTCGATCGTGACGATGCGCTCGTCCTCGGGGATGAAGCTGCTCAGGATGTTGAGGGTCGTCGTCTTCCCCGAGCCGGTGCCGCCGCTCACCACGACGTTGAGCTTGCCGCGCACGCACGCGCGTAGGAATTTGACCATGTCGTCGGTGATCGACCCGTACTTGATGAGGTCCTCGATCGTCAGCGCTTCCTTGGCGAACTTTCGAATGGTCATCGTCGGACCGCGCAACGCGAGTGGGGGGATGATCACGTTGACACGGGATCCGTCCTTGAGGCGCGCATCCACCATCGGCGACGACTCGTCGATACGGCGGCCGATGCTGCTGACGATCCGGTCGATCACCTGCATCAGCTGCTGGTCGCTCTCGAACGTCACCGGGCTCAGGGTCAACTTGCCATGCTGCTCAACGTAGATCTGCTTGTAGCTGTTGATCATGATTTCGGTGATCTCCTCGCTCGCAAGCAGCTCTTCGAGCGGCCCGAGACCGAGCACATCGTTGGCGAGGATCTCGACGAGACGCAGCCGATCCGGCCGGCTCATCGTGATGTTCTGCTCGGTGATCACATCGTTGAGCAGCTCGGCGATGCGCTGGCGAACCGTCTCCGGCGGAACGGAGTCCGTACCCTGCGCCAGCTCTTCGACGAGACGCTGGTGCACTTTGGCGCGGAGCGCCACGTGCGTGTTGGTGTGGCCGCCCATCTTGCTCAGCCCCGGACGGCCGAGGCCGCTCGCCCCGCCCGCACGGTTCAGGAGCGATGGAGCGCGCTGCGGCTCGGTTGCAGCGGGTCGCTCGGCCTCAAAGGGCCGGGGAGCCGGTGCTGCGGGCCGGACCGGCGCGGGGGCCGGTGCGAGCTGTTGCTGCGGGGAAGACGCCGGCCCCGGGCTCTGGCGTTGCTGCCAGCCCGCCGGAGCGAAGCGATCGTTCTCGACGTCCTGGGTGCGCTCGGGGGATGGCGCCGGGGCCGCCGGAGCGGCGGGAGTGGAAGGCGCTGGAGTTCCCTCTGCCTTGCGTTGAACTCGGTCGAGCAACGACATGTGAGCTCAAACCACCTCATGTGATCGCATTCGGATACCTGCCCGGAGGCTGGAATCAAGCATCCCCGGGATGCCGGGTCAACGGTGCAACGATCCTGTCGAAGCAGAGTCCCAGGGGCTCTGAGGGGCTTAGATAGGGGCCGGCCGCAAAGGGTCGGTCATATTCGGATGAGGAATAGCCGTATGGAGTGTCGGCCGGTGCCGTCGGCGTGGGACGAGCTCCTCCGAACCGCCGACGCGGTGCGTGTGGAGCCGGCGCTCATGGTCGAACCACGCCGGGATCCCCGTCTCGCTCGCGCGCTGCGTCCGGTGCTGATGAGCGCCGGGGTGCTCGCCGCGTGCGCGCTCGCCGCCCTGCACCTCGCAGGTACGACGGATGTGGCGGACGCGAATTCCAGCGCCGACTCGTCGCTCTTCTCCCTGACCAACAGTGATCGGACGAGCAACGGCGTGCACGCGGTCACCTTCAACGGCACGCTCGAGGCCATCGGCGAGAACGCGCGCTACAACTGCGCGGGGGTCCTGGTCAACGGTCGTTCGTACGACATGATCCACCGCAACTACTTCGCGCACCCGATCCTCGGATGCGGGCGGTACGTGTTCTCGATGATGCAGGCGTTCGGCATCCACTACCAGTCGGCCGGTGAGAACATCGGCTGGGTGAACGGTAACCTGAGCACTGGCGCGGCCGCCAGCTACATCAACGGTGCCTTCATGAACAGCGCCGACCACCGCTCCAACATCCTCAACAGCCGCTACACGGAGATGGGTGTCGGATCCGACGAGAGCGCTCCAGGGGTCCTCTGGACCGGCGTCTCCCCCGGGCAGACGGGCGTCTGGATGTTCAGCGAGGAGTTCGCTCAGGTCGGGTCCTCGTCGCCACCTCCGAGGAAGCCGCCGAAGCCCGGACCGGGCGGCCGGAACTCGCCTCATCCCGCCACGCCGGGTGTCCCGCCTGCGACCGTCGCGCCGTCCCCGACCGCGGTTCCAACACCAACACCCCTCCCGATCCCGCCGGGCAGCCTCCCGGAGAACCTGCCCGTGCCCCCCGTCGCCCAGTACGAGGGCCTCCTGCCCAACAGCATCGAATCCGTTCTCGAAGCGTTCCTGACTCTCTAAGAGGGCCTCAACCCTGACTCAGCTCAGCACCGTCGAGCCGTCCACCGACGCTCCCGGCAGCCGCATCCTCGTCGCCTCGGGCCTCCACAAGGTCTACCGCGTCAGCCGGCCGCCGCGTGAGGCGATCCGGGATGTCTCCCTGACCGTCAGCTCGGGAGATTTCGTCGCGATCATGGGTCCGAGCGGCTCCGGTAAGAGCACGCTCCTGCACATCCTCGGCGGTCTCGAACCGCCCGACCAGGGCAAGGTCGAGATCCAGGGCATCGACATGTACGCGCTCGCCGACGAGGAGCGCTCGGCGTTCCGCCGCGACCATATCGGCGTCGTCTTCCAGTTCTTCAACCTCCTGCCGACGCTCACCGCGGCGGAGAATGTGGCCCTCCCCCTTCGACTGCGCAACGAGGCACCCGCTCGGCACCGGCAGAAGCTCTCACGGCAGGCGATCCGCGACCGGGTCGACGCGCTCATGACGCAGCTGAACCTCCACGGTCTCCAGGGACACGGGCCGGAGGAGATCTCGGGCGGCGAGCAGCAGCGAGTGGCGCTGGCGCGCGCGCTTGCGGCCTCACCCTCCCTCCTGCTGGCCGACGAGCCCACCGGCAACCTCGACTGGACGAGCGGCCACGAGGTGATGGCGCTGCTCACCCGTCTCTGCCGTCAGGAGCATCAGACCTCGGTACTCGTCACGCATGACGCACGGGTCGCCGCGCACGCCGATCGGGTGCTGATCATGCGCGACGGTGCGGTCATCGACGACGTGACGTTGAGCCACGACGGCGAGGCGACGGACGCGATACCCAATCCCGGAGTGCTCGTCGCCAGGCTCGCCATGCACGACCTGTGAGCGGAATCTGGCCGCTCGCGATCCGGGCGGTCCGCGAACGGCCGCTCCGCAGCGCCCTCACCGCAATAGCGGTCGCGCTTGGCATCGCTGTGGTGCTCGCCGTGCAGATCGCCATCCAGGGCCTTACGGTCCAGGCACAGGAGGCACAGGCGCAGCGGGCAGGCGCCTCCTCGCTTGACGTCCGGGTCGACGCCGGCTCCGGCCTGACCCCCACAGACATCACCACGCTGGCGCAGCTACCCGGCGTCATCCAGGCGGTCCCGCTCCACGAGAAGCAGGTTGCGGCCGGCCCGGCTGGGGGCGCCCTCGAAGGTGACGCGGTCACGCTGGTCGGCCTGCAGGACTCGACAGCAGCCCTGCGGAGCGTGCCGGTCGTGGCAGGCAGGCTCCCACTTCCGGGCAACACGAGTGAGGTCGCGATCGATCAGGGGCTCAGCGCGTCGCTCACGGGCGGCGTCTCCCCGATCCAGATCGGCCAGAAGCTCCAGATGATCACCGCCTCAGGACCGGACGTCTTCACCGTGGTCGGTTTCACCGCGGGAACGAGCGGAGGCGCGTCCTTCACGCACAACGCGGTCTTCATCGACGACGCCGCGATGATGGGAACGTTCGCGCTGGGCCTGCGCACCCCGCTCGCCGCGCTGCGTTTCGGCCCGGGCGCCACGGTCGCACGGGTGTCCAGCGAGGTCCACGACAAGCTCGGCGCCAGCGTGACGACCTACGATCCGCGAGCCGGCGCCGCATCACCGCTCCAGGACCTCGAACCGCTCCTGCTGCTGGTCACCGTCCTCAGCCTCATCGTCGGCGCCGGTGTGACCGCGAACAGCGCGGCCCTCGCGGCGTTCGAACGCCGCCGCGAGATCGGGCTCCTGCGCGCCGCCGGTGCGTCGTCGCGCCAGGTGTTCCGGCTCTTCGCCGCCGAGGTGGGTCTCGTGGGCCTCGCCGGCGTGCCGATCGGGATCCTCGTGGGGTTCGCACTCGCTGCGATCTTCCAGGCGAACATCTCCCCGGGTGACCTGGCGGCGCCGTCGTTGACGCCGAGCCCGCTGCAGGTGCTTGCCGCCGTCGTCGCGGGGCTCGGCGCTGCGATGGCCGGCGGCCTGCTGCCGCTGTTTGCGGCAGCGCGACTGCCGATCCTCGACGCGTTGCGCCCCCATCCGATCGGCGACCGCCAGCGTGCCGGCCCTTTCGTCATGGTGGCTGCCCCAACCCTCCTGATCATCGCGCTGCTGTGCTTCATCAGCACCGACAGCGGCATCGTGGCGCTCGGAGTCGTGTCCTTCCTCCTCGGGGTGGTGATGGCACTCCCCGTGATCGCGCCGATGCTCATCGGCCTGATCGCGAAGGCGCTCTCCCCCTTCGTCGCCGGTGCGGAGCCGGGCGCGGCGCATCTGGCCCGAGCCAGGAACCGGACGGCGATCACCGCCGCCGGGCTCGCCGTGAGCGTCGCCACCGCCGTCGGGGTCAGCGCGTTGAGCGCGGGGGCCCTCACCGCGAGCGACCGCTGGATCTCCCATCTGTTCGTCGGCAATGTGCTGATCACGAGCCCGGTGACCCAGGAGGACCAGGTGGCCTCGGCAATCCAGAGCAGCCCCGGCGTTGCGCGGGCCACGCCGCTCCGGCTGCTCTCGGAGACCGTGGCGGGCGCATCCGAAGGCGTCACGGCGATCGACCCCGCGGCGTACGCGTCGCTCGGCGGCTTCGATTTCGTGACTCCGAGCCGGGCGACTGCGCTCCCCGAGCTTGAGGACGGTCCGAGCTTCCTCGAGCCCGTCGGGCTGGCCGCCGCAACCGGTTGGACCGTCGGTTCCCAGGTGCCGGTAGAGACCCAGAAGGGACTCGTGTACTTCACGATCGTGGGCGTGGTGAGTCACTCCTTCCCCGCGGGCGACGGGAGCGAGAGCCTCGTCATGGCCGGTGACCTGGCGCGCACGTACTTCGGCTCAGCGGCGGACGGGTTCGACGACCTCGTGGTCACCACGCAGGGATCCGCCACGTCCGTGGTGGCGACGGCAGCCACCTATGGCATGCAGGCGGTGCCCGTCGCGGTCATCGCCGCCGACGCGCGCGACGCGGTCGGGCACTCGATCGGGCTCGTCCTCGCGGTCGCGCTCATCGCCGTCCTCATCGCGATGCTCGCCGTCGTGAACACACTGCTCGTCAACGCACGGCAGGGAACACGCGAGCTGGCATTGCTGCGCGCGGTGGGACTTGGCAGCAGGCAGGCGATGCGACGCGTGCTCACCGAGTCGGGGCTCCTCGCCGGGGCGGCGATGCTGATCGGTGTCGGCGCCGGCTGCATCATGGCGCTGCCGATGCTGCGTGCCAGCACCACGCCGGCCTTCACCCCGGGGTTCGTGTTCCCCGTCGAGACGGTGATCGTGCTCATCGCGGTTGTCGTGCTCGGCGCACTCGTCGCCACGATCGGCCCAGCTCGCAGAGCGGTGCGAACCTCAGTGCTCAGCGCGCTGCGACACGAGTAGCGGGCGGTGCGCCCCGTCGGCGGGTGGGGGCTTGCCGTGCTCGCGCTGAGCCTGATGATATCCGGATGCGGCGACGCCA
>JBAUTG010000134.1:0-15493 GCA_049582105.1 Candidatus Dormiibacterota bacterium | reverse complement strand
AAGATCGACTGGGAGGTCGAGCTCGGTGTCGTCATCGGGCGGCGCGGCGCCAACATCAAGCGAGCCGACGCGCTCGACCACGTGTTCGGATACACGGTGCTGAACGACGTCACGGCGCGAGACATCCAGAACGGTTGGGGCGGCCAGTGGTTCAAGGGGAAGAGCCTTGACGGCTCGTGCCCGGTGGGGCCCTGGGTATTGACCAGGGATGAGGTCCCCGATGTCCAGAACCTGCATCTCCAGCTCCGCATCAACGGCGACATCAAGCAGGATGCGAACACCCGGGACATGATCTACCCCGTCGACGCGATCATCGAGTGGTTGTCGGTCGGCATGACGCTGCTTCCCGGGATGCTCATCGCCACGGGCACGCCCGAAGGCGTCGGCTTCGCGCGAACCCCGCCCGAGTTTCTGCAACCCGGTGACGTCATGGAGTCGGAGATCGACGGGGTGGGGCTGCTCCGGAACGTGGTGGTGGCGTCGCCGGCGTAGCGCCGGACGTGGTCCATCTCGACGCCGCGCGATTGGTGCTCGTCGCCGCAGCGGCGCTGGTCGCGGGCGCCGTGAACGCGGTCGCCGGCGGCGGAACGCTGCTGTCCTTCCCGGCGCTCCTCCTCCTGGGGTTTCCTGCTCTGACGGCGAACGTCAGCAACACCCTCGGGCTTCTCCCCGGCTTTGCCGGCGGCAGCATCGCGTACCGCGCAGAGCTGTCGGTGCAACGCCGCCGGGTGCTGTTTCTCGGACCCATCAGTGTCATCGGAGCTGTTGCCGGCGCGATCCTGCTGACGCGCACCTCGAATCGCGTGTTCACCACGATCGTCCCGTGGCTCATCCTGCTCGCCTGCGCCCTCCTGCTGCTCCAGCCCGTGGTGACAGCCCGGGTGCGCGCTCGACGACCACAGCACGATCAGCACCGGTCGCCGCTGCTCGCGGTGGCTCAATTCCTCGGCGGCGTCTACGGCGCCTTCTTCGGCGCCGGTCTCGGCGTGATGATGCTCGCCGTGCTCGGGCTCTTCATCCGCGACGATCTGCAGCGGCTCAACGCGCTCAAGGGCATCATGGCCCTGATCATCAACGTCGTCGCCGCGATCTACTTTGCGTTGTTCGGCCCTGTGTCGTGGATCGCCGTCGTGGTCATGCTCCCCACCAGCGCCATCGGTGGCTTCGCGGGCGTGGCGCTGGCGCGACGCATGCACCCGACGGTGCTACGCACCGTCGTGGTCGCCTTTGGGGTCGCGTTCGCGCTGTATCAACTGCTGTAGCAGACTGGTTTCGCGCGTGCGCCGTGCCCGCACCGTCGTCCGGTCTCTGTCGGTGTGCGGTCCACCCTCGGTGACGGTTGATGGTGAGGCTTTGCGCAGCCCCTTCACGCCGAGGCTTCGCTGCCGCGCCCGCTCCATGTTCACCGCCGCGCCGACGAGCGCGAGATGCGTGAACGCCTGTGGGAAGTTGCCGAGCAGCTGCCCGCTGCGAGCGTCGACCTCCTCGGAGAACAGTCCGAGCGGCGAGCTGAAGTGCAGCAGGCGCTCGAAGCGTCGCTCCGCCTGCTCGAGGTCTCCGGTGTGGGCGAGCGCATCGACGAGCCAGAAGGACGTGAGAAAGAACGCGCCCTCACTGCCCCTGAGGCCGTCCTCGCTCTCCTCCATGTTGTAGCGGTTGACCAGCACACCCTCGCCGAGGTGTTGCGCGATCGCGCGCACCGTCGAGTGGATGCGCGGGTCTTTGTCGGCGAGGAATCGCACCTGGCTGATACGGAGGATCGACGCGTCGAGCGCGTCGTTGTCGAACTCCTGCGTGAAGGAGCGGCGGTGCTTCGAGTACCCGCGCGCGGTGACCGCGCGATGGATGCGGAGACGTGCACTGCGCCACGCGGCCTTGTCGTACGGGAGGTCATACCGCTCCGCGATGCGGATCCCCCGGTCAACGGCGACCCAGCACATCAACTTGCTGTACGTGTACTGCCGGCGCTCGCTGCGCACCTCCCAGATCGATGAATCCGGCTCCATCCAGCGGCGGATGGCGATCTCGACGATGTTGCTGAGGTCCTCCCACAACGTCTCGCTGATGACCCCACCGAACCGTGCGAACACGTATGCGCTGTCGAGCACCTCACCGTAGATGTCGAGCTGGAGCTGATGCGCCGCCGCGTTGCCGGTGCGCACCGGCTTCGATCCGCGATATCCCTCGAGGTTGCCGAGCGTGTGCTCCGTCGCATGCGCGTGCCCGCTCAGGTCGAAGAGATTCGGGATGTTGTCGACGGCGCGGTCGGCGAAATGGCGGTGCGTGAGCCAGTCGAAGTACGCGGTCGCCTCGTCGGTGAGGCCGAGCTGGAAGAAGGCATACAGCGTGAACGCGGCGTCTCGGAGCCAGGTGAAGCGGTAGTCCCAGTTGCGCTCGCCGCCGAGCTCCTCGGGGAGGCTCGTGGTGGGGGCGGCGACGATCGCACCCGTGGGCGCGTAGGTCATCAGCTTCAGTGCCAGGGCCGACCGCCACACATGCTGCTGGTACGGACCGTGGTAGTCGACCTTGCCGACCCAGCGCCACCAGTACCGCTGGCTCTGGCGCAGCATCAAGCGCGCCTTCTCCACGCTCCAGGAGCGTGCCCCGCATCGCCCCGCGAATCCGCAGTGCATCGAGAAGGCGACGGCTTCGGTCGCCGTGAGATGGAAGGTGTCGTCAGGCCCCTCCAGCTGGATCGTCGAGCTGAGACAGAGGTGCAGGCCTTTCGCATCGGCATGGATCTGGCCGCCGTCCATGCTGAGCTTCACCGCGGTGCGTGCGAAGTCGGGCGCCGGATCGAAGACCTGGTGCATCGTCATCTCACCGGCCAGGCACTCGACGAGACGGATGACGCGCGGGTGGTTGTGCGGCTTCGCGTGCTGCACGACGCTGTGCTCGTCGACGGGCATGAAGTCGGTCACCACCACCACACCGGTGTCCGTCGAGAACACGGTGTCAAGAAGGTTGGTCCGGTCCCGGTAGCGCTGATGGACCTTGTGCGCCTCGTCCGGGTGGATCTGCCAGCTCCCACCCTTGCCGGAGTCGAGGATGCGGCCGAACACAGCCTCGTCGTCGAACCGAGGGGCGCAGAACCAGTCGATGCTCCCATCCACGCCGACGAGCGCCGCCGATCGGCAGTCGCCGATCAGCCCGTAGGAGGCGATCGGCAGGTACCCGTCGATGCGCTCCTGGGAGGCGTAAGGACCGGCCGCCCGATGGCTGCTAGTAGGAGTCCTCGGGACGCGCGTCGTCGTCGTCGTCGTCCTCCGTGTCCGCCTCGGGGGCTGCCTCCTCGGCATCCGACTGGAACGTGGTCATCCCGAGCTCGCCGAGATCGTCATCGGCGCTCACCGCTTCCGGCCGGCCGAACCCGTCATCCGAATCGTCGTCGTCGAGGGGCGTGGCATCGATCTCCCGTGCCGAGAGCAGCGAGTCCTTCGCATAGGGGCGGAACTCCTCGCGGCGGCCGCCTTTCGCAAGCGGGAACGACGACTTGCGGGCGTTCTCCGCTGCCTGGTAGGTCTCGCGCAGGATGATCTCGACCCGCTCGTCCTCAAGGCGGGCCACCGCCGCGGAGTAGCGGTTCCCGGTCTCCATGAGTGGGACCAGGCGGCGGGCGATCTTCGTGTCGACCTCGCCGAGCGAAACGCCCCTGGAGGTCTGTGCCCGAAGCGTCGACCCCTCGCGGTAGAGCTCCACCACATCGCCCGGGGCGATCGAGACGGTCGCGGACTTCGACGGCGCGCTCAGGACCGTGATCGCGCTCTTGCCGGGCTCCTCGGTGAAGAGCTCGACGTCGAACGGGGCCGCGGACCCGGCGACGGTGCCCTTGCTCTCGAGCATCGCGGTGAGCTTGCGGACGTTCTTTTGCGCGATCAGATTGAGCGGGTTGATGCGAAGTGAGCTCGAATACGAGGCGAGCGCCTCTTCACGCTGACCCAGTTCGGTGAGCGCCTTGCCGATGCGGTTGAGAGTGTCCTCGTCCTCACCATGGCGCTCGATCAGGGCTTGATTCACCGCCAGCGCCTCTGCCCAACGGCTCTCGAGCGCAAGCTGGATGGCCTCCTCGACAAACAGGCCGCGAGGCTTCACACGTTCTTCAGACACCAGGCTCCAGTCCGGATTTACGGATCGATGACCGCTGCGAGTGCGCTTGCTCCCGTCCAACGGCCGAGAGAGGCAATCGGGTTCGCTATGATACCTGCTCAGTGAGGCGCGTCTGTTCTCTTTGCAACATCTCGACACCGCCCCAGCAATGACGCGGATCATTTCGGTCGCGAATCAGAAAGGCGGAGTCGGCAAGACGACGACCGCTGTGAACCTCGCCGCCGCACTCGCCGAGGCGGGCAGGAAGGTGCTCGCGGTCGACCTCGATCCGCAGGGCCATCTCACCATCAACATGGGATGCCGGCGCCCGGACGAGCTCGAGCACACGATCTACGATCTGCTCACCGACCATCGCGTGAATGTCGGCGACGTGCTGCTGACGTCCGAGGGGATGGGGCTCGATTTCATCCCCGCCAACATCGACCTGAGCGGCGCCGAGCTGCAGCTCGTCACGGAGTTCGGTCGCGAGTCGATCCTGCGCGAGAAGCTCGAGCCGATCGAAGGGCGCTACGACTACGTCGTCATCGACTGCCCACCGTCGCTCGGCCTGCTGTGCATCAACGCGCTGGTGGCGTCAACCGATGTGATCATCCCGCTCCAGTGCGAGTACTTCGGTATGAAGGGCATGCAGCAGCTGCAGCGCACCATCGACCGCGTGCGCGCAAAGCTCAACAGTCATCTGCGTGTCGCGGGCATCCTGCCGACGTTGTACAAGTCGCGCACGCTGCACAGCCAGGAGGTCCTCGACCTCGTCAAGGGCGCGTATCCGGATCTTGTCTTCCCGATCACCGTCGACTCCTCGATCCGGTTCGCCGAGACGCCGCTCGCGGGCCAGTCCATCCTGGAGTACGCACCGAACTCCCCTGGAGCTCGCTCCTACCGGGCCCTCGCCAAAGCGGTCATCGCCCAGGGCGGCGACGGGACCGTCGAGGTCTCCGGCAGCGCGGACCGTTCGCGCGAGCGGGTGCGCGCGGCACGGGGGTGATGCGCGGATTTCGCCGCGCGCAGCTGCGCGGCAGCGACGAGCTCTTCCGAACCGCGGAGCCCGAGCCGCTTGACGCCCCGCTCTCCCCGGCGATCAACGGTGAGCCGGGGCATCCCGTCCCGGCAGCGCCGGCGCCGTACATGCGCTCGGTCCGCCTCACGGACGACGAGCTCCGGATCCTGTCCGATGCCGTCCAGCACCTGAAGTTCCCCGCCAAGCCGCCGACGCGACCGTCGGTCGACGACTTCGAGAAGCTCGAGGTTCTCCGGCAGAAGCTGCTCGACGCGCTGTGAGCGGATTGGGGTCTCGCGGCTAGCCGGATGGTCATCGGCACACTGACCGTCACCCTGCAGGTGCCGGACAGCGGCTCCCTCAAGGACAAGCGCCAGGTCGTGCGGTCGCTCACGTCGCGGCTGCGCAACACCTTCAACGTCGCCGTCGCAGAGGTCGACGATCAGAACCTCTGGCAGTCTGCGGTGATCGGGGTCGCGTGCGTCAGCGCTGACGGGCGTCACGCCGACGAGATGTGCCAGAAGGTGCTCCGCTTCGTCGACGATCATGGCGAGGCACTCGTGCTCGGCTCGCACTTCGAGCTGATCCATCTCTGAACCTTCCTCCGGCGTTGCGCGGGTGACCGTCGACCTGATCGAGGCGTACCAGGCGACGCTGCCGTTCGCCCTCGACGAGTTTCAGCGTGAGGCCATCATCAAGCTCGAACGCTCGCGCGGCGTGCTCGTGAGCGCCCCGACATCGAGCGGCAAGACGGTCGTCGCGGATTACGTGATCTGGCGCCGGCTCAAGGCGCCGGCCGCGCATCGCCGCCCGATCACCGAAGCCGCGGACGTCGTCTACACGACTCCGCTGAAGGCCCTGAGCAACCAGAAGTATCACGACCTGTGCGAGCGCTTCGGCGAACGCAACATCGGGCTTGTCACGGGCGAGCACACGGTGAACGATGGCGCGCCGGTCCTCGTCATGACCACCGAGATCCTGCGCAACGTCCTGTACGACGAGCCCGCGCGCGTCGACAGGGTCGGCGACGTGGTCCTCGATGAGATCCACTACATCGACGACTACCCGCGCGGCACCGTCTGGGAGGAGCTGATCATCGAGGCGCCGCGCCATATCCGTCTGATCGGGCTCTCAGCGACGATCAGCAACGTCAACGAGGTGGCCACGTGGATGTCGGGATTGCGCGGCACCATCGAGACGGTGACGCGCACCGAGCGTCCCGTGGCGCTCGAGATGTGGCTCGCCATCGACAATGCGCTGCACCCGCTCTTCGACACGGCCGGTCATGCCGCCCGAGGCACGCTCGAGCTCGCGCAGGCGGACGCGGTGCAGCAGCCGCGCTTCCGCGAGGCGCGTCACGCGCCCGACAACGACCTGCTCCAGATCATCGAGGTGCTGCGCCGCCGCGCCATGCTTCCCGCGATCTACTTCATCTTCTCGCGGCGCGGTTGCCGCGAGGCGTTGCAGCGGTGCGGCGTGCACGCAATCGACCTGACCAACGACGAGGAGAAGGAGCGCATCGACATCGCGCTCACCGAGCAGCTCGAAGCATTGAGCGACGACGATGAGCGGCGCTGCGTGCTCCTCGAGCTCGACCGCCGCCTCCTGAGACGCGGGCTCGCGATGCACCACGCCGGGTTGCTGCCATATGCGAAGGAGGTCGTCGAGCGACTCTTCCAGCAGGGACTGATCAAGGTGGTGTTCGCCACCGAGACGCTCTCGCTCGGGCTCAACATGCCGGCGCGGTCGTGCGTGATCTCGACCTTCACGAAGTTCGACGGGGTGAGCTTCGCGTCACTGACCAGCGGTGAGCTCACCCAGCTCATGGGGCGCGCCGGCCGTCGCGGCATCGACACCGTCGGCCACGGCGTGATCCTCAAGGAGAGTGACGTCGACCTGCGCGACATCTACGACGCGGCGATCTCCGGCGAGTTCGCGGTCGACTCCAAGTTCTCACCGACCTACACGATGGTGCTCAACCTGCTGCGCACCCGGTCCGCGGAGGCGGCGGAGCTGTTGCTCGACAGCTCGTTCGGCCAGTATCAGGCGGTCGAGCGCACGGCGCGCTGGGACCACCGCCGCGCCAACCTCGAGGCCGAGCTCGCCGACCTGCGCAAGCGTCGCTTTCAGCATCCGCGTGTCCCATGCACGGAACGGACGCTCACATCGTTTCTCACCAACACCACGCAACTGGGCGAGGCGCAGCTCGCGCTCCGCCGCGCCCGACGCGGTCACTGGACCGACGCGCGCCGCGGGCGGTACGGCAAGGCGGGCGCCGATCCCGGTCAGCGGTACGAGGCGCTCCGACGCACCACGCGCGCACTCCAGGACAGGCTCAACGAGTCACCGTGCCATCACTGTCCGTACCTCGGCGACCATCGCAACCACCACTACCGCATCGCCGATATCGAGACCACGCTCGCAGGAGCCGAGGAGGAGCTCGAGCGCGCCCAGCACCGGTTCCGGCGTGAGTTCCAGGCACACCGGGCGGTCCTCCGCGCCGCCGGCTTCCTCGACGGCGACACGCCCACCGACCTCGGCCGCCTCGCGGGGTCGCTCTACGGCGAGAGCTCGCTCGTGGTGGCCGAGGCGGTCGCGTCGGGGGTGCTCGAAGGCTTGAAGCCCGAGGAGCTGGCCGCGACGCTCGTGAGCCTCGTGTCCGAGGACCGCGGCCGCGAGCGCCCGCAACCGTCGCGCCGCCACTTCCCGACGCAGCGCATCGAGGAGCGGCACCGCCGGTTGCGCACATCGATGCGCCACTTCATGGAACTGGAGCGGGAGCACGGACTCGAGACGCTGCCGCCACTGTCGCTGGAACAGATCCGCCCGGCATACGAGTGGGCGTCCGGCGTGCCGCTCGCCGACATCGAGCCTCCACCCGGCGCCGACACCGGCGACGTGGTCAAAGCGGTGAAGAGCCTCTACTCGCTGCTCCGACAGATGGAGCAGGCGCTGCGCGGCCATGCACTGCAGCCGCTCGTCGCGCTCACACGCGAACGCGTTGAGCGTGACCTCATCCGTCGCGTCTGACGCCGGCGGTCACGATCCTGCGCGCCCTTGACAGCCGTGCCCGGCATGCGTGCTAGGATTCCCGCCACATGTTGACACCAGCAGTCGTGCTCGCAACCATGATGATGCGCCGCGGAGGTTTCCGAACGTAACGGCGCGCGCGCCCACGTTGCGGAAGCCTCCCGGGTCACAAGACCGGGAGGTTTTTTTATGTCCTCGATCAGTCTGCTCGAACGCTACGGACGGGCTCCCGCAGGGGCGCACGTCGATTGTCTCGTGTGCCGCGCGTGTGGTCATGAGACGCCCGTCGAGGCAACCAATGTCTGCGAGCGCTGCTTCGGCCCGCTCGAGGTGCGGTACGACTACGCGGAAATCGCGCGACGCATCTCGCGCGAGAGCATCGCCGCGGGGCCGCCGAGCATCTGGCGGTATCGGGATCTGCTTCCCGTCGACCTCGAGAGCACGGAGCCGATCACGCTCGGCGAGGGATTCACGCCGCTGATCCACGCGCGCAACCTCGGCGCCGAGCTGGGACTGCGCAATCTCTATCTGAAGAACGACACGCAGAATCCCACCGGCTCGTTCAAGGATCGCGTCGTGAGCGTCGCGGCGACCTGGGCGCGCCAGCACGGGCTCACGACGATCGCGTGCGCCAGCACCGGAAACCTTGCGAACTCGGTGGCCGCGTATGCCGCGCATGCCGGTCTGCGCGCCGTCGTCGTGGTCCCGAGCGACCTCGAGCCGGCAAAGATGATCGGAACCTCGATCTTCCGCCCGACGCTCATCGCCGTCGACGGCAGCTACGACGACGTCAACCGACTCTGCAGCGAGCTGGCCGACCTCGTGGACTGGGGGTTCTGCAACATCAACCTCCGCCCCTTCTACAGCGAAGGAAGCAAGACGCTCACGTTCGAGACCGCGGAACAGCTCGGCTGGCGTCTGCCCGACGAGATCGTGATTCCGGTTGCCTCGGGATGCCAGTTCGTGAAGCACCGCAAGGCGGCCGGCGAGTTGATCGACCTCGGCCTCGTCGACGGTGGATCGAGCCTGCCGCGTTTCACCGGTGCGCAGGCGCTCGGATGCTCGCCGGTCGCGTCGGCGTTCGAGCGCGGCGACGAGTCGGTCGTCCCGGTGCGGCCGAACACGATCGCCCGATCGATCGCCATCGGCAACCCATCGGACGGCGCCGACGTGCTCCGTATCGCGCGAGAGACGGGCGGTGTCGTCGCGGGCGTGACGGAGGACGAGCTCGTCGAGGGCATCGAGTTGCTCGCCGCAACCGAGGGCATCTTCGCCGAGACCGCGGGCGGGGTGACCGTGGCCGTGCTTCGCACCCTCGCTCGCGCCGGCCGGTGGCAGGGTGATGAGACGGTGGTCGCGTACATTACGGGCGCGGGCCTGAAGACCGCCGAGTGCCTGACCGGGCGGGCAGATGCGCCCCTCCCCGTCCAGGCATCACTTCGGGCCTTCCGGGAGCGCTACGCCGATCTGATCTGAGCTCCGGCCCGTCGGTTTGGCCCGCCCTTCTGCCGTGGCATAGTGAGGGCGATGTATCACCAGATCGCCCGCAATAAGCGCAAGAGCGTGATCGTGATCGTGTCCTTCTTCATCATCTGGGCCGCGATCGGGTATGTGATCGGCTTCATCGCCTCGGGTGTGAGCGGCGGCATCTCGGGCGTCATCATCGCCGGGATCGTGGCGCTGCTGGTGGTGCTCTGGTCACTCACCCTCGGACAGCAGACGGTCCTCGCGGTCTCGGGCGCGCAACCGGTCACGCAGCAGCAGGCGCCCGTGCTGTACGACGTCGTCTCGACGCTCGCGATCGGCGACGGGCTGCCGATGCCGAAGGTGTACATCATCAACGACCCTTCCCCCAACGCCTTCGCCACCGGCACCAGCCCGCAGAAGGCGGCGATCACGTGCACCACCGGCCTGCTCGCGATCATGAATCGCGAGGAGCTTGAGGGCGTGATCGGCCACGAGATGAGCCACATCAAGAACTACGACGTGCGCCTCGTCCTCATCGTTGCGACGTCGGTGGCGCTCATCGGGTTGCTCGCGAGCCTCCTCTGGCGCTCGCTGTTCTTCACCCGGGGCGGCAACAACCGCGACAGCGGCTATCTGATCATCGTTCTCATCGCTGCAGCCGCGCTGCTCTCCGTGGTCGCGGTCGTGGTCGGTCCGCTGATGCAGTTCGCGCTGTCACGCTCGCGCGAGTCGCTCGCAGACGCGAGCAGCGTCGACCTCACCCGCAATCCCGCGGGTCTCCTCCATGCGCTCCAGAAGCTGCAGCAGAACGACAAGCCGTTCGCCAAGATGACGCACGCGACTGCTGCGATGTGCATCGACGATCCGCTGCAGCACCACGGTGGCTTCACGCACCACCTGTTCGACACGCATCCGCCCCTCGCGGAGCGGATCGCGACTCTGCAGGCGATGATGCAGGTCAAGGAAACCTAGGCGACCTGCAGCTTTGTCCCGGTGCCCCGGGTGCGTCAGGCGGCGGAACGAGCGATGAGCCGCATCACCCTCGCCCGAGCCTGATCGCTCAGCCGGAGACGGCAGCGAGCGCCATCGGCAGCGGTGCGTCGCTGTCGTGTGAGCCGCGCAGCGTCACGACCACACCCGCCACGGCAAGCGCGACGAGCACCTCGGGGACCACGGCGCCCGCCGCGATCGGTCCTCCCAGCACGGCGGCCAGCGAACCGCCGGCCTGGCTCAGCAGCTCCGCGGCGAACAGCGCGAACCAGCAGGCCATGACGGTGACGGTCGTCCGGCGCGTGCGAAGCGGTGACGCCTGGTCACGCACGCGCGCATCCGCCATCGCCCAGACGAACATCGGCGCGAGCAGCACCATGTCGTGCGTGTACACGTGTGGCGCCGCGAGGATGCTCACCAGCGTGGCAACCGTCAAGCCGATCTCGAGACGCGTCCGGTCGCGACGCACCGCGGCGCCGGCGAGCCAGGCAAGCACGCACCCGGCGACGGCGCCTGCCAGCCAGAGCAACTCCGCGGGAGCACCGGGACCGAGCACGGTGCCGAACAGTCCATAGAGGCCGACAAAGGAGTTCGGAGAGAACTGCGTCGAGGACTGGCCGACCAGCGAGACGAACCCGGCGACGCCCGAGAAGCCCACCGCGGCCACGCTGAGCGCCGTCACCGCGATCGCACCCACGACCGCGCCCTGGACGACCCGGCGTTCCCGCCAGCCGAGCGCGAAGGCGACGAGTCCCAGGGCGAGATGCGGCTTTGCGACACCCGCGAAGAGGATGAGCCACACAGCGCCGCGACCGGTCTTCCCGTGGCGCCAATCGCGGTAGGCGAGGGCGAGTCCGAGCGCGTTGACACCGGTCCACTGCGCTTCCATGAGCAGCGAGACGGTGCCCAGCGCCGCGAGTGCGGCGAGCGCGGCGGCGACCTTCCAGATCGTCCAGCTCTCCTTCGGCCACCGCGCGCTGCGGACGGCGATGATCACCGCGGCGATCAACGTCAGCAACTCGAAGATCCCCCACGCCCGGTACGCGGCGTCGAGCGGCAGGAAGGTCACCGGCGCGGCGACCACGGCCGCAAGCGGCGCATCGACGAACGGCAGGTTGCCCGTCCGATCAGGCGCGATCACGCGCGAGTGCACCTGAGTCTGCAGCGCGGGGTCGTAGATGCGCGACCCGAATCCATCGCGGAACAGGGTCGCGCCGACGTACGTGGAGGTGAAATCGCTTCTGCCGGCGCTCTGCGGCGAGACGCTCACCCACACACTCGCGTACCCGATGAGCAGCCCTGCGGAGATGGCGACGATCAGGCGCGCCAAGCGTGGATGCACTGTTCCCACGCGGGGCTAGGCCGGCGGGCCCGCACTCAACACGACGGTCGCCGAGTGGCGGGCACCGTGCGTGTCGATCCAGGTGACTGTGACGTCGTCACCCGGACGCCGGTCCTGCATGACCTGGTTCAGGTCGGCGACCGTGGTGACGGAAATCCCGCCCACCGACGTGATCACGTCACCCGCGACGATGCCGGCAGCCGCGGCTGCAGCGCCGGCCGCGACGCTGACGACACGGGCGGCGCCGCTCGCGGTGCCGACTGCGACGCCGAGGATGCCGCGATGGCCCCCTTCGATATACGGCGAGGTCGTGCCCGCCCGGATCTGCTGCGCGATGGTCATCGCGCGGGTGATCGGGATCGCGCATCCCCAGGTGGCCGGCGCAGTCCCGGTGCCGGCAGACCCGGCGGTGTCCATGCC
This sequence comes from Candidatus Dormiibacterota bacterium, assembly GCA_049582105.1. Taxonomy (GTDB): domain Bacteria; phylum Chloroflexota; class Dormibacteria; order Aeolococcales; family Aeolococcaceae; genus Palsa-851. The sequence goes on along the minus strand of JBAUTG010000134.1, from coordinate 3,140 downwards.
GATGACCCGGCCGCTTGCATTGAGCAGTGGGCCGCCGGAGTCGCCGGGCTGGATCGGGGCGTTGAAGCAGATGACTCCGTCGAGCGTCTCGACGATGGTCGCCGCCTCGTCCTGCACCTCGATCGTCTCGTCAAGCGACGTCACCCTCCCGGTGGCGACGACCGGAGCGCCGTTATGGCCGAGGGCATTCCCCTTGCCCGTGACCGGGTCTCCGATCGCGAGCGAGCCGGACAGATCGAACGGGGTCACGGGAAGCCCGGACGCACCGACGAGCTGGATGACCGCGACATCCTGGGTCGGGTCGACCCCGATCACGACCGCTGGATAGATCGGTCCGCGCCCGGCCAGCTGCGCGGTGAGCGTCGTGGTATCGGCAACCACGTGGTTGTTGGTGAGCACGAACCCGTTCGACGTCAGCACCATGCCGGTTCCGGCGATCGTCCCCTCGGGGATGGTGCCGTTGATGTTGACGATCGCGCTGTCAACAACGGCGCCGGGCTGCCGTGCGACGGTGATCGGTGCGGCGCCCGGATGAGCGCCACTCAGGAGCAGCCACCCGACCGCCGCGAGCGGGATCACCGCGGCGAGGATGGCGAGCGCGATCGCGTAGCTGCGATTGCGATTCGGCGCTTCGGGTGCCGGTGGCGGCGGTGTGAGCCATGGCGGTGGTGGGAACGGCGGCGGCGCCACGGTGGGCGTTGTCACCCTCAGGAGGGGGGCACGACGACGGGCGACGGCACGGCAACGCCGATCGCATCCGGCGCAACGTTGATGGTCACGGCGACCTTCCATGTCGCGACGTCGACGATGAACAGTTTCTGCTCACTGGTGTCGAGAACGTACGCGAGCTTCCCGTCGGGAGACAGATCAACCTCACCCGGGCGGGTCCCGACCGCCAGCGACTTCGTCGTCACAAGCGTCTGCGGGTTGATCATCACGAGGGCGGCGCCGGAGTTGTCGACCGCGAGCATCGTGGTGCCGTCGGTGGTCTCGACCACGTCGACGAGGTTGCCCGTCTCCGCAACCGCTTTCACGATCTTGTCGGTGTCGATGTCGACGTTGTACAGACCGTTGTCGCCGACCACGAGCAGCCGCGAGCCGTCGCCGGCCATCACCAGCCGGCGAACACTGGGCACGCCGATGACGCCCTGAAACCTGTTGTTGGACAGGCTGATCCCGACGACGGCGCCCGAGTCCGCGCAGGCGGCGAAGAGCTGGTTGCCGTTCGGCGTGATCGCCAGGTCGGTCGGGCCGCACGGCAGCTTCAGCGTCGCGTCGACCTTCCACGCGGCTGGGTCGATCACGGTGATCGTGCGCGAGACGTAGCTCGCCACGTACGCGATACCGCTTGTCGGTGACACCAACAGCGATCCCGGCGCCGCGCCGACGGCGAGCGGCTTGCTCAGCTCGGAGGTCGCGGTGGTGATCGCGGTGAGCGCGCCGGCGTGCGACCCGTCACCGTAGCTGAGCACCAGCAGCGTGCTGCCGTCGGCGGTGAGCTTCATGTCGACCGGCGAGTGGCTGACCAGGATCGCCGGACCGGCGGACTGCCCCGTCACGTTGATCTGCTGCACGGTGCTGTCCTGGGCGTTGGCAACCCAGCTCGTCTCGGAACCGGTTCCGATCAGCGCTCCCGGCCCGTTACCGACCGGGATCGAGCGCCGCAGCGGGCCGCTCGTTCCGCTCAGGAAGTTGATGCTGCCGTTCGAGGTCGGAAAGAGCACCCAGGCAGCGCCCGCCGCGGACGGCAGCGCCACACCACCCGGAGCGTTCCCCAGTGTCACCGCGGCGCTCGCCTTGTGGGTGACGAGGTTGACCGGGACGAGCGAGTGCGAGATCGCGCAGGCGACCCACGCGGTCGTGCCCGTCGCGTCGATGGCGACGCCGGACGGCGCCGCGCCAACCGCGACCGTGCCGGCGACGGCATGGGTCGCCAGGTCGACGATCGAGACCGTGTTCGAGGCTTCGTTGGCGAACACCGCATACGAGCCGTTCGGTGTGACCACCCAGCTGCCGGGCGCGACGCCGAGCTTGATGGCCGCCCCCGGCTTCTGGGTGGCGACATCGATCGGGATCAGCACGCCCGCCTGGCCGTTCGACCCGTCCTCGACGATCCAGACAGTCGTCCCATCCTTGCTGTAGAAGGCCGACTGCGCCGGGTTGTTGCCGACTGCGATCTCCGCTCCCGCGCCGCTCGCGGCGTTGTAGAAGGAGACGACCCCCGGAAGACCTGCGGAGGTGCTCACGCCGACCAGAGCGCTCGACGTCACCGGCGAGGGGACGTAGAACGCGACACCCTGCGTCAGGGCCTGCGCCGGCGCGACGCGGCCCGTCGACGTGTTGATGGGAATGACCGTCCCGCCGAGGTTGTCGGTCACATAGAGCGTCGAACCGTCTGCTGACATCTCCTCGTCGACCGGCAACTTGCCGGCGCCGATCGGCGCACCCACATGCCCGCTCACGAGGTTCACCGGGACGACATCGCCCTGGGAGGTGTCGAGCAGGAAGGCCTTGGACCGATCGGGCGTCGTCACCACCTCGTCGGGCGCTCCCGGCAGCTTCACGGTCCGCGTCGGGCCGCCACCCGTCAGGGATTCGAGGGTGAGCTGCGCCGGTCCCGCGTGGACGACTGCCACCGTCGACGGGACGGGGGTGCTCAGCGGCACCACGGTCTCGGATGGCCTGCCGGTGATGTAGAGCGTGCCGCCCCCGACGATTGCGACAGCGAGGATGCCCGCACCGACCACGACCATCCTGTTGCGCGGCTTGCGTGGCAGTGCTCCGAGAGGCGGCGGTGGCCCGGGTGGCAGCAGCGGAGGTGGAGGCGGAGGCGGTGGCGCCCCCTCGAACATCGGTACCGGTGGGTTGACGACCGCCGGCAGTGGTGGCGGGAGCGGGGCGGGCGGCGCGTCCCAGTCGTGGTTCGCCGTGTCCCTCGGCGCGCGGATGCCCCAGCCGCTGCCTCCGCCGTTGGGCAGGCGCGGTGGATCGGGGACGTACGTGGAGTCCGCCATGGACAACGAAGCTACCCGTGCCCTCAGAGCCCCGATCGCCGGGGAGCACGATCGTTGCAGCCTCGTATCGAGGCAATCCAAGCTGCCACCGGCGCGTGCTGCGCCGCGACGTCAGCTCGTCAGGAC
>JBAUTG010000133.1:0-8882 GCA_049582105.1 Candidatus Dormiibacterota bacterium | reverse complement strand
GGCGCGGCCGCCGCGCTGTGGGCGGCAGCCGAGCCGGGCGCCAAGGTGGCAGCGGTCGTCTCCCGTGGCGGCCGTCCGGACCTGGCGGCCTCGCGCCTAGCCCTGGTCGATGCCCCCACCCTGCTCATCGTGGGTGGCCACGACCAGATCGTGTTGGATCTCAACCGTCAGGCCCAGGCGCGCCTGCACTGCGAGACCCGAATCAGCGTGGTCCCAGGCGCTACCCACCTGTTCGAGGAACCGGGCGCGCTGGAAGAGGTCGCCCGACTCGCCCGGGACTGGTTCCGCGACCACCTCAGCGGCGCGTCCCGGGCGACGGCGTAGTCGCGTGCGGGCGATGGCTGTGGCCGGTCGTCACCTCTCCCCGGACGGTCGGCGACCCTCGGAAGCGGCGGTCGCCGGGGAGGCGTCCGTGTGACACCCCGCCCGTGCGCGCTCGTGGTCGACAGCGGCGCCGTGCTGCCGGTGCCGTTGCTGCCCGGCACCACGGTGATCCCGCTGCGCATCGCTTTCGGTGACGAGGTGTTGCGCGACGGCATCGACATCACCCCTGATGACTTCTACCGGCGCCTCGAAGGCGGCGAGCGCGCGACAACGTCCACTCCGAGCGCCGGAGAGTATCTCGAGGCGTTCAAGAACGCCGATGGCGACGAGGTGATCTGTCTCACGCTGCCCAAACAGCTGAGCGCCATGTATGCCACGGCGAACATGGCGGCCCAGATGGTCCGCGAGTCCGGTGACACGCGACGAATCACCGTGATCGACACGGGCAGCGCCGCGGCCGGACTGGGGCTGATTGCTCGTGTTGCTGCTGAGCTGTGCGCCGACGAGGCGCCGGCCGTGAGCGTGCGAGGCCGTGTTGTGGAAGCCTGCGGGGAAGTGCGCATGTTCGGGACGCTGCGCACGCTCACGTATCTGGCGCGTGGAGGACACGTGCCCTCCATCGCAGCGGGCGTGTCGTCCGTGCTCGATATCCGACCTGTCCTCGAGCTGCGGGGGGGCGAGGTGCACCGCTATGCCATGGTGCGCACCGGGTCGCACGCACTCGCCATGCTGCGCGAGATTACGGAGAAAGCGTTCGCTGCCGACACGCGGCTCTGGGTGCTCGCTTTCCACTCCGGTGATGAGGGCGGCGCCAGTGCGGTGCTCGAGACGGTCCGCTCGGTACGTACGATCGCGCGCGAGGAGGTGATTCCCCTGACACCTGCTCTTGGCGCGCACACGGGCCCTGGCATGACAGGCTTCGCCGCGATGCCGGTGACTGCGGCATGAGAATCGGCATGGTCTCCCCGTACGACTTCTTGTATCCCGGCGGCGTCAGCGAGCACGTGCGCTGCCTCTCGGCGACGCTGCGGGTGATGGGACACGAGGTGACGGTGCTGGCGCCCAGCACTGAACCGCTGCAGGACCAGGAGGCGCACCGGTTCGTTCGCATGGGTCGCAGCCTGCCGGTGCCGGGCAACGGCTCGTTGGCGCGGATCGGACTCTCGATGAGCCTGGGCCCACGAGTGCAGCGCATCCTGGAGGTCAACCGGTTCGACGTCGTCCACTACCATGAGCCGCTTCTGCCGACGGTGTCGACGACGGTGTTGCGACGACACCGCGGTGCCAACGTGGGGACGTTCCATGCGTATGCCCCGCGCAGCCGCGCGTACCAGCTGGGAAGACCGTGGCTGGCGCCCTATTTCCGTCGTCTGCACTCCTGCATCGCGGTGAGCCTGCCGGCGCGCGACCTGGTGCGGCGGTACTTCCCGGGCGACTACCACGTCATCCCCAACGGGGTCGACACAACCCGCTTCAGTCCGTCACAGCCGGCGGTGCCGGGGGTGCGGCGGGACGGGATGCACACGGTGCTCTACGTCGGTCGCCTCGACAAGCGGAAGGGTGTGCACTCGCTCATCGACGCCTTCGCCATGCTGCGAGAGGCACGCAGCGACGTGTGTCTCGTGATCGTCGGTGATGGCCCCACACGCGCCGCATGCGAGAGGCATGTCGCCCGGCAGCGCATCCCGGACGTGGAGTTCTGCGGCTTCGTCGACGCGGCGGCGCTGCCCGGCTACTATGCGGGCGCGGACGTCTTCTGCGCTCCCGCGACGGGACAGGAGAGCTTCGGCATCGTCCTGTTGGAGGCCATGGCCAGCGGAGTTCCGGTGCTTGCATCGGCCATCGCCGGCTTCTCCGAGACCGTCGGACACGAGCGCGAGGGGCTGCTCCTGCCGCCGGGCGATGCGGCGGCGTGGTCGCGCGCGCTGGCCGCGCTGCTGGACGATCCCGCCGGCCGGCGTCGGCTGGGTGCTGCCGGCGCGATCCGGGCTCGGCGTTACGAATGGAAGCAGGTGGCTGCCGAGATCGTCGAGGTCTACGAGGAAGCGCGGCTCCGCTCCCGGAGCGAGGTGGGCGCGAGGGCCGCGTGATGGCACGATCCAACGACGCCGTTGCTGCGGCACTCCAGGAGATCGCCGATCTGCTGGCCATCACCGGAGGCGACCCATACCGGGTGCGCTCGTATGAGAAGGCGGCGCGCTCGGTGGCCCTGTACCACCGCGAGGTCGCAGATCTCGACCTCAAGGGGCTGATGGCCATTCCCGCCGTCGGCGACCACACCGCGCGGCGGATTCTCGAGCTGCGCGGCACGGGGCGCATCGCGGATCTCGAAGAACTGCGTGCCAAGGTCCCCGATGGCCTCCGCTCACTGCTCGACGTCCCCGGACTGGGGCCGCGCCACGCTGAACAGGTATACCGCGAGCTCGGCATCTCGTCGATGCCGGAACTGCTCGACGCGCTGCACGAGCACCGGCTGCAGCATCTCAAGGGATGGGGCGCGCGCTCCGAGGAGAGTCTCGTCGCGGCGATTCACGGCATGCAGCGGTCCGGTGGCCGCATTCCGCTCGGGGTCGCGCTCGACCTCGCCGAGCAGGTGGTCGCATCGCTCGAGGCGATGCCCGGCGTCGAGCGTGCGGCATTTGCGGGGTCGCTACGTCGCATGTGCGAAACGATCGGTGACGTCGACGTGCTCGTCGCGTCGGAGGACCCTCTCGCGGTGATGTCCGCGTTCACCTCACTGCCGCTGGTGAGCCGCGTGCTCGCGAAAGGGCCGACCAAGTCCTCCGTGGTCAGCACGCGGGGCGTCCAGGTGGACGTGCGCGTCGTCGCGCCGCAGGCGTGGGGACCCGCGCTGATGTACTTCACCGGCTCGAAGGCGCACAACGTGCGCATCCGCGAGCTCGCGGTGCGGCGCGGCATGAAGCTCTCGGAGTACGGGCTTTACCGCGCTGATGACGACGCGCCGGTGAGCACCGGCAGCGAGAGCGAGATCTATGCATGCCTCGAATTGCCATACATTCCCCCGACGCTCCGCGAGGACCGTGGCGAGGTCGAGGCAGCGCTCGAAGGGCGTCTCCCGCACCTGGTCGACGTCTCCGACCTGCGCGGTGACCTCCATCTGCACACGAATCTCACCGACGGCCTGGCCGGTCTCGAGGACATGGTGACGGCCGCGAAAGCTCGTGGCTACAGCTACTGCGCGATCACGGATCACGCGCCACTGCTGTACATGCAGCGCATGACCAAGGAGAAGGCCATTGAGCAGCGAGCCGCGATTCGCAAGCTCGAGACCTCGAGCGGCATCACGGTGCTGCACGGGTCAGAGCTCAACATCCAGCCGGACGGATCGCTCGACTGGGACGACGAGTTCCTCGCCGGATTCGACGTGCTCGTCGCTTCGATCCACTCCCACTTTCATATGCCGCGCGACGAGATGACCACGCGGCTCATCCGCGCCATGGAGCACCCGAGCGTCAATGTCATCGGGCATCCGTCGGCGCGCAGCCTGGGCCGTCGGCCGCCGATCGACTTCGACGTCGATGCGGTCTTCGCCGCTGCGGCCCGGACCGGGACTGCTCTCGAGATCAACTCCTTTCCCGACCGGCTCGACCTGAACGACCAGCTGGCGCGTCGCGCGCGCGACTTCGGAGTGCACTTCGCAATCGACACCGACTCCCATGCAGTCATCCATCTCGCGAACATCCGCTTCGGCGTGGCAACAGCGCAGCGAGCCTGGATCGATCCCGCCGAGGTGATCAACTGCCGTCCGCTCGCAGAGTTGCGTCGCTTCCTGAAGAAGGCACCGCTCAGGCGAGCGGTCGGCGGGTAGCGATGGCAGTCCCGGTCCCGGGCCTCACACTCGTCCAGGAGACACCGGAGCGCTGGCGCCTCGAGCCCGTCGCAGGCATGCGCGTGCCCGGCATCGTGTACGCCTCGCGCGCCTTGCTGCCCGACCTCGAGCGCGACCAGAGCCTGCAGCAGGTGGCCAATGTCGCGACCCTACCGGGCATCGTCGAGGCGAGCTACGCGATGCCCGACGTCCACTGGGGCTACGGCTTTCCCATCGGCGGAGTCGCCGCCACCGATGTGGCGGACGGCGGCGTGATCTCGCCGGGCGGCGTTGGTTTCGACATCTCCTGCGGGGTGCGCCTGCTGGTCACATCCGTGCAGCGCGATGCGGTGGCCGGCGCCCTGCCGCGGCTGATGGATCAGTTGATGCGCGACACGCCGCACGGCGCCGGCCCTGGTGGCGTGTGGCACCTCAGCCGTCGACGCGAACTCGACGCCGTTCTCAGCGCAGGCGCGCGTTACGCAGTCGAGCGGGGCTTCGGCGTCGCTCGCGACCTCGAGCGATGCGAGGACGATGGCGTGCTCGAAGGCGCAGACCCGGACAGCGTCAGCGCGCGCGCCAAAGAGCGGGGCGCGGGACAGGTCGGAAGCCTCGGATCAGGGAATCACTTCCTCGAGGTCCAGGTCGTGGAGGACGTCTACGACCCGGACGCCGCCGCGGTGTTCGGCCTGGAACGCGGGCAGGTGTGCGTCATGATCCATTGCGGTTCGCGCGGCCTTGGGCATCAGGTCTGCAGCGACCATGTGCGCGGCATGACCGCTGCGATGCATCGTTACGGCATCAACGTGCCGGACGCCCAGCTCGCGTGCGTTCCGGTGCGCTCCCCCGAGGGTGAGGCGTACCTCGGTGCCATGGCGGCATCGGCAAACTTTGGCAGAGCCAACCGCCAGCTGCTGAGTTACGCCGTTCGCCGCGCTTTCGAGCGTGTGCTCGGCAGGATCGATGTCGATCTTCTCTACGACGTGTCGCACAACCTCGCCAAGTTGGAACGCCACACCATCGCCGGCTCGGAGCGCCTCCTGTGCGTGCACCGGAAGGGGGCGACCCTGGCGCTGCCGCCCGGGGATCCCGCGCTGCCCGATGACCTGCGCGCGAGCGGCCAGTCGGTGTTGGTGCCAGGATCGATGGGCACGGCCTCGTATGTGTTGCGTGGCGTGACCGGTGGCGGCGCCTTTCACTCCGCCTGTCATGGCGCCGGCCGTGCCTTGAGCCGCCACGCAGCCATGCGCCGTACCAGCGGGGCAGCGCTGCGCCGCGAGCTCGAAGCAGCCGGGATCGAAGTCAGGGCAGGCTCGATGCGCGGGCTCGCGGAGGAGGCGCCCTTTGCGTACAAGGACGTCGACGAGGTGGTCCGTACTTGCGAGCGCGCCGGCCTGGCCAGGCGCGTGGCTCGGCTTGTGCCCATCGGCGTGGTCAAAGGATAGGCGCGGCCGGAACCGCGGCGACAGCTACACGTCGACGACGACGTGACAGCGCCATTCACCTCCGCCGGGGCTGAAGAGGAGGCCATGACGTGCGATGCCCTTCGGGGCGGGGCCGATGACTTCCACCTGCCCGAGGGGAACCAGCCCGAACACCGCGCGAAGCCCGCCATCGGGCTCGTCGGTGATCGTAGCCCTCACCGGCACGGCGCCTCGTGTGTCGACAATGTAGATCGCCTCTTCGAGCACCGCGACCAGTCGTTCGGCATCCTCGGCCGCGGGCATGTGCCGGGTCGACGACGCCGACGGCGCCACGTCATGCGAGTCGACGAACGACTCGACGAGTGCGAGCACCGCCTGCTCGATGCAGCTGTTGCGGTCTCGGGCCCATGCCTCGAGGATCAGATCAGCGGTGTGCGGCAGGATCCGGTGACCGGCTGCCGAGTCGAGAGGTGGCTCGCCGAGGATCTCAGCCAGCGAGCAGACTCTCCCGCCCGCGGCACGGACGTCCTCCAGGGCGCGATCACCGTCGCCCGGATGAACGTCCACCGCGCGCACGGCGTCCAGCACGATGGTGGTGGCGAAACCCTCGCCACACGCCGCGAGCGCCGTGGCCCGTACGCAATAGTCGGTGGCCAGGCCCCCGATGATCACCCGCTGTACGCCGCGTGCGCGCAATAGCGCCCCGAGCCCGGTGCCGTCGAATCCGGAGTACTGCTCCTGCGCGGGATCGGTGCCCTTGCTCACAATTGCGTGCGCGATCGCGTCGATATCGGGGTGGAGTGCAGCACCGGGCGATCCGATGACGCAGTGCGGTGGCCAGGGCCCCCCCTTGAAGATGAAGCTGCAATGCCCCGGAGGATGGAAATCACGACTTGCCACCACCACGCCGACATGGGAGGCCAACTCGCATATCGGAGCGACCACTGCGTCGGCTCCAGGTACCCCCAGCGCGCCTCCCGGAAGGAAATCGGCTTGCACGTCGACGGCGATGAGCCCGGTGACGGCCGGGTCGATCATGTCCATTGTTTCGGCGAGGGAGACTGGATTGTGCCGGTCTCTGTGACTCGATGCTGAGTCTGCGGAGCGCAGCGCTCGCAGCGCATGCGCGCAGATGGTCGGTGGTCCCGATGCACACGATTGTAGCGAGCTGTTGCACGTGTGGGAATCGATCCTGCCCTTCCCCCGGCAAGCATCCACGCATTGCGTGGGAGGAGTACATGCACGCTCGCGCCGATGAGCAGGAGATCGAGGGCTGGTGGAGGCGCTGGCCCCAGGCGAATCTCGGCGTCATCACCGGGGCGGCGTCCGGGTTGGTCGTGCTCGATGTCGACCCACGCCACGGAGGCGGTGAGGCGCTGGCGGAGATGGAGGCGCTCAACGGACCACTTCCCCGCACGGTGGAGTCGCTCACCGGAGGCGGCGGCCAGCATCTCTACTTCCAGCATCCGGGCGGTCGGGTTCCGAGCGAGCCGGCAGCACCCGGGCTGGACGTCAAGGGGGATGGCGGAATCGTCGTCGCTCCTCCCAGCCTGCACGTGACCGGTCGCCTCTACGTCTGGGAGGCGGGGTGTGCCCCCGAAGAGACTGGTGTCGCGGAGATGCCCTCGTGGCTGCTCCGGATCGCACTCGATCCGCCCGCAACCGTCGACGGACGCGCGGCCACGCGCGATGCCGCGCCACGAACCCGCGCCGAACGCGAGGCCTTCGAGGCGTTGTGGGCCGAGGTCGGCGTCGTGCTCCAGCCCGGGGACCGCTACTACCTTTGTCCTTTCCACGACGACCACCGTCCCTCACTTCATGTCGATGCAGAGCAATGTCGCTTCTACTGCTTCGGATGCGCACGCGGTGGCGGCATCGGGCGCTTGCGCCGGCTCGTCGGCGGCGATGTGGGAATCCCGCGCTCCCCAATCCGCCCCAACGTGTCCGCTCCCGCTGCCATTTCGACGCTCCCCGGCGCCGTGACCATGCCGGGGTCGACCGACATCGACGTGGTCGGCGAGTCCCGATACCAGGACGCCCTGCTCGAGCTCACCGGCGGTCGCAGGCATTACGCCGGTGTGCGCATGGCAGCTGTGGCCAAGCTCGTGCCCGAGCCGGCCAACGCAGCGGACCCTGACGCGGTGGCCGTTGTCATCGCCGGGCGCCGGGTGGGCTACCTGCCGCGCGACGAAGCGAGTCGCCGGCGCGCGGTGATCAGCGAGACGATCCAACGCAGCGGAGAAGCGACCTGTGCTGCAACCATCGTCGGCGGGTGGGAGCGCGAGCACGGGGACGTCGGATATTTCGGGGTCCACCTCAGCCTGTGAGCCGTCAGCCGGCGGTTGATTTCGTACCGGCTATGCGTGGTTGTTGCTGCCGTGGGTGTTATTGCCGAAGATGGCGGCAACCGTTTGTCGCACAGCATTTGTCCGTGTCAATTTCGGGCGTGAGCGAACAGGCGTTTGGTACAATATGGCGATGGAAGCGTTCGCCATCCCGGATGCGAAACGCGCCGTGCATGCGGCGGTCGATGCACTGGTTGACGAGTCCATCGAGGGGTTCTCGACGCACGCGCTCGGCGCCGACGTGGTCGACATCCGGCGCGAGATCGATCGGCTCGAAGCCGAGTGTCTCCGCCGCTTGGGGCGCTTCGATCACGCCCACGGAGCCCTCGCCGACGGCGGGGTGAGCACCACCGCCTGGGTGCGCAACCACTGCGCCATGACCGGGAAGGCGGCCGCGGAACGCGTGCATCTGGCGCGGACCTTGGGCGAGCTCCCGGCCACGCTCGACAGCGCTCGCACGGGTCGCGCGCCCTTGAGCAACGTGACCCAGATCGCCCAGCTCGCTGGTGCGGTCGGCGTCGAGCACGTTGCCCCGCTCGAGAGCATCCTCGTGGGCGCGGCAGAGACGCTGGAGGTCGCGCCGATGCGGACGGTCATCCAGGCCGCCCGGCTCCGGGTCGATCCCGATGGCGTGCTCGGCGACGACAACCGCGCCCACGAACGCCGCTGGTTCAACCTCGACCAGTCCTATGGCGGCGAGTGGTTCGCGCAGGGCCAGTTCGATGCCGAAGGTGGTGCCCTGCTCAAGACCCTGCTCGATGCGGCCACCGAGGTGCCCCGTCCCGGGGATACGCGCTCGGCGTCGCAGCGTCGTGCCGATGCCCTGGTGGATCTTGCTGCCGCGCAATTGCGCAGCCGGACTCATCCCGAGGTGCACGGACAGCGTCCCCATCTCACCGTCACGGTGAGCGCGGCAGCGCTGCGCAGCGGCGCCGACGCGGAGGCAGCGGTGCTCCAGGG
>JBAUTG010000132.1:0-2902 GCA_049582105.1 Candidatus Dormiibacterota bacterium | reverse complement strand
AGCTCAGCGCGCGCTCGCGCCGCGATGGCCGTGCCCGACGCCGTCCCCTCGAGACAGCCGGGATGTCCCTGTCCGCAACGAGGACCGTCATCGCTGATCGGCGTGTGCCCGACCTCGCCGGCTGACCCGGTTGCGCCGTCGTAGACGTCGCCGTTGATGAAGAGTGCCCCGCCGATCCCGGTGCTCACCGTGATGAACAGCAGGTGCCGTGCCCCACGGCCCGCCCCGGCTTTCAGCTCCGCATATCCGGCGGCCGCCGCGTCGTGGCAGATGACGACGGGGCAGCCGAGCCGCTCGGTCAGCATCGACGCCGCGGGAACCTCGTTCCAGCCGCTCATGTTCGGCGTGTCGTGCACGATGCCCGCGCTCGGGTCGACCGGCCCGGGGATGCCGATCGCAAGGCCCTGGATCGGTGCGCCGCCCGCCGCCTGCCGCGCGCACTCGGCGACCGCGTCCAGCACCGCGGCAGGGCCTTCGCGTGACGGTGTGTCGCGATGCACGGGTTCGCCGTGCGTCACGTCGCCCGTCGCCATGGCGGCGCGAATGCTTGTGCCACCAAGGTCCACGCCGATGAGCACTTCGCTCATACCACCGCCACCGAGTCATCCCAGTGGCTGGGGCTTGCGATCCGGACCGCATCGTCGGGTCCCCAGGTCCCGGCGGCGTAGAACGTGATCGGCGGCGGCGCGTCGATCACCGGCTCGACCGCCCTCCATCCGTGCTCCACCTCGTCCTCGCGGATGAACAGGGTGTGGTCACCTTCGAGGGCATCGTGGAGCAGTCGCTCGTACGCCTCGGGCGGCGACGTCTTGAACGAGTCCCCGTAGTTGAAGTTCATGTCCACCGATTGCGCGGTGACCTCCGGGCCGGGCTGTTTGGCGACGAACGAGAGCGCGATGCCCTCGTCGGGCTGAATGCGTACCACAAGACGGTTGCGGTGCAGCGTATGGACACCGGCCGTCTTGAACAGGTGCAGCGGGACGTCGTGAAAGGTGATGACCACACGGGTGTCCCGCGTCGGCAGCCGTTTGCCGGTGCGCAGAAGGAACGGAACACCGGACCACCGCCACGATTCGAGATGCAGACGCAACGCCGCGTAGGTCTCGGTGGTGGACTTCGGTGACACGCCGGGCTCTCGGCGATACGCCGCGACCCTCTCACCGTCAATCCTGCCTGCGGTGTACTGCCCGCGGACGACATCGTGCGGGCGGATCGGATGTATCGACTGGAGCACCTTCACCTTCTCGTTGCGAATCGCCTCCGCATCGAAGGACAGCGGCGGCTCCATAGCCACCAGCGCAAGCACCTGGAACATGTGGTTCTGCACGATGTCGCGAATGGCGCCGATCTCTTCGTACAGCTTCCCGCGCTGCTCGACACCGAGCGATTCTGCCACGGTGATCTCGACCCGCGCGATCGCGTCGCGGCTCCAGATCCGTTCGAACAACGAGTTGCCGAAACGGAGGATCAAGAGGTTCTGGACCGTCTCCTTGCCCATGTAGTGGTCGATGCGGAAGATCCGCTCCTCGGGCACCACGTCGTGCAGCGTCCTGTTCAACGCCTCGGCCGATTGCAGGTCGTGTCCGAACGGTTTCTCGATGATGATCGAGGTACCGGTTGCGAGCTTCGAGGACTTGATTCCCTCGATCAGCGGCGTGAACGCAGAAGGCGGGACTGCGAGATACGCGAGGCGGCGGTCGCGCTTCGCGGCGGTGCGTACCGCCGTGAGATCCCCGTCGGCGGGCAGGGGCACGAAATGCAGTCGAGTCGCGAAGGACTTGAAGGCGGACTTCTGTATCGGTGTACGCGAGTACTGGGTGACGGCCGACTCGGCGAGGCCCCGAAACCGCTGATCGTCCCAGTCGAATGGAGCCGCGCCGATGATGTCACACCCGCCGGGGAGGAGCTTCTGGATGTGGAGGTTGTAGAGGGCCGGGATCAGCTTTCGCTGGGCGAGATCACCGGTTGCTCCAACGATGACGATGTCCTGATCGGGAGGCGCCTTGAGCGGCATCGAGCCGTGCTACGCGCCGCTACTTGCTGCTGAAATGGCGCACCGTCACGTCGACGAGCTTGACCGCAATGGCGACGATCGCGCTTGCGAGGCTGATCACGAGCACGGGCAGCAGCGCGCCGGGGGTGGAGTACGTGTACGTCGCGAGGATCGCTGTAAAGAAGAGGCCCGTCACACACAGGCCGAGCAGAAACACGATCGTCCTGGTGAGACCGTCGAGCTCCGGCTTGCCGCGCATCAACACCGCGAGGCTCGGCGTGAGCGGCTCCGCCGGCGCGAAATGGCGGATCGCCGCGACCACGAGACGGAGCGCCATCACGCCGACAAAGATGCCGAGGATGCTCAACACCAGCGGCAGTTCGACGCTCGGGGTGCTGTACGCCAGTGTCGCGAACAGTCCCGCGAGCAGGAGGCCGAAGACCACCGCAACCATGCCAAGAACCGTGATCCACGTGACGGCATCCCAGACGGGCAGCGTGATTGTCGGGAACCGGAATTCCCGCATCGCCGACTCGCCGCCCGTCAACTGCTCGATGAACGCGGGCTGGCCGGTCAGTCCGGAGACGCGTGCCTGCATGCCGTAGTGCTCGCGCTCCGCCGCGACCGGGCTCGCCGCCGCAAGGAGTCCGGGTTGCGGGCCCGGGAACAGCCGCCGTTCCTCGGTGCGACCGTCCGGGTGGTTGAGCCGGAGGAGCCCGCACTGCTCACAATGCCAGGCGCGGATCGGCAGTCCGCCGACGATGGGTCCGTAGTACGTGACGGTGCGGCGCAGCCCCTCGGGGCCGACGGCGCCCTCGTAATGGGCGAACTCGTGCGCCATGATCCCGGTGACCGGCGCGGGATGGTCGCAGGTTTCGGGTGTCGGCGGCAGGACGGTACGAGCGTCGG
>JBAUTG010000131.1:0-33442 GCA_049582105.1 Candidatus Dormiibacterota bacterium | reverse complement strand
ACGTCATCGCCCTTGAGTTCACGAACCTCGACGCCTGCCCGCGATGCGGCATCACGAGCGAGAGCCCATGCGGTATCAATCGTCGTACTCGTCGAGCCCGGGTGCATGTCCGGGCCGATTCTAGGTGTAATGCCCAGACACGTTGTTGAGGCGTGAGATGGGTGGGAGCTGACCGAGGCTGGTGTGGGCACGGTGATGGTTGTAGATGTGCAGCCAGGTCGTCAAGGCTTTGGTCCGTCGCTCGTTTGAGGCGTAGGGGCGGACGTAGGCCCATTCCTCGAGCAAGGTTCGGTTGAAGCGCTCGACCTTGCCGTTGGTCTGAGGCCGGCGCGGCTGCGTGAAGCGTTGGGCCGCGCCACTTTCGAGCACCGCGGCTCGGAACACCTTTGAGTTCCGATAGACGAAGGCGTTGTCAGTGAGCACGCGCTGGACCGCGATGCCATGGGCCGCAAAGAACGCCGTGGCACGCCTCCAGAACGCAGCTGCAGTGGGACCCTTTTCGTCGCGGCAGATCTCTGAATAGGCGAGCCGTGAGTGATCGTCGACCGCCGAGTGGATGTAGTCGTAGCCGACGCCGGTGGAGGGATGTCCGAGGCGTCCGTGCACACGCCAGCCACCGCCGGGCGGGATCCGCCCCAGCTTCTTCACATCGACATGGACCAGGTCGCCCGGGTGTTCGTGCTCGTAGCGACGGATGACGCGGCCGGTGGGTCGATCCATCCAACTCAGCCGATTCAACTGTCGGCGCACCAACACGCGATGCACCGTCGAGGCTGGCATGTGCAGGCGGACGGCGATCCGAACCGGGCCGAGCTTGGTGCGGCGCCGCAACGCCTCGATCTGTCGCTCCACTCGCGCAGGAGTCCGCCGCGGGCTGTGCAGCGGACGCGAGCTCCGATCGAGCAGACCTGCCTCGCCCTCGTGGACGAACCGATGCCACCACTTGTATGCCGTCGCCCGGGACACGCCCATCTCGCCGGCAACGTGGGCCGCGGGACGTCCTTGGGCAATCCGCTGAACCAGAATCAGCCTGCCAACTGGGGTGAGTACCGCCTTAGGATGGGACACCGGAGAGCCTCCGTCTGGGTGGATTTCAACAACCCAAACTCAGCCCGGGGGCTCTCTCTTTGTCAACAACCTCTATGGGCACTACATCTAGCCGCTCGCGGTCACCGCGACCAGGCGCTCGAACAGACCGCGAACCTCCGCCGGCTCCAGCTGCAGCGTCGCATCGCCGACATGCAACTCGAACCGTTGCAGCCTGGGTCCCTCGGAAACCCACGGCCGTGAGAACGTCCAGATCTTCTCGGTCTTCGCGATTGCCGCGACGCGTGCCTGGAAAGCATCGAGGGTGACGGAGAAACGCACGTGCATCATCGGACTCTGCACGGGGGCGGGCATGACCTCGACCCCGGGAACGTCGCGCACCGCTCGGGCGATCGCCTGCGCGTGCCGGTAGTACTTCGGCATGCGCGGAAGCCGCTCTCGCAGCGCCGTCAGCGCGGATGCCGCATAGGGCCACATCATGATCATCCGTCCACCGTGGCGCGTGCGCCACACGGAGAGCTCGTCGATCACGTCGGCGTCGCCCGCGACGCAGCATCCCGAGATCGCGCCCAATCCCTTGTAGAACGACACGTAGATGGTGTCGAAGAGTCGCGCGATGTCGCGCAACGATTTGCCGTGTGATTTCGCGTAGTACGGCGACGCATCCCAGAGACGCGCGCCGTCGAGATGGACCGCCGCACCGCGCTCTCGTGCCCAGCTCACCTGCGTGACGAGCTCGTCCCAGGAGGGCAGCGTCCCACCGAGCCCGCGTTGCGGTAGCTCGAGCAGCAGTGCCGCGATCGGCTCACGGACCTGCGCGAGCGTCGCAGACGAGAGCGGTTCGTCGCGTGGTCCGGCGGGAATGCCGTACAGCCCGTGCAGCCGCTGATAGCCCCGCTCCTCGTTGGTCTCCAGATGGCACATCGGATGGAAGACGACGCTTCGGTTCGACCTGCGGTCCGCGTGCACACGTAGCGTCGCCTGCTGTGCCATGGTGCCGGTCGGCAGGAAGAGCGCCGCCTCCTTGCCGAGCAGCGACGCCACCTCGGCCTCGAGCTCGGTCACCGAGCCGCCGATGCCGTAGTAGTCGATGCCGGCGTTCATGGGTATGGTCGCGAGCAACTGCTCCGCGGTTCGGCGTGCGTGGCCGATCAGAAAGCGCGTGCACGACTCCGCGAGCGCCTCGGTCTTTGCATCCCGGGAGAAGGGAGCAGGGGTTTTCGGCTTCGTGCCCGTGCGTTGACGCGCCTTCTTCGTCACGCGTGCCATGCGGACACCATACCGAGGAGACACGCCGCAGCGTTCATGACGTGACAGTGCCCGCGCACCCCGGTCGGGTCCGCGGGCACCTGTCGATGGGTCGTCAAAAGTCTGGGTCGTTACCCGACGGCCACCTCGAAGACGCGCGTCCCCCAGTTGCTCTGTCGGTCAGGGGTCTGGCTCGAGAGCGGCGGAACGTACTCGGTGGCAAACCACACACCGTTGAAGGACGGATCGATCACCGCCCACGAGTAGTCGCCCCACCGGCTTGATGCCTGAGCGTACGGCCCGGTGCCGTCCGCAACGATGTGGATCGAGCCGAACGACGACTGTCCCACACCCATAGCCGCGTAGGCAGCGCTCGGGAAGTGGTCGGCGCCGGTCACCGCAAAGGCCATCGCCACGTTGCCGGACGGCAGCGCCTGGAGCGCCGGATAGATCACGTTGTTCCCTGCCATGACCACGTAGCCCTGGTGCGGGATCGTCGACGCGCCGATGTGGTTGTCGTGAAGAGTCGGCTGAACGCCGAACCACGCCGCTCCGGCGCGTGGGGTCGCATCGTTCGGGATGTTCACCGATGTGGTGAGCTCGCCCCAGAGCGTGCCGTTGATGAACTGCGTCTGCTGCATGCGGTCGTCACCGGAGTCGATGAGGCTCGTCGCACCTTTCTGCGACGAAGCCGGCGGCTGCCCGTAGGCCTCGGATGAGATCAAGGTGCTCGAGAGCACCGGTGAGACGCCGTGCTGCAGCGCCGTGCGGTTGGTCATCGCCCACACGCCGATCTGACTGCCGGAACCATTGGACGCATTCTTGGTCCCGCCCTGGGAATCCTGTGTGCTGAGGAGGAACTCAGCGCTCGGCGTTCCGGTGCTGAGTGCCGGCTGCACGGAGGCCGCGAGCCCCCCGCCGATGTTCAGATGGCTGAAGTGCGCAAAGTGCGTGGGCGCACCGGCGACGAGGTCCTTCTTCGAGAACGCGTAGACCTGAGCACCGTTGAACTGCGGACCGAGGATCGAGAACTCGTTGGTCGTGACGTACAGATTGTCCTGGTCGATGCCGAGCGTCGGCTGATCGCCGAAGCACGGGCAACCATGCCCGCCTGCATGGGTGGTGTCGACTTCGTACTGCGTCCAGATGTTCTCCGGGTTGCCGGAACTGTTGACCGCGATCTCGAGCTGCGACGACTTCCCGTCAACCGCCTCACCGCCACTCAGGAAGAGGATGGTTGCGAACCAGGTGTTGGTCGTGGGGTCGTAGTAGCACCGCGGATCGCTCGTGAACTGCGTCGATCCAAGGTCGAAGAGATCGTTGACGTTGGTCGGTCCCTCGAGCGTCGTGCCGCTCGTCTTGAAGATCCGGTACGCCGAGTTGACCGGTTCGAGCACGAACCCGTTGCCGACGCACAGCCCCTGGTCCGGCGGCTCGAACTCCTGGTTGAAGTTGGTCTTGCGGCTGTCGTTGCTGCTGGTCCCGTTGAAGTTGCTCAGCACCGACGACGAGACGGACGCGGTGGCGCCGGAGGCAATGGCGGTCGATGACACAACCGAGTTGCTGGTTGAGCCGGACACCGAACGTGCACCGCGCCGCGAATGCACCGCTGTCTGACCCGCGGGCGCCGCCGTGGGGCCGGTGGTCGGAGCGACCACGCCGACGGTCGCCGGTGCGTACACCGTCACCGAGGACGCCGCGCCGGCGCCGACACTCGAGAACGGCGCAGCCAGCGCCATGCCGGTCAGTCCGATGACCGTGCCGAAAAGAACCCGACGTAGGTTCGTTGCCCCCATTGGCTCGCCTCCACCATCTCGCGAAGCCGTCGTCGAGGCGTCACACCTCCTCTGCTGGCGCGACCGATACTACGCGCACGAGTTACTGCGCCGCTCGGCGCCGGTCATCAAGTGCCCAATCGCTACAGGGATCTGGATCGACGTGGCTCGTCAATGCATCGTGGCGAGGATCAGAAGGCCCGCGAACAGCCCGATGAGCACGCCGGCCGGTTGCGCACGCGGCCACCGCAACAGCATCGCGAACACCACGAGCGCAACGGCGACCTCGAGAGGTCCGATGAACGCTGCGCGCGCGAGCGTCACGCATGCATACGCGATGAGCCCCACCGCTGCCGAAACGACGCCGTCAAGTGCGGCGCGCAGTGCCGGATATGACTCGGTGATGCGCATGACGACGCTCACCAGCGGCACGTAGACCAGCGACGGCGCAAAGATCGCCAGCGCTGCGACGATCCCTCCGGGAAGCCCCGAGATCTGCACGCCAAGAAATGCGGCAACCGCGAACACGGGGCCCGGTGTCACCTGCGAGAGGCCGAATGCATCCGCCACCTGACGTTCGGTGAGATGGAATGTTCCGCCGACGAAATCAGCGTGCAGCAACGGGAGCAGCACGTACCCGCTGCCGAACGCGATCGCGCCGATCTTGAGAAACGTGAGCCCGAGCGGCAGCAACCCCGGGGCCACCACGGGCACGTGTATCGCGGCGATCCAAGGCGCCACTGAGCCTGCGTGACCGGTGCCGTGGCGATTGCCGATGCCATTCCGAACAATCCAGATCGCGTACGCGATGACGCCACCGCCGGCCAGGATAGCGATGGGATTCACGCCGACAAGCGCAACCGCGAGCGCTGCGCACGCGACCGCGATCCCGACGACGCCGCGCCGGCTCAACAGCGACAGATCGAGCGCCGCGCGCGCCACGATGCCGACGACCGCTGCGTCGACTCCAAGCAGAACGAGTTGCACCTGATGATTCGCACCGACGTGGCGATAGAACTCCGCGAGGCCGAGCATGATCAGCACCGCCGGCCCGATGAAGAGCAGCGCCGCCATGAGCATGCCGGCGACGCCGGCTCGGCGGAGCCCGAGCAGCAGTGCGAGCTGCGTCGAGCCGGGGCCGGGCATGAGGTTGCATGCGGCGAAGAGTCTCCCGAACTCGGCGCGCTCGAGCCAGTGGCGCTTGCGCACGATCTCGCGCTCCATGAGCGCCACGTGAACCGCAGGCCCTCCGATTGCCCGCCAGCCGAGCGGCCCGAAAACGGCGATCACCGAGCGGAGATCACGTGCCTTCGGGGCTTGAGCCACGCGCACATTGTCGGGACTCAGCCGGCGCGCGGCGCCTGGTGGTCGCGAATCAACCCGTAGCAGAGCCTCGACACATCGCGTCGATGCGCAGGAATCGGGCGTGCCGAGAATGCCCCAGTGTGCTGTTCATCGGTGACAGCTACACGTATGTCAACGATCTGCCCACGACGTTCGCCGACCTCGCCTGATCGGCCGGCTATCGCGTTGACACCATGACCCTGGCCGCCGGGGGCGAGACGCTCGCAGGTCACGTCGCGAGATGTACCCGGCCGTCACTCAGCTCGTCGCGATGATCCGCGACGCCGGTGCGGAGCCGATGCTCTTTCTCACCTGGGGACACGAGTCCGGCCTTCTTCGCGGCCATCTTCCATCGAAGCCTTGTCGGATTGCGCTACGTCGATGACCTGTCGACGGGAGAGGCGGCGATGCTCCAGCGCGTTGCCGCGAGCACGGCGATCCGCGACGGCGTCACCTGGGGACTGCCGTGACGGACGTCAGCGCTCGTCCCAGGTGGCGAACGCCGTGGTGAGGCCTGCGACGAGGCGGTCGTAGCTGCGATCGATATCGACCGGGAGTCCGAAACCGCCCTCGGCCTCCAGCGTGACGAAGCCGTGCAGCGCCGCTCGCAGGGCGCGGATGGCATCCACCGCGTCGTCGCCGCGCAACTCGTAGCCCGCTATCACATCGGCAACCACGCGCACGACCTGCTCGCTGGCGGTCATGTCGGCGATATCACCGGAGAGCGGTGCGCGCTGCGCCGCGGCGTAGCGGCCCGGGTGTTGCACGGCCCACGCGCGATATGCGCGCGACATCGCCACGATCGCGTCGTCGCGCGCGCGTCCGACCGCTGCCGGCCCGAGGACCCCGGCAAGCTCGTGCTTGGCCCGAACCGAGATGCTGCGCTGCAATCCGTCCATGCCGGCGATGTGCTTGTAGAGCGACGGTTGACGCACTCCCAGCCGTTTGGCGAGCGCCGCAAGGGTCAGATTCGAGACGCCGACCTCGTCGGCGAGGCGCTCGGCCTCCTCGATGACACGCAGCTCGGTGAGGCCTGCTCTAGGCATTGCCGTCGAGTGACTTCAGGAAGCCGAGGACGGCGTTCGCGGTGATCTCGGGCTGCTGCGACTGCGGGTAGTGGCCGGCCTCCGGCACCATCACGACGTTCGCGTGCAGCGTCGCGCCGATCCAGTCAGCCTCGGCTTTGGGGTCCGGGAAGTCAGGGTCACGGTCGCCCATCACGACGAGTGACTTGGCGGCGACCTTCCCAAGGAGCGCCGCGGCGGGGTCGTGGCTGGTATGGGTCGTGCGGGAGAACGCCTTCGTATGTCCCGGCTTGTGCATGGCCGAGATCACCTGGTCGCGATAGGCGTCGAAGTCCTCAGGCCGCTTTCCCGCATACAGCTTCGGGAGGTAGGACTTCCAGGCGGTTGCGGCCCAGAGCGGCGCCATCGCCACCCGGAAGAGGAGGCGCTGCGCTGCGCTCATCTTTCCGTTGCGGACGAAGGGTCCGACGAGTACCAGCCCACGGACGAGGTCCGGATGCTCGGCGGCCGCGATGACGGCCGAACCTGCTGCCATCGAGTTTCCGACGACGACGGCGGGACCGCCGACCTCCTGGATCAGCGCGACGATGTCGCCGGCCGTCTCGACGTCGCCGTAGGACGCGAACGTCGCGTCGCTGCCGCCATGGCCACGGAGGTCCATGCACGCGACGCGATACCCGGCGTCTCGGAGCACCGGGGCGATGAAGCGATAGGAGGCACGGAGATCGCCCATGCCTGGGACGAGGACGAGGAGTGGCCCGTCACCGGCGATGTCGTAGGCGACGCGTCCCTCGGAGCGCGTCAGATAGCTGGTGCTCTGGCGAGCGGTCGGGGTGGCGGCTGTTCGCTTCATGTTGGCTACTATACGTAGCCAATTAGCTAGTGTCAATAGCCGTGGACGAGGGACGACGGACGGCGTCTCGAGCATCCGACCTAGGATGCGTTTGGCTTGGACTCCGTGGAACGCACGTCTCGACGCCTGGCCTCCCTGGCCTCTCCGCGAACGTCGTGAGTAAGGAGAAAGACGATGGAAGTCACGAGGAACAACCGGGATACAGCCAGAGGGCCTGCTGAGTGGTTCACGGGCGACGTGTACATCGACCCGGTGGCAACGCCGACCCGTGGCTCGCGGCTCAATGCGAGCACCGTTCACTTCACCCCGGGTGCGCGCACCGCGTGGCACACCCACCCGAATGGCCAGAACATCTACGTCACGGAAGGCGTCGGACGGGTCTGCCGTCGCGACAGTGACGTCGAGGTGATTCGGCCCGGTGACCGCGTGTTCTTCGAGCCGGGTGAAGAGCACTGGCACGGCGCGTCACCGACACGCTTCATGACGCATCTCTCGTTGGTGGAGGTTGATGAAGACGGCAAGAATGCGACGTGGGGCCGGCACGTGAGCGATGACGAGTACGGTGCCGGACAACCGCTGGACGGCAAGGAAGCGGAATGAAGGCTGCAGTCTTCGGCGGACCACGTTCGATTACCGTCGGTACCCGTCCCGACCCCTCAATCGAGAAGCCGACGGATGCGGTCGTCCGCGTGGTGCTCGCCTGCGTGTGCGGGTCAGATCTGTGGTATCTGCGAGGCGAAACGCCGCACGACCTTGGCCCGATCGGCCATGAGTTCATGGGTGTGATCGAAGAGGTCGGTTCGGACGTGCAGAACGTGCACAAGGGCGATCTCGTGGTCGCGCCGTTCACGTACAGCGACGGTACGTGTGCGAACTGCCTCGCAGGTGTCACCTCGCAATGCGTCAACGGTGGCGGATTCGGGAACCACGGCATCGACGGCGGTCAGGGAGAAGCGGTGCGCGTCCCCCTGGCCGACGGAACCCTTGTCCGCGTTCCCGGCTCCGGTCACTCCGACGCGATCATGCGCTCGTTGATGGCGCTGTCGGACGTGATGTGCACCGGCAACCACGCAGCGGCGAGCGCCGGGGCCAAGAAGGGCGACACCGTCGCGGTGGTTGGTGACGGCGCAGTCGGTCTCTGCGCGGTGCTCGCCGCGCACCGCCTGGGTGCGGAGCGCATCATCGCCTTGAGCCGGAACCCCGCGCGGCAGGAGCTGGCACGCACCTTCGGTGCCACCGACATCGTCGACAAGCGTGGCGACGATGCAAACCAGGCAGTCAATGCATTGACGAACGGCATCGGCGTCGACGCGTCGCTGGAGTGCGTGGGGACCAGGGAGTCAATGGCCACCGCGATGGCGATCGTCCGAGCCGGCTCGCTGGTCGGGGTCGTGGGCGCGCCGCATGGGATGGATCTTCCGGTCGTTGAAACGGTGGTGTATCGCAACATCGGGATCCGCGATGGTGTCGCCCCGGCCCGCGCCTATCTTCCCGAGCTGATGGACGACGTGCTGGCGGGAACGATCAACCCTGGCCTGGTGTTCGACTACGAGACAGATCTCGACGGCGTCGCGGAAGCGTACGCTGCGATGGACGAGCGCCGGGCGATCAAGTCGCTGCTCCGCGTCGCGGTGATCTGATGACGATTCGTTTTGACGCCCCGCTCGAGACAGTCGACAAATACACCGTGTTGCGGTTGCCGGAGCAGGCGAGCAGGAAGCTGCCGTCGCGCGGACAGGTGTCCGTGCATGGAACGATCAATGGTCATGCGTTCCAGACGGTGTTGGAACCGGACGGCGCGGCCGGCCACTGGATGAGGGTTGATCGGAAGCTGCAGCGGGCTGCAGCAATCGAATCGGGTGATACGGCAACGCTCGAGATCGAGCCGAGCAAAGAGTGGCCGGAGCCGAGCGTGCCGGAGGATCTGCAGAAAGCTCTGGCGACCGCCCCTCAGAAGATCCAGGACCTGTGGAAGGACATCACGCCGATGGCGCGCTGGGAATGGGTTCGCTGGATCAACGCGACTGCCAACCTCGACACGCGCGAACGACGCGTCGAAGTCACCATCTCGAAGATGAAGAGCGGGCAGCGGCGGCCGTGCTGTTTCAACCTGGCGGCCTGCACCGACCCGGAACTGTCGAAGAACGGGAGGCTTGTTGGACTCCCTTCCACTTAAGAATAGTAGCGCAGGGGGGCTTGCGGCAAGACCCGGCGTGTGCTGCAGAGTTACGGACGTTGACTGGAGATCTGCGGTAGCGGGAGGCGCGAGGTGGACGTGTTGTTGTCGATGTACGGGTCGCGCGCGGACGTCGCTCTGATGATGAACTTCGCAGTGGAGCGCTGGACCAGCGGCGCGGAACGACACGCATGAGTGACCACGCGGTGGTCATCGCCGGCGGAGGCCCGACGGGAATGATGCTGGCCGCTGAACTGGCGCTGGCGAATGTCGATGTTGTCGTCGTCGAGCGAAGCGCCGCTCCGGATCCCGACCGCGCACGCGCCGGCGGTCTGCACGCACGCACCATCGAAGTGCTCGATCAGCGCGGCGTCGCCGATCGGTTCCTCGCGGTGGGGAAGGTGATGCAGATCGAGGGCTTCGGCCGCATACCCCTTGACATCAGTGATTTCCCCTCGCGCCACAACTACGGGCTCGCCATCCCACAGGTTCAGACTGAGCGCCTGCTGTCCGCTTGGGTCCAGGAGCTCGGGGTGCCGGCCATGCGTGAACGTGAGGTGGCAGGGTTCACCCAGGACGACACCGGGGTCGACGTCGCGCTTTCCGACGGCACATCGATCCGGGCGGACTTCCTGGTCGGGTGCGATGGGGCCCGCAGTGTGATCCGCAAGGCTGCCGGCATCGAGTTCGCCGGCTGGGATCCATCGACGAGCTGGCTCATGGCCGAGGTCGAGATGATGGAGAAGCCGGCATTCGGCTTGCGTCCGGGGGGTGGGATCGGGCCGGCCGAGGACGCCAACCGGATTGTGGTCGTCCTGACCGAACGCGAGGTCGAGCACACTGCCGAGCCCACCCTGCGGGACGTCAGCGAGGCGCTCATCGCCTCCGACGGGACCGACTACGGCGTGCACAGCCTGAGCTCGGCGTCCCGCTTTACGGACAACACCCGCCAGGCGGTGTCGTATCGCAAGGGGCGGATCCTTCTCGCGGGCGATGCGGCACACGTGCATCCCCCGCTCGGTGGTCAGGGTCTCAACACCGGTGTCCAGGACGCGGTGAATCTGGGGTGGAAGCTGGCCCAGGTGGTCAAGGGGATATCACCGGACGGGCTCCTCGAGACCTACCACGCCGAGAGACATCCGGTCGGCGCCCGCGTGTTGCGGAACACCATGGCGCAGATCGCGCTCACGCGCACCGACGAGCGCACGGATGCGTTGCGCGGCACGATGACCGAATTGCTGAGGATGGACGAGCCTCGCAAGTGGGTCGCCGGGATGATGTCGGGTCTCGACATCCACTACGACCTTGGCGAGGGACATCCCCTGCTCGGACGCCGCATGCCCGACCTGGATCTCGTGACTCCCGGCGGTCCGGTTCGAGTGTTTGAGTTGCTGCACCGAGCTCAGCCGGTGCTGCTCAACCTCGGTGAGCCGGACGGCTTTGAGACGGCTCCATGGGCGGGTCGCGTTCAGTTGATCGACGCCAACTACGCCGGCGCGTGGGAGCTTCCGGTGCTCGGTGCAGTCGCTGCTCCCGCCGCAGTGTTGATACGGCCCGATGGACATGTCGCATGGGTGGGGGACGGCACAGCCACGGGATTGCATGTGGCGCTGACCACCTGGTTCGGAACAGCGTGACGCTCTCCAGGAAGGACCTTGCATGACCACCGACCTTGAGAAACGGACGGCGATCGAGCAGCACTGGGCAGCCTCCGAGTCCGGAGACGTCGAAGCCGAGCATCGTCTGTACACGGAGGACGCGGTGCTTGACTACCCGCAGTCCGGCGAGCGCTTCGTCGGTCGTTCGACGATCGCCGAGCAGCGACGCGGCAACCCTGCCGAGCGCCACTTCACGCTGCGAAGGGTGGTCGGTACGGGTTCGGTATGGGTGAGCGAATGTGTCATCACCTACGACGGCCGACCGACGATCTCGGTCAGCGTCATGGAGTTCGGCGACGACCTCGTTTCGCACGAAACCCAGTATTTCGCGGACCCGTTCGAAGCGCCGGCGTCGCGCGCGCAACTGAAATAGCGGTTCGACATCTCCGAATCGAGCGCGTCTCGACGGGACTGCTCTGCACGATGATCGGCCTCGAGCCGGTGGGGCAAGAGATGCTCCGGGCGGCCGATGCCATCGCCGCCAACCGGTACTTCCCGGACTGAGCTCGCCGCTTGCGCTCAGTCGTCCTCGGTCAGCACGGCGC
The DNA here is from genome assembly GCA_049582105.1 of Candidatus Dormiibacterota bacterium. GTDB lineage: Bacteria > Chloroflexota > Dormibacteria > Aeolococcales > Aeolococcaceae > Palsa-851. The sequence continues at coordinate 21,771 of JBAUTG010000131.1, read as the reverse complement.
GCAGCTTCCGCGCGAAGGCTTCCGGCTGTCCTGCATAACCTGAGTCGCCGCCCACGAAACCCCCGTGGTGGCTGGGGAACACCGCTGCCTGGTGACCAAGCCGTTCGGCGGTGGCGACGGACGTGCGCCCGGTGAACGTGCCGAGGGACTCTTCGCCCACCCCGATCACGATGCGGGTTGGGGCAGCGGCCAGTGCGTTGAAGTCCGGACGATAGCCGACCACAGCAGAGGAACGATCCGACAGCAGCGGGTCGTCACGGCAGCCGTCGTCGTCGCTCGGCATCCCGAACTGCGCGGGATCCGGTATCGGTTGTGCGAAGTACTCCTCGGTGAACTCTCCGTGCCACGACGTCATGGCGATGAAGGCGGCCATGCCGGCGCCGCGTCCTTTCGCCGCATACACGCTCCGGAATTGCGCCGTAGCCCTCGCGGCAGCCTCCGCGTCCGGAAGCACCGTGACCACCGGAGGCTCGTGCGCCACAAGGACGGTGATGTCGTTGGGGTGTGCCGCCACGAGCGCGAGCGCAGTAACCGCGCCACCACTGCTGGCGAACATCTCGACCGGGCCGGCGCCCAGGGCTGCAATGACGGCGTGCACGTCGTCCGCCTGCTCGGTCGGGACGCTGTCGATCCGGCCGTCTTTGCGGGTGCTGCGACCCAGACCGCGCGGGTCATAGGTGATGACCGTACGGTCCGGGAAGTACGACGCCAGCGTGCGGAAGCCGCCGGCGTCCATCGGCTGTCCGATCATGAAGAGCGGCGGGCGCCCGTCGGCGGTGGGCAGTGGGCCCGCAACGTCGTAGACGATGTCGGCCTCGGCGGTCTCGAGCGTGCGCGTCTCCATTCCGATCACCTCTGTCCGTCTGCGAGAAGCCGTTCGAGCTTGTCGAGTTGCTCGGACCAGCCCTGTTCTGCACCTGCCAACGCTTCTGGGGGCGGCATCGGCTCGAAGTAGGACTGTCGCATGGTGAGCGCGGTACCCCCGTCGCGCGCCTCGAGCGTCACCTCGATGAGCGTTGCGAAGAGTTCGCCCTGGTCATCGTTGACAGCTCGGCCGCTCATGACCAGGCGGTGTGGGCGATCGATCTCGTAGTACTCGCCGCCCATGTGGTGAGAGAACTGTGCCTCTGCAGGGAAGGAGCCCGGCCACTCCATCGCGAGCCGATAGGTCCCACCGATGCGGAGGTCCACCTCTGCGGCCGGGCAGCTGAACCCGTTCGGCCACCACCATTTCATGAGCTCTTCGGGGCTCGTGAAGGCATCGAAGACAACGTCGGGCGCGGCATTCAAGTGCCGCTCGATCACGAGTTGCTTCGTCGGAATCGCAGATTGAACGTCCACGGCGGTTCGAGTCTCAACCATTGTTCTTCTCCTCTGTCGTTGTTGCTGTTGATTTCGCTGCGAGATGGGCCTCGAGCCGGTCGAGGCGATCGGACCATTCGGCGTGCGCATCGCGCAGCCAGTCGTCCACGGGGAGCAGCCCCTCAAGCTGAAGCCGCGCCGGGCGGCGCTGGCCGTCGCGGCCCCGGCCGACGAGCCCGGCTCGCTCCAGCACTTTGAGGTGCTTGGTGATCGCGGGCTGAGTCAGCGTTGAGGCCGCTGCAAGTTCGACGACGCCGGCTTCACCGGTTGCAAGGCGCTTGAGGATCGCTCGGCGGGTGGGGTCAGCCAGGGCCGCGAAGGCGAGGCTGAGAGGATCGTGCATAGACATTACTGAAAGGTTATATAACCAGAAGGTAAAAGTCAACTGCCGCCTCGAGGACCTGTCCTGAGCGGTCGCGTGACCTCGGGGACGTGGATGGCCAGGGAACCTCGATTGGCGTGCCCGAGGTCGGTCGCCGCTCATCTCGGCACGTGGCGAAGACTGCGGAGTCCCGTGAGCGCGGCCCGATCCGGGCTACTGCTGGACCCGTCGGTACGCCGCGAGAAACACACGCACCGCGTCATCGGCAGCGGTGTCCGACGCGCTGGCGACCGCAGCACTCGCATCGCAGAACATGCCGAGATCGAGGTGCGGTCCCAGCACCAGCCAGGCGAAGTGCTGTGCAGCGCTGTCGGCGTCCTCCACCTGAAGGGCACCCTGATCGGCAAGCTCACGAAACAGCGTTGCCAGCGTCGCGTAGACGCGTTGCGGCACCTGCTCGTAGTACGTGCGCGCCAGCTCAGGAAACCGGCCCGCCTCTGCCAGCACCAAGCGCCGCATCTTCAGCACCTCCGGGCGAACGACGAAATGCAGGTAGAGGCGAGCAAGTTTCTGCAGTGCGATCTCAACGTCGTCGGCGTCCTGCACCACGGATGCCATGGTCACGAGGAATGCCTCAACGCGATCCGCATTTGCGAGGACAAGACCGGAGAGCAGCGACTCCTTGTCGGCGAAATGGGTGTAGATGGTCTGCTTCGACACGCGGGCCGCTGCAGCGATGTCGTCCATGCTCGTGCCCTGGTAGCCGCGCTCCAGGAAGAGCGTGGCTGCCGCCTCTCGGATCGTGGCCCCACTGGCCAGCCGTCCTGTCCGGCGCCGGCCAGCCGGTCTGGCTGACGCGACAGCAGGACGCTGCGCTAACCCGGCGTCGGAGGGTTTCGCGGCTGAGACTCGTGCAGACACTGGAAGGCTCCTCGATTCAGTACTTGACAGTCTAGTACAGCGCGGCCTAGTATGCCGCGATGGGTACTGATCAGTCCAGTACTGAAGAGGAAGTCATCGGAGGACACGGCGATGGGTGAGAACGTCATGGCCCGACGGGATCACGGTGGTGCGGGTATCTGCGCTCCGGCTGACCGAGTGACCAAAAGCCTGCTCGGATATGGAGTCGTGGCCGGACCCTTCTATGTGGGGGTGGTACTGATCCAGGCCGTGTTGCGGCCGGGGTTCAATCTCAGTCGCGACGACGCCAGCCTGTTGAGCAACGGCAGCTTCGGGTGGATCCAGATGACCAACTTCATCCTCACCGGGGTCATGGTCATCTGCTGCGCGTTCGGTGTGCGGCGCGCCCTCCAAGGCGGGCGTGGCGCGACCTGGGGATCGGACCTGCTCGGGCTGTTCGGCATCGGAATGATCGCGGCCGGCATCTTCGTGGCCGACCCGATGAACGGGTTTCCCGCCGGAGCGCCCGCAGGACACCCTGTCGAGCTGACGCTTCACGGCATGCTTCACATCGCGAGCGCAGCAATCGGCTTTGTCGGATTGATCGCTGCATGTTTTGTGCTCGGGAGTCGGTTGTCGTCGGACGGCAATCGGCGCCTGGCGATCGCCTCACGAGCCACCGGAGTCACCTTCTTCGCCGGCTTCGTTGGTGTTGCATCCGGCTCGAGCAGCCCGGCGGTGGTGGCGGCCTTCTGGGTCGCGCTTCTTGCCGCTTGGGGATGGCTCGCGGCGCTGGCGGTACATCTCTATCGCCAGGCCGCATCAGGCCACGACTTCCGGCACAACTGATTTCGGGGAGTACACGATGATGAAGTTCCGCGCATTGATCCGGCTCGACGGCAAGACGGCCACGGGCATCGAAATACCCCCGGCAATTCTCGCGAGGCTGGGAGACAGCAAACGCCCGGCGGTGACGGTGACGATCAACGACCACACGTATCGCTCGACGGTGGGCTCAATGGGCGGTCGGTACCTGATCCCTGTGAGCGCGGACGTCCGTGCCAAGGCGGGTGTGCAAGCCGGAGACACGGTGACCGTGGAGCTCGAAGCCGATACCCAACCGCGCCGCGTCGACGTTCCCGAGGATTTCGCCCACGCGCTGGCGCGAAACGCGCAGGCACGACGCGCGTTCGAGGGACTTTCGTATAGCGGTCAGTGCAGGCATGTTCTGGCCATCGAGGGTGCAAAGTCGGTCGAAACGAGACAGCGGCGGATCGATAAGGCGATTGAAGAGTTGGCCTGAAAGCCGGATGACGTCGCCCACCTGCTGACAGAACTCCCGCACCTGGCGGAGAGCGTCCATGCGGCAAATCCGACCCCACTGATATCGTCCGCACGACCGCGTGCAGGTCGCAACCAGGGAGTTCCTCGTGCCAGACACCACCTGTCACATGTCGATCTCGCTTGACGGCTTCGTTGCCGGGCCGGACCAGAGCTTGGACAACCCGCTGGGAAAGCGGGGCCGGGAGCTGCACGGTTGGCATATCGGCGATCCGCGGGCGACCGACGCCGACAAGGTCGCCACCGAGTGGCTCATGCGCCCCCGGGGCGCGTATGTGATGGGGCGGAACATGTTCGGCCCGATCCGCGGGGACTGGGACGAGGAGTGGACCGGCTGGTGGGGCCCGGAACCGCCGTATCACGCGCCTGTGTTCGTGCTGACGCATCACGCTCGCGATCCCATCCGGATGGAGGGAGGGACTACGTTCCACTTCGTCACCGAAGGGTTCGACGCGGCCTATTCCGCGGCATGTGAGACCGCCGGTGAACGCGGCGTGGACATCGCTGGCGGAGCCTCGACCGTCCGGCAGGCGCTGCTGGCTGGGGTGATCGACGAGCTCACCCTCGACATCGCGCCTGTCCTGCTGGGTTCCGGTGAGCGCATCTTCGACGGGATCGAGGTTTTCGACTTCGAGCCTGCCGAAGTCTTGCACTCGCCGCTGACCACCCACATCCGCTATCGACGGATCAGCTCTGGAGCGCCCGCGGGTTCACGAAAGAAGTAAGCGGAGACTCACGGGTCACCCCAGCACGATTGCCGTCCTGGCGATAGTCGCTCAAAACGCTGCATGGTGTTGGGCAAGGGGCTCAGCGGTAGGGCGGTTGACCAGCTGGGACTACGGACTACGTGGAGCGGGAGACGAGATTCGAACTCGCGACAACCTGCTTGGAAGGCAGGAGCTCTGACCAGCTGAGCTACTCCCGCGTCCGTGCCATGGTACCCGCTCCCCGCAAGGCGGCCGGTGAGGCTGTAGCCTTCACTGCCGCACGGGCCGGTCACCGGGAGGATGTGGCGCCATGGACGAGACATCGCCGCTGAAGAACGGCGTCCTCGCTGAGCGCGGCTGGCTACTCGCGTTCAACCTCCTGCTGATCCCGGCAATCCTCGGCACCAACCTCATCTACGACGGGCTGAACCACGGCCCCAACCGCCTCTTCCTGGAGTCGCCGCTCGACCGTGCGCTTCCGGTGGTGCCTATCTTCGCGATCCCGTACATTTCGCTGATCCCGTATATCGGGGTGAGCCTCCTCGCATTTCTTTTCTTCCGGGTGCGCGTCTATCGATCGGCGGCGATCACGATGATCGTCGTCTGGTTCATCAGCTACGCGTTCTACTTCTTCCTGCAGTCGTACATCGCGCGGCCGGAGATTACGGGTACCGACCCGTTCTCCGCAATGGTCCGGACCGTCTACGGGAGTGACCAGCCCTACAACGACTTTCCGAGCCTGCACACATCGCTGTCGACGATCATCGCGATCCACTGGTGGCGCGTTGACAAGCGCATCGGCATCCCCGCTGCGGTCTGGACCGCGCTCATCGTCGCGTCGACGGTGCTCATCAAGCAGCACTACTTCGCGGACCTAGTCGGCGGCCTCGTTCTCGCGAGCGTCACGTCCTGGCTGGTGGTCCGTATCACTCGCGCGTAGCGCAATCGCGGCGCCCGTGCGGTAGGATGCGGGCGACCGATCAGCACACGCATACGGAGGGCACGGTAATGGCACCAGCGATTGCGCCACCTGCGCGCCACTCCGACGTCGTGCCCGGCGGCTCCGCCGCCTGATCGCTCGTCGACTTCGCGCCGCACCTTGGTGCGCGGTCGTCACCGGGGCTCCGGGCTCTTTCCCCACCATGGAGTTCCCAGTTGTCTCACGATCCTCGCCGTCTCACCGCGCTCGGGTGGAACGGCTCACTCGAGTCGGCGTTCGTTGACGCCGCAACCGTTGCCGGCCTGCGCGGCCTCGTAGTCCGCGTCGACGGTCCCGTGGTCACTGTCGTGACCGAAGTCGGGACCGACCGGGTTCCGCTTGCGTCACCGCTCGCAGGCTCGCCTGACCACGGTGGCGTCACGACCGGTGACTGGCTGGTGGTCGACGACGGCGTTGCGGTGCGCCTGCTGCCGCGGCGCAGCGTGCTCATGCGTCGCGCCGCAGGGGTCGCCACGGTCGGTCAAGCGGTTGCGGCAAACATCGACATCGTCTTCGTCACGGTCGCGCTCGGCGTTGCGATCAGGCTGCGGCGCATCGAACGCGCCCTCGCGATGGCCTGGTCGAGTGGCGCCACGCCGGTCGTGCTGCTCACCAAATCCGACCTCAGCGTCGACCTCACGGGTGATCTGCGCTCTGCTCGCTCCGTCGCCGCGGGCGCCGAGGTTGTCGCCGTCAATGCCGCGGGCGAGGGCGTGGCACGCGTCCGCGCACTACTCCCACCGGGCTCGGTCGCGGTCCTCGTCGGACCCAGTGGCACCGGCAAGTCGACGCTGGTCAATCGCCTCACGGGGTCGGAGATGCTCGCGACGGGCGAGGTTCGGTCCGACGGCAAGGGCCGCCACACGACCACGCGTCGCGAGCTGATCGAACTGCCGGAGGGCGGGTTGATCATCGACACACCCGGGACACGCGAGTTGGGTCTATGGGACGCCGGCGCCGGCATCGAGGAGGTGTTCGGCGACCTCACCGAGGTCGCGGCGAACTGCCGTTTTCGCAACTGCAGGCACGAGAACGAGCCGGGGTGTGCCGTCCGTGCGGCGGCGGCAGACGATCCGAGTGTCCTGGCTCGGCTCGAGTCGAAACGCAAGCTGGAACGTGAGCAGGAGCGACTCGACTCCGCGCGAGACCTGCGGGCCCTTGCCGACCGCCGCCGCGAGTTGCGCAAGCGGGCGCGGGCCATCCGGAACGCGACCGGTTAGACCGGGCTCCCCGCGGTACTCGGACGCGGCGACGCCTCTGACCCGGAGTGACCGGGGAAGCTGTGCGGTCCGAAGCTCATGTTGCCCAGCACCTGGATGCCGTCCGCGGTCATGTGGGTGAGGTCGGTCTCGGCGCCCTGCGCGACGACGAAGACGCCGGCCTTGACCGAGGCGCTCGTCGCGGTGGCGCCGCGGAACCCCTGGTACACGGTCGCGCCGGAGGTTGTGACGTACTCGAGCTGACCATCGCTTGTGACGAGCGTGATGGTGGCGCCGCTGACCGACTGCACCCGTCCCATGATGGTCGGGACCTCGATCGTGATCGCGGTCGCGGCGATGGGCGAGGATGCGGTCTTCGTAGTGCCGCTGCGGGAACCGCGCACTGCGACAACCTCGCCGACCTTGATCGCGCTGAAGCTCAGCTGCTTGCCTTCACGGCTGAACTTCGTCGAGGAGTTGGTCGTGACGGTCACGGTGCCCGCGAGCGTGCGAATCGTGAGTGTGGACCCGCTGATCTGGGTGACGGTGCCGGTGTCCCCACCGCAGAACCCACCGCCCGCGGCACCGAAGCCGGTGCTCGCGAAGCCGCCGTGACAGCGGAAGTCGAATCCGCCTCGGCCGAAGGACGGGGGATGAGCCGATGACGATGGCTTCGGCGACGCCTGAGCTGCATCCGCGCTCGCGAGCGTCACCGCACCTGCGCGGGTCACGACGAACCCGGCGACGGCGCCGATCACCGCGATGCCGAGCGCGACACCGGCGAGACGGAGCCTGCTGCCGCGTGGCCGCTCCGCGGGCGTTTCGGGCGGGAGCGGCGGGTGCTCCCAGCTCGGTGGATCGACGTTCATCTGGGGACCTCCACGATACCGCGACGACCTGTCGAAAGTGTTACTAACGCGCCAGGACGTTCAAACGTCAAGAAGGCCCGCCGAACCGCGACTCCATGTCGGCGACCCACGCCGCCAGCGTGCTGCGGTCGCCGATTCGAGGAAAGAGCGGCTCTTCCGCCGTCAGCACCCGCCCCGCTTCCAGGCAGCCGAGTTCGGTGGCCGCGGGTCCCGGCCAGGCCTGCTCCGCCACCGAGAGGCCGAGCGTCGCTGCCAGGCGTTCGCACCCGAAGGGCACGAACGGGGAGGAGACGATGGCCTCGATGCGCGCCACGTTGATCGCGGTTCGCAGGATGCACGCGACCCGCGCCGTGTCGGTCTCGTGCCACGGTGCACACCGGTCGAGGTACTGGTTTCCGAGCGTCCAGAGGCTGCGCAGCGCGAACGCCGCGGGACGGAAGCGCATCGCGTCCATCTCCTCCGCGTAGGTCCCAAGCGCGGCATCGAGCGACACGGCAAGCTCGGCCTCTTCGGGACCGGGTTCGCCGCCCGCCGGGACGACCATCCCGAACAGCTTCTCGGTGAGCTTGAGCGTGCGCTGCACGAAGTTCCCGAAGATTCCCGCGAGGTCCTTGTTCACGGTCAGCGCAAACCCTTCCCACGTGAACTCGGCGTCGTCGGACTCCGGAGCGGCGGCGAGCAGCGCGTAGCGCCAGTAGTCGGCGGGGAGCAGGTCGATCGCCGTGTCCATGAAGATGCCGCGCTTCTGGCTGGTCGAGAACTTCCCGCCGTAATACGTCAGGTAGTTGAAGCCCTTCACGTAGTCGACGAGCTTCCACGGCTCGGCGGTGCCCATGAGCGTGATCGGGAAGTTGATGGTGTGAAAGGGGATGTTGTCCTTGCCGAGGAACTCGGTGTAGCGCACATCGCCGGCGTCGAACCACCACGACCGCCAGTCGCGTGTCATCGGTTGAAGGTCCGCCCACTCCTTGGTCGCTGCGATGTACTCGATCGGCGCGTCGAACCAGACATAGAACACCTTGTTCTCGAAACCCGGCCAGCCGACCGGAATGCCCCATTTGAGGTCGCGCGTGATGCTGCGATCCTCGAGGCCCACGTTGAGCCAGTTGCGCGCGATTGATGACACCAGGATCGGCCAGTCGGTGTGCGAGTCGATCCACTCGCGGATCCGGTCCGCCATGAGCGATTGACGGATGAAGAGATGCCGGGTGGCGCGCACCTCGAGCCGCGTGCTCCCCGAGATCGCCGACCGCGCGTTGATCAGATCAGACGGCTCGAGCAGGCGGGCGCAGTTCTCGCACTGGTCGCCGTTGGCGCGCTCGTACCCGCAGTGCGGGCAGGTCCCGATGATGTAGCGGTCGGGGAGGAACCGCTCGTCGTCCAGCGAGTACACCTGGTCGGTGACGCGCTCCTCGACCATCCCGTTGGCACGGAGCCGTTCAGCCATGTGGCGCGTGAGCTCGGCGTTCTGTGTCGACGAGCTGCGGCCGAAATGGTCGAAGGAGAGGCCGTATCGACGCGACAGGTCCGCCTGGATCTCGTGCTGCTCCGCGCAGTAGTCGGCGACGCTCAGTCCCGCGGCGGCAGCCGCGAGCTCGGCGGGCGTCCCATGCTCATCGGTCGCGCAGATGAAGAGGACGTCGTGGCCGCGCAACCGCTGATGCCGCGCGTAGACGTCGGCGGGCAGCATGGAACCGACGAGGTTGCCCAGGTGCTTGACCCCGTTGATGTACGGCAAGGCGCTCGTGATCAGATGCCGGCCCATCGGCGCATCGTACAAGGGGTTCGGACGACGCCCCCCCTCTCGGGGCGTCGCCTGTGGATAGCCTAGTGCCGTTCGCCGCGTTTGGGACATTCGTCGTACGACGTGTTGCAAATGTCATCACGGCACCGTCGGTGTGCGTTCCCGATGCGAGCCCTGGGCGGGACGGACGCACGCGCGGGCGGCTGGTACGCTGCGCCGATGCGCGTGACCGACGCCCCGTGAAGGGCCTCATCCTCAGCGGCGGCAAGGGGACGAGGCTGCGGCCGATTACCCACACCGGCGCGAAGCAGCTCATCCCGGTCGCGAACCGTCCGATCCTCTTCTACGCGATCGACGCGCTGACCAAGGCGGGCATCCACGACATCGGGATCATCGTCGGCGACACCGCTGACGAGGTACGCGCCGCCGTCGGCGACGGGTCGAAGTTCGGGGCGAACGTCACGTTCATCCCCCAGGAGGCGCCGCTCGGCCTCGCCCACGCGGTCGGGATCGCCCGCGATTTCCTCGGCGGCGAGAGCTTCGTCATGTACCTCGGCGACAACCTCATCGCCCAGGGGATCGGGACCCTTGTCGAGGAGTTCGAACGGTCGAAGGCGGACACGATGATCCTGCTCGCCCGGGTTCCGGAGCCCCAGCGCTTCGGCGTCGCCGAGCTCGAGGACGGCCGGGTGATCTCACTCGTGGAGAAACCGTCAGTGCCCCGTTCCGACCTGGCACTGGTCGGCGTCTATCTCTTCTCGCCGCTCATCTTCGAGGCCATCGACGCCATCGAGCCGAGCCCTCGCGGTGAGCTGGAGATCACGGACGCGATCCAGCGCCTCATCGACACGGGGAAGCGGGTGATGCCGCACGTCATCGAGGGGTGGTGGAAGGACACCGGGCGTCTCGATGACATCCTCGAGGCCAACCGCATGATCCTCGACACCCTCGAGGCACGCACCGACGGCACCGTCGGCGAGGACGTGCGCCTCCACGGGAAGGTGGTCATCGAGGCGGGGGCGACGCTTCGCAACTGCGTCGTGCGCGGGCCGGCGATCATCGGCAGCGGGACAGTCGTGGACAACGCGTACATCGGGCCGTTCACGTCGATCTATTACGACTGCCTCGTGCGCAACGCGGAGATCGAGAACAGCATCGTCCTCGAAGGCACGCGCATCCACGACGTCGACGGGAAGATCGACGGATCACTGATCGGCAAGGAGTGCGAGGTGTGCAAGTCGCCGGCGCGGCCGACAGCCGTGCGACTCATGCTCGGCGATCACTCGCGCGTCGAGCTCTGATCCCGCCGGCGGGGGTATGTCACTGAAGTACCTCGTCTTCGGGGGATCCGGCCAGCTCGGCCTCGATCTGACCGACGAGATCCGGCGTGGCGGCGGCCAGGTCACCGCGCTCGGCCACGCGAGTGGCGACGTGACGAACCCGGCAGCCGTCAAGCAGGCGATCGACGCGAGCAGGCCCGACGCGGTGATCAACTGCGCGGCGTGGACGCGCGTTGACGCCGCCGAGGATCACGAGGCGGAGGCGGAGCTCGTCAACGCCACAGGCGCCGGGATCGTCGCCGCCGCATGCGCGGCTGCGGGCGTGCGCCTCTGCCACCTCAGCACCGACTACGTCTTCGACGGATTGGCGACGGAGCCGATCGACGAGGACGCGCCGACGGCCCCGCAATCCACATACGGCCGGACCAAGCTCCACGGCGAGGAGGCGGTGCGCTCAACCGCCCCCGACCATCTCATCGTGCGCACCGGCTGGCTCTACGGTCGCCAGGGGCCCAACTTCGTGGTCACGATGCTCCGCCTGGCCAAGGAGCGACCTGAGGTGCGGGTGGTCGACGATCAGCACGGGGGGCCGACATGGACCGGGCATCTCGCGCCCGCACTCCTCCGTCTGATCGAGATCGCTCCTCCCGGTACATATCACCTGACCAACAGCGGCGTCACCACGTGGTTCGAGCTGGCAGTTGCGGCGATCCGTGCGCGTGGCCTGAACACGGCGGTCGTGCCGATCACGACGGCCGAGTACCCGACCGCGGCAACGCGACCCGCCTACTCGGTGCTCGACAACCGCCGCTGGCGAGAGCTTGGCGAGCCGCCGCTTCCCGCCTGGGAGACGGGACTCGCGGCGTACCTCGCGAGCCTGGAGCGTTCGCGCTGAATCAGACGGCCGCCTGCTGCTGCTTCCGCCGCCTCTGCGAGGAGATGTAGAGCAGCCCGCCGAAAAGCCCCACGTTCTTCAGGAACTGGATGAGCATCGGACGGCGCTCCTCAGGTGTCTCCGCCTTCCAGAAGGGGTGGCCGATATAGGTGCTGGCGATCAGCGTCAGCGCGAGGAGCCGAGCGGACAGCTTCGGCAGGATGCCGAGCGCCAAAGTCGAGCCTGCGCCGACCATCACGGCACCCTGCACCTTCGCCAGCATGGGCTCTTCCGGCAGTATCGGCAGCGCCTTGTGGGCCTGCTTCGCATACCGATCAGCGTTGTTGATCATCCCGTACCCCGAGTACACGAAGATCCCAGAGAGGAGGCTGCGGGCGGCGGTTCGAGTGAGCATTCCCATGTCCGGTGACTCTAGGCCACGTGCACGGAACGACCGCCGAAATGGCCGGATGCGGCGCGCCCCGGGCGTGACGAAGGCGCCGTTCTTCCGGCATAGTGGGGGAGATGCCACCCGGACGCACACTGCGCGTGTCTCAGTCGGCCTTCACCAGCCGCGGTCACCGACTGGCGTACACCGAATTCGGTGAGGGCAAGCGCTGGGTGCTGCTCATGCCAGGGCTGCTCCTGCCGGTGCTCATGCAGGAGCCGCTCGCCAAGGCGCTTGCGGCGAGTGGAGCGCACGTGCTGACCCTCGACCCGCTCGGGCACGGGAGTTCCGATCGTCCTCGCGATATGAAGGAGTACTCGATCGAGTCGTTTGCCCGCGACGCGATCGCGCTCCTCGATCATCTCGACATCGACGAGGCAGTGGTCGGGGGGACGTCGCTCGGCGCCAATGTGACGCTCGAGGTGGCGCGTCTGGCTCCGAGCCGGGTGCGCGGGATGATCGTCGAGATGCCGGTGCTCGAGAACGGGCTTGTCGCGTCGGTGCTCACGTTCGGTCCGCTGCTGGTCGCGTTGCACTTCGGCGAACAGCTCCTCCGCCCCCTCACAGCGTTGATGCGCCGCGTCCCCCGCTGGGCGCTGCCGTTCTGGGGCAACGTCGCATTCGACGCCATCCGTCAGGAACCGGGACCGAGCGCCGCCCTCCTCGAGGGTGTCTTCTTCAATCGTGTCGCGCCACACAGCGCCCAACGGCGTGAGCTGTCCATGCCGGCGCTGGTCGTCGGTCATCACATCGACCCCGTGCATCCGTTCTCGGACGCGGGCACGCTCATGGAAGAGCTGCCGCGGGCACGCCTTGTCGAGGCATCGCACATTCTCGAACTTCGCTTCTGGCCCGAGCGGCTCACCGCCGAGATCGCAGCGTTCGTGGCCGAGTGCTGGTCGCCGCGAGCGGTCGCGAAGCCTCGCGGACAGCGCCGTCGCACCGCCTGACGCTAGGCTCTGCGCTCGATGCCTGACACCGTCGTCGTGCGCCCACGGGTTCTGAGCGGCATTCAGCCGGACTTCGGCCTGCACCTCGGCAACTACCTCGGCGCTCTGCGCAACTGGGCCCGCGACCAGGACAAGTACGAGAACTACTTCTGCATCGTCGACCTGCACGCGCTCACCCAGCATCCGGATCCCGATCGCCTGCGTTCGCTCACGCTCGAGCTCGCCGCGATGTACATGGCGTGCGGCCTCGACCCGGCGCGCTGCGAGATCTTCGTGCAGTCGCACGTCCCAGCGCACACCCAGCTCTGCTGGATCCTCGAGACGCTGACGCCGATGGGCTGGCTCGACCGGATGACGCAGTTCAAGGCTCGCGTTCAGCTCCAGGGACGGGAACGCATCAACGCCGGCGTCTTCACGTACCCGGTGCTGCAGGCCGCCGACATCCTCCTTTACGACGCCGACTTCGTCCCGGTCGGCGAGGATCAGCGCCAGCACATCGAGCTCTGCCGCGATCTCGCACAACGCCTCAATTCGCAGCGCGGTGACATCTTCAAGGTGCCCGAGCCGCTGATCAGCACTGTCGGCTCGCGAGTGATGGGGCTCGATTCGCCCGAGGACAAGATGAGCAAGAGCATCGCGGTCGAACGGCCGGGGCACGCCGTGCTGCTGCTCGATCCGCCGGAGACGGTGCGGCGGAAGATCGCGCGCGCGACGACGGACACCAGTCCCGCAGTGCAGGCGCCTGCCGGCGCCGGCATCGCGAACCTGCTCGAGATCTACGCGGCGCTCAGCAGCGTCAGCGCCGACGCGGCCCTCCACGAATTCGAGGGAAAGAGCTACAGCGTGCTCAAGGGCGCCGTCGCCGACGCGATCGTCGATGCGCTCGCCCCGATCCAGCACCGATATGAGGAGTTGCGCGCAGACGAGGCGGGGCTGTATCGCGTGCTCGCCGACTCCGCGGCGCGCGTGCGGCTCGTGGCCGACGCGACGCTGCACCGGGTGCAGGAGGCGGTCGGGCTGCGCTGAATCGGCTGATCTAGGTGGTCGCCGCCTCGATCTCGTCGAGCATGGAATGCACCTCAGGTTTCGCGAAATGCGCACGCGCGGGCTCGAGCAGGTCGATGAGTCGCGCCGCGAGGCCCGCTTTTGCATCCATCGGGTGGAGCGAGCCTTCGATGTATGCCGCGCTCACCTCGGCAGGTGTGTCGAAGGTGACCCTGCCGCCGTTCGCCTCGGAGCGATCGACGACGAAAGGACCGCCTGCGATGCCGAAGACGAGCTTGTCGATCCAGTCGAGAATGGGATTGAAGGTGACCTCGCCGGGCGGGCAGAAGGCGCGCCGCACCTTGTCGACGATCTGGTCAGGGGTGTCATGGACGAACACCGCCGATCCGGGATCGCTCTTACTCATCTTCATCGCCGAGAAGACGTCGCGCACCGACTCAGGTGGCACCGGCCAGACCGGCGGGCGGCGGAGGCCGAGGAGCAACGGGTGATGCAGGGCGACCGGCTTCATCGGGGCGTCGTCAACACCGCGGACGGCGTGTACGCGCATCTGCGTCGCGACGTCACGAGCGATGACGTGTGCCTTGCGCTGATCGATGCCCGCGTGCGCGATGTGCACGCCGAGCGTGAAGATGTCGGCGGCCTGCATCGCCGGGTAGATGAGCTTCGCGAAGTCGATGCTCTCACCCTCCTGCCGGCCGAGGATGCTGATGCTCCGCTGCATTCTCGCGAGCGTGGTGTTCTTGCTCACCTCGATGAGCGTCGCCCAGTACGTGTCGTCGTCCCGGTAGAGATCGGACGCGAGCACGAACTCGACAGCCGACGGATCCGCGTCGACGCACAGCAGCGACGCGCGCATCGCTTCGGTGAAATAACCGGTCGCGATGCGCCGGATGAGGTCGCGGTCGCCGCCGAGCTTGTCGTTGATCCAGGTGTGCCAGTCAGCAAGGAGCACGGAACAGTGCACGCCCGCGGCGGTGAGGTCGCGCACCTTGGCCATGCTCATCAGCCCTGTGCCGAGATGCGCCTTGCCGGAGATCTCGAAACCGATGTAATGCCGGATCTCGAGGCCGGCGTCCATCAACGGCGGGAGCTCGTCCGCGCCGAGGATCTCGGCGGTGTTGCGCTCGACGAGCGCCATTCGTTCGGCGGTGATCACGACCGCTGAGTGTGCCAGACCCGCCCGAGCGGGTGAGGAGTCAGTCGTCGTGCGTGTCGTCGTACGCGACGCGATGCGGTGCGACCTCGTCGAGGAGATCGGCTTCCCAGTCGAGGAGTGCGTCGTGCAGACGAGCGGTGTTGCGGGCCTGCCACAGCGCCGGAGGTGCCGGAACGGGCAGCACGCCTTCGAGCTCGGCGAGCTGGCGCCACATCGTGGCCGGAACCTGACGATCGCGTTGCAGGTTGTGGTGCTCAACGGTGTCGAGCACGCGCTCGAGACGCTGAATATGCTGAATGCGGAGCTGGCGCCGCGCCTTTTCGTCAGCGGCGCGGGCCTTCGCCGCGTCCATGTCGATGATTGCGCCTTTGAAGCTCATTTCGGTCGTCTCACGATTCCTTCGCTGTTGAGGTTATCCACCCTTGCATAGATGTAAACGGAGCAGGGTTACGGTCGGATTACGGTCCGAACAACCTCAAGGTTCCGGGCTTGCCATCCCCTCGATCATTTCGCCTTCGAGATGGCGGCCTCGCTCTGACCCGTGCAGGATGGTGACCGCACCGGGGCCGACGACCTCCCAGCGGCCATCGCGCAGCACCGCGGCGGTGCGCTCGTCGATCCCGATCACGGTGGCGTCGCTCTCGAGGCCCTCCTGGGCCCACGGGATCCACGCGTCACCGAGGACGTCGAAGTGGGGGAGGATGGCGCAGCCGGGAATCAAGCCAAGCGCGTCGACCGAGCGTTCGTCAATCTCGCCTGGCCAGCTGGTCTGCACGAGGCACCACTCGCAGAGAGCCATCGCGCCGGCCGAGGAGCCTGCGAGCGCAGCACCCGCCCGCCACGCTGCGGCCACAGCCTTCCACACTGCGCTGGCGCGAAGCACGTCGACGACGAACCCGGGATCCCCGCCGGCGATGTAGACGAGGCCGGCTCCAGCGGCTTCTTCGGCGATCTTCGCCGACGCCGCGTCCTCCCTGTTTCGGATTCGCAGCTCTCGCACTTCGAGCCCGATGCCGCTGAACCACTTCCGGGCCGTCTCGACGGCTCCGGCGGCATATTCCTGCGCGGCTGTCGCGACAATATAGGCGGGCCTTCCGGCACACGCGTCACGCAGGATTCCATCCTGCCGTTCGTTGCCCGGGTGGAATTCATCACCACCGACCAGGGCGAGGGGGCCGTACATCATGACGACACGGTGCGCCCTTTCGGAAAAACGGGCGCATTTCCCCCTTCCCCCTACACTCTCCCCGCGCTCATGATCGATCCGGACAAGTACGCCTCGGCAACCGTCGTGTCACGTCGTGACCCGGCAACTGATCTCTGGATCATCCGGATTCGCACTGAAACGGAGCTTCCCTACCGCCCCGGTCAGTACGTGACGCTCGGGCTGCAGCTGAACGGCCGAATCATCGAGCGGCCCTATTCGATCTGCTCGTCGCCGCTCGAGGACGAGATCGAGCTGTTCATCGAGCGCGTGCCCGAAGGCGAGCTGTCCGATCCGCTCTTCGCCCTCGGGGTCGGTGGCGAGGTGATCGTGCGGCGCCGGACCAAGGGACTGTTCCTTCGTGATGCGCCGCTGCTCGACCAGCCGCACCTCTTCGTCGCGACCGTCACCGGCGTCGCGCCCTTCGTCAGCCTGCTGCGTACCCTCGCGTCGCGCGCGCGGGCCGGCGACTGGACGCCGATCCCGGTGGTGATCCTTCAGGGAGCGGCGAAGTCGGTCGAGCTCGGCTACGCGGAGGAGTTGACGGCGCTGGAGCGGGAGTTCGACTGGTTCACCTACGTGCCCACCGTCAGCCGGCCCTGGGAAGACCCGGAGTGGAGTGGCGAGCACGGAAGGGTCGAGGACGTCCTGCGCAAGTACGCCGACCAGGTTGGGATGCGGCCGGGCAACGGGGGCGTGTTCCTCTGCGGACATCCCGGGATGATCAGCGGCGCCCGGGCGATCATGCGAAGGGCGGGATTCGACGACAAGGCAATCCGCGAAGAGCAGTATTGGCCGGACTGATGCTCGCCTCGATCGACTGGGTCACGATCCACGACAAGGTCGGCTTCTTCATCGTGGTCGCCGCCGTCGTCGGTGGGCTCGCAGCGCTGCTCTCGCTGGTAACGCCGTTCGTCCACACGATCCTCAAGCTCTACCTGCGCCTGCTGCTCCTGGCGGTTGCGATACAGGTCGTGCTTGGCGCGATCGTGTATTTCGGCGGGCATCGCCCGAAGGTCGAGCTGCACTACCTGTACGGAGCGGGCATCGCGGTGACCCTCGGCGTCGCCGCGGCGGTGAGCCGTCGCACGCCGTGGCCGGTGTCGAAGCTCCCGCTGGTCGCCGGGGCGATCATCGCCGCTGCCTTCGCGGTGCTTGCCCTCATCTCCGGCTGACGGCCGCGGCGGGCGCGGCTGCTGCACCGGGGCGCAGCACCACGACACTGAAACGCGAGCGGATGCGCACCAGCCCCGCGAGGACCGGGGCGCCCAGAACGATGATCGCGATGGCATTGCCGGCCGCACGGAAGCCGTCGTACACCAGGGAGGTCGCGACGTAGAAGCGGACGAAGCGGCCGAACGCTGAGGCAATGGACAGGCCAGGCTGCCAGCCGAAATCCGGAGCGCCTCGGTAGAAGGTGGTCCAGTCCCAGACATCGAGCAGGGCGCCATACGCGAACCCGGCCAGGGCGCCGACAGCGGCGAGGATGACGATGTCGCGCCAGCCGGCCGGCCCGGTGCGGCGCAGGCCTGCCAGGCCGGCGAGGACACCGACGAAGCCGCAGCCCACCATCTCGTAGGGCAGCCACGGCCCGATGCCACCGGTCGCGACCGATGACGCGAGGAGTGCGACCGAGCCCGCGAGGAATCCGTACGACGGTCCGTACACGTAGCCGGCGGCGAGGATCAGGAAGAACATCGGGCTGAAACCGCCGAGGCCGGTCACCAGGACGAGCCGCAGCGCGGCGTCGATCGCCGCGATTGCGGCGAGGAGCGCGAAGCGACGGGCGTCGAGCTTCCTCGTCGACGCCTCGACGAACACGAGCACCGCGACAACACCGATGCTCAGTGCGACGGCCGCCGCGGCAGGTGGTGTGTCAGCGGCGACGAACGGCCACAGGAACAGCGCAAGACCGGCGACGGAGATCGCGGCGACTCTCACGCGACGGCCTTCGGGGTGAGCTCGCGAGTGCCGCCCGACCCGACGGCGATGCTGCGATCTGCCACTGCCCCGGCAAGGTTCTTGTCATGCGTGGCAACAACGATCGCGCAGCCGGCGGCTCGCATTCGCGCGATGACGCGGCAGAGCGCGTCACGCGCCAGATCGTCCATCCCGCGTGTCGGCTCGTCGAGCAGGGCGATACGCGGCGCCCCTGCGAGGATCGCGGCGATGGCGGCGCGCTGGCGCTCCCCGCTGCTCAGGTCGCGAGGATCTCGACCGGCGAGAGTCGTGAGGCCCAGGTCCGCGACGAGCTCGCTCGCATCTTCGTTCCGCGCATCGCCTCGCACCGTCCACGCGACCTCGGCGGCCACCGTGGAGCGGTGCAGGATCGCCATCGGGTTCTGAGGAAGGTATGCCACCCGACCCTGAATGCGGTTGACGCTGCCGGAGATCGGCGCCAGGAGGCCTGAGATGGTGCGCAGCAGGGTGGTCTTGCCGCCGCCGTTGGGACCGACCAGTGCGACGACCTCGCCGGCCCGGCCTTCGAGCGACACATCCTCGAGGACAGGCGTCCCCGCGGGACCGGTCGCGACGCCGGCGAGGCTCCACGCGACCGGCGCGATGGCCGGTACGTCGGGGGCGGGTGCACGCGCTGCGCTTCGTGCGTCTCCCGGCGACGACATCCGCAGGGCGCTCAGGCGGCCGCCGTCGATCGCCAGCCGCCGGCCGGGCAGCGTCGCGAGGTGTTCCAGCCGATGCTCCGCGACGACGACGGCTGTGCCCCTGCCCGCCAGCTCGGCGAGTGTTGCGATCAGAGACCGCGCGCCCTCGTCGTCGAGCTGCGAGAGCGGCTCGTCGAGCACGAGCATCCGCGGCCGCATCGCGATCACCCCGGCGAGCGCGAGCCGCTGCCGCTCGCCACCGGACAGCGTCGCGACGGCCCGACCCCGGAGGTGCGCGATCCCCGTGCGTTCGAGCGCGTCGGTCACGATGCCCGGCATCGAGGCGGGCGGAGTCGCGATGTTCTCGAGCCCGAAGGCCACGTCGCGCTCGACGCTCGGATAGACGGACTGCAGCTCCGGGTCCTGAAAGACGAATCCAACCGTGGTGGCGAGGGTGCGCGTCGGGGTGCTGATCACCTCGTGGCCGCAGACGGTCGCGCGGCCCAGGACGGTGCCGCCATGGAAATGCGGTACGAGCCCGTTGAACACGCGAAGGAGCGACGACTTGCCCGATCCGGAGGCGCCGGCGATGAGCGTGACGCCGTCGTCGATCTCGACGTCGATGCCGTCGAGGCTCGGCGTGGCGGTGTTCGGGTACCAGTACCGGAATTCCGCGAGGGTCGCGATCATCGCCGCCACACCAGCAGCGGCGAGACCAGCGCAAGGCAGCAGAGCGTGCCCGCGACGTTGACATCCGGCCACACCAGATCGGGGAACGGATACCAGTCGGTGACGACCCCGCTCACCCGCAGCGTGATGAACGCGGCTGCGGCGGCCGCGGAGACCGCTGCGACGATCACATCGCCGCGCCGCCAGCCCTGCTCCTTGAAGTGAGTCCGCGCGCCCGATCCGTAGCCGCGAGCCTCCATCGCCTCGGCGAGCGTGATCGAGCCTTCGAGGGCGGTGAGCACGACCGGCACCGCAAGGTCCGGCCACTCACGGACACGTCGAGAGCGCCAGCCGCGCATGCGCTGCGCATCGCGGATCTCGGTGGCGCTCCGCGCAATGCCGGGGATGAGATTGAGAGCCGTGCCGATCGCTGCCCCGGTCCGGGCGAGCGCGCCGGGAAGCGCGTCGACAAGCGCATGGGGCTGCAGGACGAGCGACAGCGGTGCCGCGGCAAGGACCGCCGCCGCGATGCCGACACCGGTCGCGGCCCCGAACAGCACCGCCTCGAGTGTGAGCGGGCCACCGACCACCGGGATACCGGCGGGCAGCACGAGGAATGCGTGGTCGCCTGTGTGGCTGGCGAGGGTGGTGGTCGCAATCGCGATCGCAGCTGCCACGAGCAACGCGATCAGCAGTCCGCGGACTGAGACGCCCGGCCTGCGGAACGCGATGAGGACGTTCAGGGCGCAGAGCAACACGAGCACTCGGTACATGGGACTGCCGGTCGAGAGCGCGATGGTCACGCCGGACAGGGACCAGACGGCGAGCGCGCGCGGGTTCATCGGCGGCGCCTTCGGGCCAGTTGCAGACCGAGGAGGCCGATGAGTACCCCGGCTCCGCAGGCCCCGGTGAGCAAGCCGGCATTGATGGATCCACCCGCTGCGGCAGCGGGCGGCACCGCCGCTCCGGGTGCATCGATGACGGCCGGCGACGAGAGGCCGAGCACGCCCTCGGTCGGCGCCGGTGTTCGCGGCACACCCGGGGTCAGGGTGGCGACGGGCGACCCGTTCGGCCTCGGCGTCGCAGCCCTGGATGGTGGGACCGATGCCGGCACCGGTGTCGGAGTGGCGGGTGGGCACGTCCCAGCCGCGGCAACGGGCGGCGGGTCAGGGCCGGCCTGCGGGTTGTAGCGGAACCCGACGTCGCCGCCGTCGGCGAGGGTCGTGAGCGACGCCCCTTGTCTCGCAGCCGTCCACGAACCCCCGGCATGGGCGACGAAGAGCTCCCAATAGGAGCCGGATCCCGTGAAGCACCCCGGGGGATACGACGCCGGCTCGTTGTCGATCTGGCAGACGGCGGCGCCGCCGAGGGAGCCGAACCCTATGGTCCCGTTCTCGATGCCGCTGGCCTCCAGGACGGCGATCGCGGTGATCGACGGCGTCGCGAACCCGACACAGCGGCGGACGACACCCCCGTCACCGTGCTCGACCACGATCCCGGCGCGGTGCGGCGCACCCGCCTGGACGCAGAGCGTCGCGGCCGGGCCGGTGTGCGCCACTGCGGAGGCGGTCCCCAGTCCGATCCCGAGAAGCGGGGCGATGAGCGCCACGCGGACGAGCGTTCGGAGCACCTTCACGCCCCCCTGAGGCGGCGCACACCGAGCGCGACCGCCGCAACGACGAGCGCGGCACCGAGAGCCGCGAGCACGTAAACGAGTCCGGCCGGCAACCCGGCGGCGTCGACCGGCAACGAGCCGTGGACACCCGCGGGGGCGCTCGTGGCGGTGGGCGCCGGGGTCGGCGGCGACGCCGTCGGTGCCGGTGTCGGTGTGGCGCCCACCCCCTGGACTCCGGATGCCGGCGACGGTGTCGCGGACTGAGACGATCGAGCGGACGCTGCTGGAGTTGCTGTCGGGTTCGGAGCCGGACTCCGGGTCGGCCGCGGGGTCGGTGTCG
The DNA here is from genome assembly GCA_049582105.1 of Candidatus Dormiibacterota bacterium. Taxonomy (GTDB): domain Bacteria; phylum Chloroflexota; class Dormibacteria; order Aeolococcales; family Aeolococcaceae; genus Palsa-851. The sequence goes on along the minus strand of JBAUTG010000131.1, from coordinate 201 downwards.
GGGGCTTCCCTTCAAGAGCCGTGCCCGGCTGGAAGCACGGCCCGGCGCCGCAGGCGAGCGGATAGCCGGCCCGTTCGAGGGCGGGTGGGACCTGGGCGGTGGTGAAGGGATCGGGGCCGGCGTTGCCGGGGAAGGTGTAGCCGCCGTCCTGGTCCTGGGTGGCGAGCAGGTCGGCGAGCGGGGTGTGGCCGCCCTGCGCCC
>JBAUTG010000130.1:0-7461 GCA_049582105.1 Candidatus Dormiibacterota bacterium | reverse complement strand
TCGAATCGCACGCATTGTCTGTCAGTTGAGCGACAGGCGTGAGGCATGCGAGACTCGCCGGCGGCAGCGATATCCGTTTGCAAACCAGGAGAGAGGAGCACCAGCCGTCCGAATCAACGCCGATAAGTCGCGAAGCGCCGCGCGAGCGGTTCCGACGTTGCGTCGTGGGATGCTGCTCGTCTCCCTGATGACGATCGCTGGTTGCGGCGCCGCGACATCGGCGCCAGCCGTCAGCGCGACCCCCCGCGCCTTGCCGACTGCGACGCCGACCACCAGTCCCACCGGAGGATCGCCGGTATCCGTGGCGTGCGCGCTGCTCAGCAAGGAGGCGGCCGCGGCGCTGACCGGAGATCCTGCCATGACGGACACGACGAACACTCGGGTGAAGTGCACGTACTCCCACAACGCCAACTTCGCGACGCTGCAGCTCCAGCCACTCACGGGGACGACGGTCACCGCGTTACAGAACGCTGTGGACTCGGACAACTGCAGCACGGCGACGGCGCCGATCACCGTGCTCCCCGACGGGGCGTTCGAGATCATCGACGCTGGATGCGACGCGCTCGCATTCGCGAGCGGGAACCTGATCTGCAATATCGAAGCGGCCACCAGAGTACCGGCAGCCACCGCGAATCTCGAGGTCGGCGTCGAGACTCTCGCCGACCAGGCGCACAGCGGTCTCGCCGGCGCATAACACTGATACGCGTTGCTCGACTTCGGTGCACTGCAACGGATAGGCTGTTGCTCCGCATGACCGGTAGGGAGTCGACGAGTGAGTAGGGACGACGCCGCTCTGCTGCAGAGCACCCCGCTGTTTGGCGCGATGCCGGTCGAGGCGCTGCAGCGCCTTGCAGAAAAGGCGATCCGGCACTCGTACACCCGCGGCGAGGTCATCTTCCGTGAAGAGGACCCGGGCGACTCCCTCTGCATCGTGATCAGCGGCCTGGTCAAGGTCTACCGCTCGTCCGCCGACGGCGATGAGATGGTGCTGGTCACGCTTGGCCCATCGAGCATCTTCGGTGAGTTGCCGATGATCGACGGCGGTCTGCGCTCCGCGTCCGCCGCCGCGGTCGAGGCGACGACATTGTTGACAGTCAGCAGAACCGCATTGCTCGAGGCTCTCGCCAGTTCGCCGGCACTCGCGGACGGGCTGCTGCGATCGCTCGGGTCCATGGTGCGGCGCCTGACCGACCAGACGGCCGACCTCGTGTTCCTCGACCTTCACGGTCGGGTTGCCAAACTCCTGCTGGCGCTGTCGGAGGAGCGCGGGATCGGTGAGGGCGACGGTCGGGCACTCGACCTCCGGCTCACGCAGACCGATCTCGCCAACATGGTTGGTGGTTCGCGCCAGAGTGTCAACCAGGTCCTGAACTCGTTCGAGCGGCTCGGATATCTCGAGCTCGACGGGCGGCGAATCGTCATCAGGAAGCCGGATCTCCTGCAGCGGCGAGCAGGTCAAGCGGATTGAGCGACGGCGAGGCTGGGGTGCCGCGCCGACCTCATCCGGCTGTGTCAGGTCGCCGACACGCTTCCTGTCGGGTACACGACTGACGGACGCCTGCACGGATGGTCACCATGACGCCAACACAAGAACCGGCGGCCAGTCCGCCAGAAGGAGACCCGATGAGCACAGACGAGACACAGGGACAGGAAGCACCGGAGCGTTTCACCGCCGCGACCGACGAGGAGGACACCGAGGGCCATAGGTTCACCGCCATGAGCGGCGATGCCGAAGGCGCTGAGGCCCCGTCCGTTCGCACCGCGGTGCGAACCGCTGACAGGGCTGAGGATGACGACACCGAGGGCCATAGGTTCACCGCCAAGACCGGCGACCCGGACTTCGGCGGACAGGAGCTCGGTGTCCACACCGCGGCTCGGGATGACGACGACGACACCGAGGGCCACATCAAGGTCGGCGGTCACTGACCGCTCGACCGCGGGAGGGAATCGATCGCCCTTCCGGACCGCAACAGTGATGATGCGGTCCGGGGGGCGATCTTCGTTTTACAGTCGCGGGATGCGGGCGATGATTCTCGACGCGCCGAAGGAGCCGCTGCGAGCAGCTGACGTGCCGATCCCCGAGCCCGGGGAAGGCCACGTGCTCATCCGGGTCCGCGCCTGTGGTCTGTGCCGCACGGACCTGCACGTCGTGGACGGTGAGCTGACACATCCGAAGCTCCCGCTCATCCCGGGCCACCAGATCGTCGGCGAAGTCGTCGAGACACGGGCTGCCGCGGAGGACCTTCGGACCGGTGACCGCGTTGGCATTCCATGGCTCGGATGGACGTGCGGCGCGTGCCGGTACTGCCGCTCCGGGCACGAGAATCTCTGCGACCGCGCACGGTTCACCGGCTATGACATCGACGGTGGGTACGCGGAGTACGCCGTCGCCGACGCGAGATTCTGCTTCCGCATCGACGAGACCTACTCGGATGTCCAGGTGGCGCCGCTGCTCTGCGCAGGGCTCATCGGGTATCGGGCGCTGAGCATGACCGGCGACGCACCGCGACTCGGCCTGTACGGCTTCGGCGCGGCGGCGCACATCGTCGTGCAGGTGGCGCGTCATCAGGGGCGTCGCGTCTTCGCGGTCACACGTCCCGGCGACACGTCGAGCCAGGCCTTCGCCCTCGAGGAGGGAGCAGTCTGGGCGGGGGACACCGACGCGGCGCTGCCCGAAGCGCTCGATGCGGCGATCATCTTCGCCCCAGTGGGGGAACTGGTCCCGAAAGCGCTCGGCGCCGTCGCCAAAGGCGGAGTCGTCATCTGCGCCGGCATTCACATGAGCGAGATCCCAGCGTTCTCCTACGACCTGCTCTGGGGGGAGCGCACCCTCCGTTCCGTGGCCAACCTCACCCGCCGCGACGGTGTCGAGTTCCTCGCGCTGGCGCCGCGGGTTCCGGTGCGAACCGTGGTGGAGACGCGGCCGCTGGAGCAGGCGAACGAGGCGCTCGCGCAGCTCCGCGCAGGTGACGTGCAGGGCGCAATCGCGCTGACCATCGCCTGAGGTGTGCCCGGAGCCGCCTGGCAGTCTCGGGCTCGAGCACGTACCCTTGATGACGTGATGTGCCCGTCATGACAATGTGCATCGATGGCGATCGAGACCGCTGACACCGTGGTCGCCACCGCTGAGGACGCGGCTCCGGCCGTGTCCTTCGCGACGGATCCGGCCACGTACCGCCACTGGCACCTGAGCGTCGACGGGCGCGTCGCGACCCTCGCGATGGATGTCGAGGAGCAGGGCGGATTGCGCCCCGGGTATGCCATGAAGTTGAACTCGTACGACCTCGGCGTCGACATCGAGCTCCACGACGCGGTGCAGCGCCTCCGGTTCGAGCATCCGGAGGTCGGCGCCGTGGTCATCACGTCGGCCAAGGACCGGTGTTTCTCGGCGGGGGCGAACATCGGGATGCTGGCGCAGTCGTCACATCCGTGGAAGGTCAACTTCTGCAAGTTCACCAACGAGACACGCTTCGCGATCGAGGATGCGAGCGCGCACTCGAACCAGGTCTACATCGCCGCCGTGAACGGAGCCGCGGCCGGCGGTGGCTTTGAGCTCGCCCTTGCGTGCGAGCAGATCCTCCTCATCGATGACGGCTCCACCGCGGTGTCGCTGCCGGAGCTGCCACTCCTCGCGGTCCTTCCCGCAACCGGCGGTCTCACCCGTGTCGTCGAGAAGCGTCATGTGCGCCGCGACCTCGCCGACGCCTTCGTCACCCGGAGCGAGGGGGTGCAGGCGTCGACGGCCGTGCAATGGGGACTGGTCGACTCGGCGATTCCGCGAGGCCAGTTCGAGGAATCGGTCAGGTCTCGCGCCGCGTCGATCGCCGGTCAGGTGGCCGAGCGCGCGTCGGCACGCGGCATTCGCCTCGACCCGCTCGTCGTGACCATCGGCGATGACGCGATCGAGTACGAGCATGTCCGGGCGTCGCTCGATCGCACCGCGCGTGTCGTCACCATCACCGTCACCGGACCCGCTGACGGGGCGCCGAGAGATGCGGCGGCCGCGCGGGCACAGGGCAGCGCGTACTGGCCGCTCGCATGCGCGCGCGAGGTCGACGACCTGATCCTGCACCTGCGTACCAACGAGCTCACGCTGGGAACGTGGGTCATCCGCACCGAGGGCGAGCTGGCAGGGGTGCTCGCACACGACGCGTTCCTGCTGGCGCACCGCGACTCGGACTGGTTCATCAACGAGGTGGTGCTCCTCTGGAAACGCGTGTTGAAACGGCTCGACGTGACCAGCCGCAGCCTGATTGCCTCGATCGAACCCGCCAGCTGCTTCGGTGGGCTGCTCTTCGAACTGGCGCTCGCGTGCGACCAGCAGTTCATGCTCGACGGCGCACCGGAGGACGGAGGCGACCCGGCGGTGATCGCGCTCTCCCGGTCGAACGGTGGCGTGTACCCGATGGGCAACGATCTCTCCCGGCTCGAATCACGTTTCTTCGGGAGGAAGTCCGATCTCGAGGCCGCACTGGCGGCGGTCGATGCCAGACTCGACGCGAATGCCGCATCACGCCTGGGGCTGGTGACGTTCGCACCGGATGCGATCGACTGGGAGGACGAGCTGCGCATCGCGCTCGAGGAACGCGCGTCGTTCAGCCCCGACGCGCTGACCGGCATGGAGGCGAACATCCGGTTCGTCGGCCCCGAGACCATGGAGACGAAGATCTTCGGCCGGCTCACCGCCTGGCAGAATTGGGTCTTCAGCCGGCCGAACGCCATCGGGCCGGCAGGCGCCCTGCGCAGGTACGGGAGCGGCCAGCGCGCTACGCTCGACCGGGAGCGCGTGTGACATGACCCTCAGCGTCGATTACGGCGATCGCATACCGAACAACGTCGACCTGCGCGGCGACCGTCGCCTGCAGCGGGCGCTCGAGGCCTGGCAGCCCCGCTTCATGCAGTGGTGGCGCGACCTCGGCCCCGACCTCATCGCGAAGGACGTCTACCTGCGGACCGCGATCAGCGCCGACCGAGACGGCTGGGCGCACTTCGGGCACATCCCGCTCGAGGAGTATCGATGGGGGATCTTCCTCGCCGACCGCGAGCCCGACCGGCGCATTGCGTTCGGGGAGCACCTGGGCACCGCCGCGTGGCAGCAGGTGCCCGGCGAGTATCGCGCCGACCTGCAGCGACTCCTCGTGGTGCAGGGCGACACCGAGCCGGCGTCGGTCGAACAGCAGCGCCTCCTCGGGTTCACCGCGCCGAGCCTGTACGACCTGCGCAACCTCTTCCAGGTGAACGTCGAGGAGGGGCGTCATCTCTGGGCGATGGTGTATCTCCTCCACGCCTTCTTCGGTCGCGAGGGCCGCGAGCAGGCCGAGCAGCTCCTGCTGCGTCACTCCGGCAGCGTCGACGCGCCGCGCATCCTGGGTGCGTTCAACGAGCCGACCCGGGACTGGCTCGCGTTCTTCATGTTCACGTACTTCACGGATCGCGACGGGAAGTTCCAGCTCGGGACGCTCGCGGAGAGCGGGTTCGACCCACTCTCACGGACATGCCGCTTCATGCTCCGCGAAGAGGCGCATCACATGATGGTCGGCACGACCGGGATCGATCGCGTCGTGCGGCGCACTGCCGAATTGATGCGTGAGCACAACACAGACGACATCGCGCCGCATGGGGGCATCCCGCTCGACATCATCCAGCGCTACCTGAACTTTCACTACAGCGTCTCGCTCGACCTGTTCGGCGGTGAGCGATCGACCAACGTCGCGAACTACTTCACCGCGGGGTTGAAGGGCCGGTGGCAGGAGGAGCGCAGGGATGACGACCACCGGCTCACCGACGCCTCCGCCGAAGTGGAGCTCGTCGTCGATGGGCGCGTTGAGACCGTGCGCATCCCGGCGCTCACCGCGCTCAACCAGGACCTGCGATCGGAGTACTTCACCGACTGCAACAACGGCGTCCGACGCTGGAATCGCATCCTCGAAACCGCGGGGATCGACCAGACACTCTCACTGCCGCATCACGGTTTCAACCGCCGCGTCGGCGCGTTCGCCGGGCTGCACGTCACGCCCGCGGGGCACATCATCGATACGGAGACATGGGAGCGCGACCAGATGCAGTGGCTCCCAACGCCGTACGATTTCGACCACGTCAAGTCCCTGATGCAACCGGTCTTCGAGCCCGGCAGGATGGCCGGCTGGATCGCGCCCCCCGCGACCGGCATCAACGGACAGCCGGTCGACTACGAGTACGTGCGTCTCGCGTAACGCGGGTCAGCCAGCGGCGACGATCGAGGCGGCACGCTGCCGGAGCTCGCTGCGGATCACCTTCCCGGTCGCGGTCTTGGGAAGCGTGTCAGCGGGGAAGTAGCGCTTCGGCCGCTTGTAGCCGGCCAGCTCGGCCCGGCATCGAGTGTCGAGTTCCTCCGGATGCAGCTCGGAGCCCGGTCGCGCCACCACGAAGGCGACGACGCGCGTGAGACCGTCAGGGTCGAGCGTGCCGATCACCGCGACCTCGGCGACGCTCTCGTGGCCGAGCAACACGCTCTCCACCTCGGTCGGCGACACCCACTCGCCACCAACCTTGAGCATGTCGTCGCGCCGGCCCAGGTGGCGGTACACGCCGTGTGCGTCGGCGGAGTACAGGTCGCCGGTCGCGACCCAGTCTCCGACGAAAGTGCGCCGGGTCTCCTCGCCGCGGCACCAGTACCCGGTTGCGGCGGCATGCCCCGACACCCAGAGCAACCCCGGCGTGTCGGTCCCGACCGCCGAGCCCTCGTCGTCGACCAGCCGGACCTTGTGCCCGCGGACCGGCGTTCCGGATGCTCCCGCGACGGCCGCGCCTCGCCGGTTTGAGATGAAGATGTGGGTCATCTCCGTGGATCCGATCCCATCCAGGATCTCGACCCCGAAGCGGTCCCGGAAGCGCATGAAGAGTTCGGCGGGGAGTGCCTCACCGGCCGAGACGGCCTGACGCACCGGCGAGAAGCTCGTGTCGGGGATATCCGACGCGAGGAGCGCCGCGTAGAAGGTGGGCACCGCGAAGAACAGAGTCGGCGCGTGGCGCTCGATGAGTCCCGCGATCAGCGCCGGGGTTGGCGGCCTGGTTGGTTCGAGCACGGCCTGCGCGCCTGCCGCGAGGGGGAAGGTCAGTGAGTTGCCGAACCCGTACGCATGGAACATGGGCGCAACCGAGAGGTGGCGGTCATCGCGCTGGACATCGAGCACCTCACTCGCGTAGCCCTCGAACGTTGTGCGAATGTCGGCGTGCCGATGGGTGGCCAGCTTCGGCCGTCCGGTCGTCCCCGACGTGCACAGCCAGAAGCACGGCGATTCCGCGGTGGTCGCGTCGACGCTCCCGTTGCCACCCGCCCCAACAAGCTCGGACCAGTGCGGGCCGGCCGTCTCGCTGTCTCCCTCGCCTGCGGTTCCAACGCGGATCACCGTTGCAAGATCGGGCGCGCCGGCCGCGAGCGCCGCGAGGAGGGGTTGCGCCGCCGCGTCGACCACGGCGCAC
>JBAUTG010000129.1:0-26711 GCA_049582105.1 Candidatus Dormiibacterota bacterium | reverse complement strand
GCGCCGTGTGCCGAACGCCCACCAGGGTCGCTTGGCCTTGCGCGCCGGCTCGGCGGCGGCCTCCGGCGCGGGTGGGGGAGGCGCGTGGTCCGCGACTGCGACGGAGTCCTCTCCGGGCGGAGGTGGCGGGTGAGCGTCGTCTTCGCTCGCCGACGCGGCGGTGGCCGCGAGATCACCTGGGTGATCAGCGACGGGCTCCGCTTCGGCTTCTCCCGTCTCGGTCGCCGCAGCGCCTGCCTGTGCATCCGTGGCGACGGCCGCCGGTTCCATGCCGGCGACTGGCTGCGCAATTTCGGCGCCGGGTTCGGTCTCAACCGCCGCCTCCGTCGCGGCGCCCAGGTCAGACTCGGTCGCTGCGGCCCCGGCACCCCCATCGACACGGACCAGTGGATGCTCTCGCAGGAACGGGTGAGACCAGACGGCCGCGGGCTCCGGGAGAGTCACTGCATCGGATGCAGGCTCGGCCACTGTCGATGCTGCGTCACCGGCAACGGCGGCCGGTTCGGCGTCGCCCGGCGCCTCGGGCTCAGCCTCGGCTTCCGGAGCGACCACGGCGAAGAAGTCGACTGCGCTCGGGATCGTCTGCGCGGCACCGGCAGCGACCGGTCGCGGCTTGCGCTCCATGACGGTGAGCCGTCCTCTCACCTGCGACAGCAGGGACCGAAGCCGCTCCGGCGATGCGACCGCCGACCGCTGCGTCTCCGAGTAGACGGCCACGAGGCCACCGCGACTGAAGAGGGCAATGCCGCGCACGGGCGCATCGATGACCAGCACTCGGTCGAGCCCGTCCGCTCGAAACGCCGCGAGCATCGACGCGGGATCGAGCCACGCCATCTCGATGCCGTCGACGGCGCGCGGCAGGCGCCAGAGCATGGTGAGCGCCTCGGCGACGCGCGGGTCGTCGAGTGCGTATCCGGCGAGTGACCCCTTGGTGGCGCCGAGAATCGCCATGCCGGCGGCTTCTCCGCGCGCCTGATCCTCATCGTCGATCCAGACCGCGTCGATGATGTCGCCGCCACTCACGACCGCGGCGGCGCGCAACTTCGCGCCGGTGAGGATCAGGATCGAGGGTGGCAGCTCGGCGAGGCGTTCGGCGAGGTTGACGTTTTCCGGAGATGTCTCCGCCCAGAGCGGACGCCCGCCCGGAAGCAGGGGAAAGTCCGCGAGACCGAACGCCAGGTCAGGTGAGCTGTCGTCGGAGCTCCACCATTCCGGTTCCTCGTCGCTGATGGGATCGTCCGCGTACGAGCCCGCGAGTCGCACAAAAGGCCCTGCAAGCTCGTCGATGGAGATCGAAAGCGTTTCGTGCGGTGACATCGCACGACGCCAGTCGGATACGACAAACGTTCTCGGCAGCTCGGCGAGCAGCGCGTCGATCGCTGCTTCCCCTTCGATCTGCGCCTGGTCCGTATCGAAGACAGCGTGGCTTGGCCGTCCGAAGACCAGATAGAGCGTTGCCTTGGCGCCGTCCCATGAAATGTCGAACGCACCACTCAAATAATCGTCCTTGGCGCTGGCAAGCTGTCGCAGTAGCTTGACATGGGGCGCCGCAGTGGCCATGTGCGGATATTCTACCGACGTGCCCGCAGAAGTCATCACGATAGCGTCGCTAAAAGGTGGTGTCGGAAAGACGACCAGCAGCTATGCGCTGTGCGCCGCCGCCGCGGCCGTTGGTCTCCGAGTCATCGCCATCGACCTCGATCCGACAGGCGGATTGAGCAATGCCCTGGAACGCGCGAAGCGCAATATCACGGTCATCGACGTGCTGCACGGAAGGGTCAGCCTCCGTGATGCGCTCATCGATCACCCACTCGGCATCCGCACGGTGGCGTCACATCGAAGCCTGAATGATGAATCACCATCGAAGGAACAGCTCGATGAGATGCTCGCCGACGTTCGTGACGATTGCGACATCATCCTGCTCGACACCCACCCCCACGAGCCGTCGCTCCTCGGCCCGATGGGTGCGGCAGACCGGATCGTCGTGCCGACCGCCCTCGACATCCTGTCGCTCCGGGCCGCCGCGCTGACCGTCGGGCTGGCTCAGCAGCTCGAGGTGCTCGACCGCATCCGCGGCATCGTTGTCACCAACGCGAAACGGCCGTTGTCACGAATCACCGACTCGCTCCTCAACGGACTGACCCTGAGCGGCCTCGCTTTCGAGACCGTGCTCTGGTACTCGCCCGGATGGGTGGTCGCGACCTCCGGCCGTGGCGAGCTGCCCGATGCCGAGCTGCTCACCGAGAGCAAGATGCTGCTTCGGGAGGTTGCGACGCGACCCTCGCCGACCGAGGCACTGCGTCAGTTCGTCGGCATGGCGCAGGGCCGCCGGCCGAAACCGGCGGGCGCGACTACTCCCTGAATCGATGCCACCAGCTCCGGCGACGAGCCCGGGGCGCCGCGGCCACCGGCCGCGTGGGTGGCGATGCGGGCGTGACCGCAGGAGGCTCCGGAACCCGCTGCGCCGTCGCAACCGGTGTCTCGGCCACCGGTGCGGCGGGCGACGCCGCCAACCCTGCACCGATGCGTTCCTCCGCGAGCGCGCGCTCGGCTGACGCCCGCGCCGCCTCGGCGGCCATCCGGGCCGTCTCGGCCGCCATACGGGCCTGCTCGGACAGATCGATGCGGCGCAGGAGTGTCGCGCGCTCGCTCTCGAGGGTCGTCACCCTGCGCGTGAGCGCTGAGATCTCCTCCTGATAGCGGCCGTCGACTTCCGCGGCCGCCGCTGGGAGCTCCTCCTCCTCGGGATCCTGGACGCCGGACTTCAAGCTGGTGGCCTGCCGCTCGACGAGCGCATCGAGGAAGGCCCACTGCTGGCGGAGCTCCTCCTCGGAGTGACGCGGGACAGAGCTCACCGCACCAGTGCGACCGGGCTCACTCCGTCCAGGGCAGCGAGCGCGGCAGCAAGCGCCTCCGGCGCCATGAGTGGCAGGACCTCGGCACGGGGGAGCTCGAACGCGATGTCGGCCGCGAAGCGTCGCGGACGTGAGAGCGGCTCCGGACGGAGGACGAAGGAGGGGGCGGGACGCTGCACCAGAGGCTGTCCGGCGACGAGCGACGGCTGGTCGGCGAGCACGCGGGTCTCGTCCCGCGTGAACCCGGCAGCCAGGAGGCGCTCGCTCAGTGCCGTGCGATCGCCGGTGTGCTGGCGGCGTTCGACGGTGGTCCACGCGGCGACCAGCAGGGCCTCTCGCTCGGAGAGCTCGCGGACGATGGCAGGGATATGCGCCTGGCCGAGCTCGCGTGCCGCACGAAGCCGGCGCGAGCCGGAAACCACCTCGAAGCTGTCACTCCCGCGGCGTCGGAGCAGCAGGGGCTCGATGATGCCGCGCGAGGCGATACTCGCCTTCAGCGCGGCGAGCGTCGCGGCGTCGACGTCGCTGCCGGGCCACCAGGGCCGGTCGTGGACGGCGTCGATCGGAATCCGCTCCACGCGCGACTCCGAGGTTGGAGCGAGCCAGCGCGCCATCGGGCCCGACAGCGGCGGGCCGGTGACCCCCTGCGCGGCGCGGTCGCCGATTTCAGACAACGGCCACCTCGTCGCCCACGACTTCGCCGGCGAGCTCGCGGTACGCCGCCGCGGCCTTCGATGACGACGCGTAGGCGGTGATCGGAACACCGGCGAGCGACGTTTCCTGGAGCTTGACGGTCGGCGTGATCACGGTTGCGAAGACGCGGATGTTGGCGAGCTCGCAGAGCCCGTCGAGCAGCTGGCGGCTGAACTTGGTGCGCAGGTTCACAAAGGTGGGCACGATCCCGAGGATCGCGAGATCCGGGTTGAGGCGGCTGCGGACCAGGTGGACGGTCCGCAACACCTCCTTGAGGCCACGGATCGCAAACCCGGACATCTGCACCGGGATGAGGACATCACCGGCGGCCGCGAGCGCGCTGATGGTGTGAAAGCCGAAGCTCGGCGGAGTATCAAAGAGGACGAAGTCGAACGTCGCGCGCGCCCCGTCGCGGTGCAGCGCGTCGCGGAGCACAAGCTCCTTGTCGATGGAGGAGGCAAGCTCACCCTCGACGGCTGAGAGGTCTGGTGAGGCGGGGAGGACGGAGAGGTTCGGCCAGCCCGTCTCGATGATCGCCGCGCCCGCGTCGACGCTCCCGGTCATGACCGCGGCGATCCCCGGGCGTTCGTCGTAGGGGTCGAGCCCGACTCCGCTCGTCAGGTTCGACTGCGGATCACAGTCGACGAGCAGGACGTGTTTGCCCCGCTCGGCGAGCGCGGCGCCGAGGTTGATGACGGTCGTGGTCTTGCCCACCCCGCCCTTGCCGGATACGCATGCGATGGATGTGGTCACTTGTCCCCTGTCACGATAGTTTGCACTGCCACTCGATAGCCAAGGCAGGTCCAGCTGAGATGGACGGCGGGCGAGACGATGGCGCTCTGTCACTCGGGCGTCACTCGCGATCCGAGGCCGGAGCACAGAACGCGTCAATACTTCCAAAGTAATGATGAATGCACAGAGTGCAGACCATCACGGAGAGGTGGAGGGCGTCCAGCTGCGACGTGGTGAGATGTACAGGATCTCGTACAGCCTGCGCACCCCGCAGCAGCGCCGCGTCACGCGGAGCCTCGCCGTCTTCACCGGCTCGTCGACCCGACGGCTCTGGGACGGGCATGAGGCGGTCTGCTTCGAGTTTCAGCGGCCGCAGGGACGCCCGCTCTCGCTGCTTCGCGGACAGATCGTGGAAGCCCGCCCGGCGACGCTGAACGAACGTGGACAGCTTGTCCTCGTCGAGGATGCCGAGCCGCGCCGGCCGCTCCCGCGAAGCCTGACGACCCGCGCCAGGTTGCGCGTCCCGCCCCGGTCAGCTGGCTAGTCCGGTCTCCTCGGACTCGGACTCGGACCCGCTCCTCGACAACCGCTCGTTGAGGCCTCGGCGCTCGAAGCGGTAGCCGATCCCGGGGACTGCGTGAATGTAGGTCGGCCTCGGGCCAATGGGCTCGATCTTGCGGCGCAGCCGGTACACATGAGCATCGACGCTGCGCAGGTCCAGGTCGGCGCCCTGGCCCCACACCTTCTGGATCATCTCGGAGCGCGAGATCACCCGGCCCGGGGACGCAGACAGGAGCGCAAGGAGATCGAACTCGGTGGGCGTGAGGTTCACTGACTCGCCGTCGCGGAGCACCTCGTGCCTGCCGATGTCGACGATCAGCCCGGGGAACTTGAGGCGGCCGGGACGCACCTGCGACTGCGTGGTCCGTTGCCGGCGCAGCTTCGCGTTGACGCGTGCGGCAAGCTCGCGGATCTCGAAGGGCTTGGCGATGTAGTCGTCGGCGCCGATCTCCAGCGCGACGACGACGTCGACGGTGTCGGTGCTTGCCGACAGGATGATGATCGGGACGTCGACGCCTGCCGAGCGCAGCCGCCGGCACACGTCCAGACCGGGCATGCCCGGCAGGCTCAGGTCGAGGAGGATGAGGTCGACGTCGCTCTGTTCGGCGAGACGGAGGCCTTCAGCGCCGTCCTCGGCGAACTGCAGGCCGAATCCGTGTTGGTGTGAAACCGTGGAGAGGATGTCGCGCATGGCGGGGTCATCGTCGATGACCAGCACCGTCGCCTCAGCAGGGGCACGGACCACGCCATGTCCGAGCGGAGCCAGGATGGATTCGGTGAACGTCGTCATCTGTCCTTCACTTCGGGTCGAGCGCACCAAACGTGCCCACCGCCGCAAGGTAGCACCGCCGTGCGGATACCTCCGCGGTGGTTACGCAGGCGTTGCCCGTCTTTACGCGTCTGCAACCGGATCACAAGCGAGCCGTCGACGTCACGCGGGGTTGCGGTGATCACACGTGCACCGGCAGAGCGACCACGAACGTGTTGCCACGAGCGCGCGAGTTGTCGATCCAGATCCTGCCGCCCATGCGCTCGATGAGCTGCCGGGCGAGATACAGGCCAACACCGAAGCCACCGCGCTGACGCAGCAATGGTGACTCCACCTGATAGAAGGACGCGAACACTCGATCGACGTCGCTGTCCGGGATGCGCCGTCCGTTGTCGCGCACCTCGACGTGCACCTTGTTCACAGCGCGGTACGTCGTGACGCGCACGGGCTCGGACTCGGGTGAGAACTTGAGCGCGTTGTCGATGAGGCACGCGACGACGAGCGCGAGACGCTCGTGGTCCGCGAGCACGCGCTGCGCATCCGGCGCGACGGTGATCGCGAAACGATCGTGGTCTGCGGATTCGACGAACCGTGCGATCACCTCACGGAAGACGTTCTCGAGGTCGACCGCCGCGGTCTTGAGCCGGATCTCTCCGGACTCGAGTTGCGCGATGCACAACAGGTTGTCGGTGAGTCGCGCGAGATGCTCGGCCTCGAGACGCAACTCGTGCAGGCCTTCGTCACGCGCGTCCTGCGGGAGACGATCGCCTGCGTCATGCATCAACGTGAGCCACGCCTTGATCTTCGTGAGCGGTGTGCGCAGCTCGTGGGACGCCAGCATCATGAACTCGCTCTTGATTCGATCGACCTCGCGCAGCTCCGCGAAGGCGGCATGTTCAAGCTCGATGGAACGGCGCACCTGACGATCGCGCTCGCCGACCAGCTCGCGCGCGAGCAGGTTGCTGCTCAACGCGACGACAAACAGCAGGAACAGACGCGACACGAGTGCATCGACAAGTGGCATGTTGAGGCTGTGGTTCGCGACGTTGAAGCCGACGATGAAGTACGCAAGGCCCGCGACAAAAGCGCACGCCATGCTGCCGGCGAGTCCGAAGCGCAGGCTGCTCGCGATCACCACGATGAAGAACGTGATGGCGAGGTCGGAGTTGTAACCACCGGTGAGGTACACGAGCCCGCTTGCCACGGCCAGGTCGAGCGCGATCGTCGCAAGCTGCAGGCTGCGGCCAGGGACGCGGTGCGCGAGGAGCATCACGGTCGCGGCCAGGTTGAAGACACCCCAGCTGCCGAGGACGAGGTTGACTGCCGCCGTCGACTGCCCGGTCGCGAGTCCCGGGAAGTTGTTGGCGACTGCGGCGAAGATGAGCACCATCCAGCGGCTGAGCTCGATCGTCCGCTCGACGCCCATCCGGCGGTCGCGAGCGGGCATGGCCGTCGCCTCGGCACGCGGTCTGCGCATGGGCAGGCGGCCGGCAGGTCGGTCGGAGCTTCCGGGGGTGCGCGTCGTCGCGGGCTGCGTGAGCTCCCGGCTCACAGCTTCAGCCACGACAGTCGGACGCGCGCGATCGGTAGCGGATTGCCTCGCTCACTCAGGTGAGCCTAAGCGGCCAGTCCCGGTCGGCAGACGAAGGTCTCGTAACGATGCCGCACCACCCACTGTTACAGGCGAACGCATGCATGCCTCCGTCCTGGAAACTTCAGGTCAGCCGTGTCTCTTCAACCAAACGCCTCAGTGCTGCCGGATCGGCCCGACGATCTTGCCGCGGGCGCTGCCGCCCTTCGGGACGGCCGCCTGGGGGACGCCGTGTCCGCATACGACCGCGCACTCGAACGCCTTTCGGCGGAGGGACACCCCGAGCAACGTGGCACCGCGCTGCTTGCGCGGGGACTTGCACATCAACTGCTCGGCGATCACTCCGCCGCGACGGCAGACGTTCTCGGCGCCCTGAACGTCTGGTCGCTGGCTCGCGCTGAGTGGGCGTCGAGCGCGATGTCGGATCTCGCCACTGCATTGTCCGGCGCGAACAACGGCGCCGCCGATTCGTACTGGCAGGCCGCGTTGCGGCTCGCGGAGCGAAGCGGGGATGTCGTGCTCCAGGCTGCGGTCGCCGGAGAGTGGGGCCGGCACGCGGCGAGAGCCGGTGACGCGGTGACCGCGGTGGCGTTGCTCGAGAAGTCGGCGGAGCTCGGACGCCGTGCCGGCGACGACTCGATCGTCGCCAAGGCGCTCGTGAACCTCGCACGCGTGGAGCTTGACGCCGGTCGCGGCGGTCACGCCATGCGCAACATCGGCGAGGCGCTCGCGCGCGACCAGCGCGGAGAACTCCGCGGAGCCACCGCCGGTCTGCTCATCGATGTCGCGGCGGAGGCCTTCCACAACGGCGACACCGCGCACGCCGAGCTGTGCCTCGAGCAGGCGCTGTCGCTCAGCGGCAACGCCGACCGGCAGATACGGGAGCGGACGCTGGCCGCGCTGAGCGGCCTCGCCAGGTCACGCAACGATCTCGTCGCCTCCGCCCGCTATGGAGAGGAGCTGCTCGAGAGCGCGCGACATTCCAATGACCTGACCCTGGTTGCCGAGACGCTGCACGACCTCGGCAGGATCGCGATGCATGCCGGCGCCGACGACGACGCGGCTTCCCGGCTCACGGAGAGCGTTGTGATCTCGCGCAGCCTCGGCCTCGACCCGCTCGCCGCCTCGGGCTCACGCGCGCTCGCCGAAATCGCGATGCGCCGTGGCGCGCTGCTGCGCGCGCTCGGGTACGCGGAGCAGGCGGTGAGCCTGTCGATGGGACAGGACGATCTCGAGGCCTGCGCGGTCACCCTGCTCCTGGTCGGCGCCGAGGCGGGGAGGGCCGGTCTCGAGGACGTTGCCCGTCCCGCGAACGAAGGAGCGGCGGAGATCTACCGGCTCCTCGAGCGCGACGACCTGGCAGAGGTGGTTGCGCCGGGCACCGCGCCGCCGTCGAAGACCGCGCCCGACCGCACAACGGCGAGCACGACGAGGCTCGAGGCAGGGCTCGAGGCGGCCCGCTCGGTGGTCAATCCGACCGGAGCCTGAGCGCACTCCCACGCGGGAGCTGCTGATCAGCAGTCGGGAACGCCCGGCAGCGGAATGGTGAGACCGACTGTCGGCGCCGGAGACCCCGGGGGCGGCGCCGACATCACCATGCTGCTGCTCGTCGGGTCGAAGCAGTCGACCGTCCAGCCGAGCACGTGCATCGCCGAGGCCTCGCGCGCGTTGGACGGAAGGATGGCGTGCTCGACGTGCTCGTCGGCGAGGACGCGGATCCAGTTGGGTTGCAGCTGATCGACAGCGAGGTACTGCTGCAGCGCACTCGTGCTGAAGACCGCGGGCTCGTCGTAGAGGAACACGACCCGTGAGTCGGGGAACCGGTAGGCCAGATATCCGCCCCAGGTGTCGATCGTGTAGATCCGCTGACCCGGGAAATGGGAGGAGACGTAGCTCGCGGCTGCCTCCGGGTAGGTGCGCGCCTGATATGACGCCGCAGCCGACGGACTCAGCTGCGGGATCAGGAGCACCGCCATCGCGGTGGTCATCACCACGAGCACGGCGCTGGTCGCGATCGGGTGCAGATGCCGGCGGGTGCCCCACGCGCGATTCGCGATCCGCGGCGCGCCGTGGCGGCTCCAGGCTCGCGACGCGTGCACGGCCAGCTCCGGCGCAAGGAAGACCGCGAGGATGCCGAGGTTCTCCTGGGCGAACAGGGTCGCGATGAGTAGCGTGAAGCCGACGATCGCGCTGAAGCGGTCGGGACCGCCCGAGACCGTCCAGAGGACGATCATCAGGATGATCTCCGCCTCGAACAGGCGGTCCGACCACTCGTGGAAGTTCGGCGAGGCCCACCCGGTGAGGTTCTGGGCCGCGCCCGGGCTGACGACTCCGGCGATCACCGATACGTAGATTCCCGGGCCGAGCGGGTTCGCCAGTGCGGCGACCGCGCTGACGGCGAGCGCGATCGCGAGCTGGCGGCGGCCGGCGCCACCCGCCGGCTTGATGAACAACAACGCTGCCACAAGGATGAGGAGCCCCGCGGCGAAGCCGCTGTCCATGTTGGCCCAGAGCAGGAAGAGCGGCGGCAGGCCCCAGACCGCTGCGGCACGACCCGCGCGCCACCTGCTGATCACGAAGAGCACGATCGCAGCTCCGAGCACCGTGATCTCACTGCTGCTCACGCCGACGACCGCGGTCAGGACGACCCCGGTGATCACCATCGCCAGGGCCAGCCACGGACCGCTGATGCGCGAGGCGGAGGGCACCGAAAGCGCGGCGATCACCACCGCGGCAGTTGCGACCAGACCCATCACGAGGGACGCGAGCCCGGCGCCACCCGCACCGACCAGGCCCGCCAGCGTCACCTGGTACAGCCACTGCTGGCCGATCCAAGCGTGCGCGGCCGGGAGGAAGCTGAAGGGCTCATGTGCCGGGATGCCGGTCGTGGCGATGAGCCGTCCGAGCGCAAGGTTCCACCACACGTCGGTGTTGCGGAACGGCTGCACGGCGAGCACCAGCACGACGATCGCCGCGGCGCCGATCCATGCGAGGCGGCGGGCCTGCGTGGCACGGCGCTCGTGCTCGGCGCCGGCGATCACAACGAGTTCGGTTGGCGTCACTGGTTCGGCGCTCCACCTGTGGACGGGTGTGCGAGCTGGCCGCAGACGCTGTTCGGCGGGTACGAGGCCGGCTGCGGGGGCAGGTGCAGGGACGCGAGCTTGTCTGTCGGGACGAACGCGACGCTGAGCTTGTCCTGGTAGACCTTCACCCAGTCGGCGCTGTGCTCCAGAACGTCGGCGAGCGGCGTGTTGACGTCGTAGAGCACGATGTCGGTTCCCGCGTTGTGAATGATCGAGTCCCACGGTGGCTCGGCCGTCTCCACCTGTGCGTACTGGAGGAGGAGCGCGTCGCCCATCAGCGCGGCGTCACCGAAGATGTAGACCTTGTCACCACGCGACGACAGCTCGTACGAGAGGTAGCCGCCCTCACCGTACTGGTTGAAGATTCTGAGCGGCTCCGGCGCGCCCTTGAGCCACTGCGCGGCACACACCGGGAACTCGCGCGCGTAGACGAGTGAATACGCCTGCACCTGCATCTTCGGGATCAGCCACGCAAGCGCGACGCCACCGAGCAGAACGAGCACGATTCCCGACGCCACCGCTCGGAAGAACAGCGGCGGCTGAGCGCGGACCCGTGCGCGTTCGGGCCGGCGTCGCGCGCGGCGCACCCATGCCCGGATGCGCGGCATGGCCATCGCGAGCTGGTCGATGAACACCGGAGTCGAGGCCGCGACGAACAGCGCGATGTGGCGCGCGGACTGCAGTGAAAGTGCAGTGGTGGCGAGCACGAGTGCGACATCGCGCGCGCGGATGTGCCGGTTGGAGACGACCAGCATCGCGAGCACGAGGAGCATCGCCCCGTACACGAGCACCTCCCAGTCGTGGAAGCTCGGCGAGAACCATTCCTCGATCAACGACTGCTGCGCCTCCGACGCCTGCGTGCCGATCGCGTAGAACAGGATCGACGGGCCGTTGAGGTTGATCATGCTCACGAGCGTGCAGGCGATCAGGACGTAGAGGATTGGACGGAGGCGCTCGCGCGGCGCCTGGTCCGGCATGTGCAGCCATCCACCCACCAGCTCGGCGACGAGGATCAGCGCCATGAACGCAAGTCCGACGACGTATTCGCCGTGCACGTTGCTCCAGATCACGAACAGCGGGACGAGCACCCATATGGCCTTTCCACCGCGGACAAGGTGTCGCTCGACGAGCCAGAGCGTCAACGCGACGAAGGCGAAGGTGAACATCTGGACGCGTGGTCCCCAGATCGGGTACCCCGCGACCACTGCGATCAATATGCCAAAGCCGAGCACGCCGCGTCCGGGGTTCCGCAAGCGTGCCTTCTGCATCACCGCGATGACACCGAGCCAGGTGACCGCGGACAGAATCAGCACGATCAAACCGAGTCCACCGACTGCGTACTCGATGGCGAACAGCACCTCGTTCAACCACTCGTGCATCGTCCAGAAATGGCTTTCGGCTGTGTACGTGAACGGGTCGTTGCCGAGCAGTCCGCCGTGTTGAATGATCAACTGGCCGGCGCGAAGATGCCACCAGAAATCCGGGTCCTGGATGGTTCTCGTCACCGGCAGGGCGACGATGATCAGCACCGCCGCGAGGAAGAGTCCGCTCGGTGCGGTGATGGAATCCAGGCGCTCGCGAAATCCCCTTGGTCGCTCGTCGACCGCCGCCGCCACGCTGCTCATACGATGTGCCCGCCGCCTGCTGTCAGCTCTGTGATGCTCCCGAGATCACGCGGGCCGCATTCGCGGTGCCCGGTTGTTCGAGCCCGACCGACGACCAGAGCATCTTGAGCAGATGCGCAAACTCGAAGGGCTTGCCCATGTATGTGATCCCGCCGAGACCCATGACCGCTTGAATGTCTTCGTCGAAGCACCGCGCCGTGAGCAGGATGATCGGACACTCCGCAGTCTTCGCCTGCGCGCGCAGCTCGCGACACACCGAGAGTCCGCTCAACCGAGGCATCATCACGTCGCAGACGACCGCGTCGGGAAGCCAGCCCTTGATCACGATCTCGAGTGCCTCCATGCCGTCCTCGGCACAGCGGACGTCGAACCCGTCTGCGGCGAGGCGCAGCTCGAGGAGTCGTCGCAACGAGTCGTCATCCTCCGCGATGAGAATCCGAGGGGGTTCGCCGTGCGTCATGTGCAAGTTTGATTCCTGGTGGGGCGATTCAACTTCGATCTGGTTATACGCTGGCCGCAACGGGCGGCTCGCCGTGCAACAGGCCTGTCACAGCCATTTGTGAACTAACGGCGGGGTGCGACTCTGCGGTGACATGATGAAGCTGTTGAGCGAGATCGAAGCTGTCCCCACCATGAACCCGTCGGCCCTGTCCGGCGTTCGATTCCTGGTGACCAAGCGCATCGAAGAGCTCGACTCCGCGGCGAGTGCGCTCGATGACGACCTGGCGGGTGTCGCGACGCGCCTGCAGGAGCTTCGCACCGAGCAGAGCGCTGCAGAGGCTCGCTGGGGAGCGCTGCTGAGCGTGCTCCCGGCCGGCGACGTCGACGAGATCGACGGCGCATTCCGGACCCTCGCAAAGGTGCGCGCCGACCTCGCGGCCACCGAGGAACGCCAGGTGGAGCTGGGGACGCGACTCACGAGCATCCGTGCCGAGCAGGAGGTGCTCCGCGCGGTCTACCGGAGCCTCGACGATCTCAGCGCGTCGAGCGCCGGGCCGTCGAACGGGACTGCCCGCCTGCGCGACGCGTCGCGCCAGGTGTTCCAGATCATCGAAGAGGAGCGCATGCGCATCGCTCGTGACATGCACGACGGGCCGGCGCAGTCGATGGCGAACCTCGTGCTGCAGGCCGAGATCATCGAGCGGCTCATCGCCAGGGACCCGCAGATGGTCGTGAGCGAGCTTGCTGACTTCAAGAACGGGGTTCGTGCGGTCCTCGACGACACTCGCAGGCTCATCTTCGATCTCCGGCCCATGACGCTCGACGACCTCGGCCTGGTGCCGACCCTGCGGAAGTTCGTCGCCGAGTTCGGCGAGCAGAACAAGGTCAACGCCCACCTCCGCGTTGTGGGCGAGGAGATCCGCATCGGAGGCGGGCTGGAACAGACCCTCTTCCGGATCATCCAGGAGTCCCTCAACAACGCGCGCAAACACGCAAAAGCGAGCAATGTAGAGGTCGTGGTGACCTTCCTCCCGACTCAGATCAGTGCGGTGATCCGCGATGACGGGGTCGGTATGGACGTCGAGGCGACCGAGGCGAGCGTCGATCGCACCCGTCACTTCGGGCTGCTCACCATGCGCGAGCGGGCCGACGGGGACAAGGGGAAGCTCGAGATCAGGTCCCAGATCGGCAAGGGAACCGAGGTCCGGGCGACGTTCGACCTTTGAAGCTCACTGCAGCGCGACCCTTGAAGCCGGCGTCCGCGCAGCTCGGGAGCCCGATTCGGTACGAGCCCGGGAAAATGGAGCCGATGCGTCACCGCGTGCTGGCTTGCGACTACGACGGAACCCTCGCCACCGAAGGCGTCGTCTCTCCGGCAGTGGTGGAATCCCTGGAGCGGATCTCGCGTTCGGGGATTCGCCTGATCCTGGTCACCGGCAGGACGCGCGAGGAGCTCTACGGGGTCTTCGACCCGGGAAACCTGTTCGCGGCGCTGATCATTGAGAACGGTGCCGTGGTGATCGAGTCCTCCGGGGGAGAGGAGACGTTGCTCGCGCCCCGCCTGCCGCGAGCGCTCGTCGAGGAGTTGCGCCACGTAGGCGTGGACCCCCTGATCGTCGGACGGGTGCTCTGCTCGACCGACGTCAGCCAGCTGCCGAAGCTGCTCGCCGCGATCACGAAGCTGGGGATCGATCGTCAGGTGGTCCGGAACCGCAACTCGACGATGGTGCTGCCCCCGGGGATCAGCAAGCGCACCGGGCTCGAGGTGGCGCTCCGCGCGATCGGCGAGCTCCCGGGTGCGACGGTCGCCGTCGGTGACGGCGAGAACGACGTCGCGCTGTTCGCGGTCGCGGGGGTCTCGGTGGCGGTCGCGAATGCGGTCGATCTGCTGAAGGCCCGGGCGGATGTCGTCCTCACGCGGCCGAACGGCAAGGGTGTGGCGGACCTCGCCGATGCGCTCGTCTCGGGGAACCTGGGAGCGCTCACGGCGCTCAGCCCGCTCGCCGGCTGACCGACGCTCAATTCCGGGTCAACGGAACCCGGACCATCGACCCGGTCTCGCCACGGAGCCAAGCCCGTCACATGACTATGCGGGAACGCTACGACTGCGGCCTCGCCTCCGGGGCCGCACCGAACGGGAGCCGCAGCGTCTGCCGCCAGTGTGCCTTGACGGCTCGCTGGACCTGCAGATCGGTCCACCAGATGGGGACTTCAGCGAACTGGTCGTGATCGACGCGAAGACCCTTGCAGAGAAGCCGGCGCTTCACCGGCATCCCGAAGTCCCTGCGTCCGGTCATGACCACCTTGTAGACGAGGTAGACGACAACCCAGCAGACCAGCGCGCCGGTCGCGGCGAGGTAGACGTCGCCCGGGATCGAGCCTGAGGATTTCGAGGCGTGCGCGGCGGCTGCGAGGAGAAGGAGCATCGGGCACAGCCTAGCCCGGCGTTGCGACGCAACAGTTCACGATCCGGTAACAGCCATGACGCCGTCACCGGATCGTGAGCGCTGTCTGCGTTCCGTGTGCTCGCTTACGCGATGGGTTCTGGTTGGGGCTCCGGCTCGAGTGCCATCGCCGGGTCGGCGTCGACGCCGAGCCCGACATAGTCCGGGTCGCCACCGCCGGCGGCTGCCGCCTCTTCCTCGTAGAGGCGAAGCGCCTCGTCACGAAGCTTCTGGTAGTAGTCGAGGCCCGTCCCGGCGGGGATGAGCTTGCCGATGATGACGTTCTCCTTGAGGCCGCGCAGCCGGTCGATCTTGCCCGAGATCGCCGCTTCGGTGAGCACTCGCGTGGTCTCCTGGAACGACGCTGCGGACAGCCACGACGCGGTGTTGAGCGCGGCCTTGATGAGGCCGAGCAGCACCGTCTGCGCGATGGCGGGCTCGCCGCCCTCACTGAGCGCCTTGGCGTTCGATTCCTCCCACTCCAGCTGCGAGACGATCTCGCCGGGGAGCAGGTCGGTGTCGCCGGCGTTGTCGATACGGACCTTCCGCATCATCTGCCGGACGATGACCTCGATGTGCTTGTCGTTGATGTCGACGCCCTGGGTCCGGTAGACCCGCTGGACCTCGCGCACCAGGTAGTTCTGCACGTCGTCGCGTCCGCGCACGAGCAGCAGCTCCTGCGGGCTGATCGAGCCCTCACTGATCTTGTCACCGGCACTCACGTGGTCGCCGTCGCGAACCCTGATCTGTGCCGAGACCGGGATCGGGTACTCGCGCGAATCGTCGTCGGTGCTGCGCACGATGAGTTGCTTGCCTTCGACCTTGACGTGGCCCGCGTAGCGGGCGCGGATGGCAACCTCGTTGCCGTGCTCGTCGATGCCGCGGATGAGCTCGGTCCCCTCGGTGACCAGCGCGCCGTCCGCAACGGTCACCGCGTGTTTGGAGGGCACGGGGTACGTGGTGTCGAACACGTCGCGTGACGTGACCTTCACCTTCTGCGAACGGTTCTCGCCGCGGATCACCTCGACCACCCCGTCGATCTCGCTGATAAGCGCCTTGCCCTTCGGGACACGGGCCTCGAACAGCTCCTCGACGCGCGGCAGGCCCTGGGTGATGTCCGAGCCGCCCGTGGCCACACCACCCGTGTGGAACGTCCGCATGGTGAGCTGCGTCCCCGGCTCGCCGATGGACTGCGCCGCGATGACGCCCACCGCCTCACCGATCTCCACCAGACGCCCAGTTGCGAGGTTGCGGCCGTAGCACATCCTGCAGACGCCCTCGCGAGCCTTGCAGGTCATGATGCTGCGCACCTTCACGCGTCCGACGGACTCGCGCTCGCGGAGGATGTGACGAGCGGTCTCGTCATCGATGTCCTCACCTGCGCGCTTGACCGTCGCATCACCGATGACGATGTCCTGGGCCGCGATCCGGCCCTGGTACCGATCGATGACCCGATCCTTGAGCTCATCGTCGGCGAGCTCGATCCAGATGCCCGCGGTCGTTTCGCAATCCTCGATCCGGACGATGACGTCCTGGGCGACGTCGACGAGGCGACGGGTGAGGTATCCCGAGTCGGCGGTGCGGAGCGCGGTGTCCGCAAGGCCCTTGCGGGCACCGTGGGTGGAGATGAAGTACTCGAGGACGGTGAGGCCCTCGGAGAAGTTGGCCTTGATCGGCAGGTCGATGATCCGGCCCGTCGGGTCGGCCATCAATCCGCGCATGCCGGCGAGCTGCCGGATCTGCTGCTTGCTGCCTCGCGCTCCCGACTGGGACATCATCAGGACCGAGTGGAAACGGTCGAACGAGCTCATGGTGACCTCGGTCACCTTGTCGGTCGCGTTCGTCCAGATGTCGACGGTCTTGAGGTAGCGCTCGTCGTCGGTGATGAGTCCGCGACGGAACTGCAGGTCGACCTGTTCGACGTCGTCCTCGGCCTTCGAGATGATGCCCGCCTTCGCCGGCGGAGTCTTGATGTCCATGGCCGCGACCGTGACGCCGGCGATGGTCGCGTAGTGGAAACCGAGCCGCTTGATGCTGTTGACGAGCAGCGCCGTGGTCTCGGCTCCGTGCAGGTCGTAGCACTCCTTGACCAGGTGGGACAGCTTGCCCAGGTCGAGGAACTCGTTGCGGAATGCCATCGACGGAAGGTCGTTGTCGGCTCCCGCATCACCGAGCGGCAGCACCTCGTTGAAGATGATCCTGCCGATGGTCGTGGTGATGATCTCGGTCCCGGTCGGGTCCTCCTCGGACTTGCGATGCGAGTGCACGTTGCGCGCGGGGAGCCGCACGCGTACCCGCTCGTGCAGGTTGACGACGTGGTGCTCGAAGGCGAGGAGTGCCTCGCCGGCTGACGAGAAGATGTGCAGGTCGGTCTCCGGCCTGTCGTCGTCCGCGCCGCGCTGGGTCAGGTAGTACGCGCCGAGGACGATGTCCTGGTGCGGTGCGACCACCGGGCTGCCGTTCGAAGCGCTGAGGATGTTGTTCGACGACATCATCAGGTTCTTCGCCTCGGCGACGGCGCCGCTGAACAGCGGCACGTGCACCGCCATCTGGTCACCGTCGAAGTCCGCGTTGAACGCCTTGCAGACCAGCGGATGGATCTGGATCGCCTGGCCCTCGACGAGCACCGGCATGAACGCCTGGATACCGAGTCGATGGAGGGTCGGGGCGCGGTTCAGGAGCACGGGGTGCTCCTTGATCACGCCGTCGAGAACATCCCACACCTCGGGACGAACACGCTCGACCATACGCTTGGCACTCTTGATGTTCTGCGTGCTGTTCTGGGAGACGAGCTCTCGCATGACGAACGGCTTGAAGAGCTCGAGCGCCATCTTCTTGGGCAGTCCGCACTCGTGCAGCTTGAGCTCGGGTCCGACCACGATGACCGACCGTCCGCTGTAGTCGACGCGCTTGCCGAGCAGGTTCTGACGGAACCGGCCCTGCTTGCCCTTGAGCATGTCGGAGAGTGACTTCAGCTTGCGGTTGCCGGTGCCCGTGATCGCGCGGCCGCGGCGGCCGTTGTCGATGAGCGCGTCGACCGCCTCCTGCAGCATCCGCTTCTCGTTGCGAACGATGATCTCCGGCGCACCGAGCTCGAGGAGCCGCTTCAGCCGGTTGTTGCGGTTGATCACGCGCCGGTAGAGGTCGTTGAGGTCGCTCGTTGCGAAGCGGCCACCGTCGAGCTGCACCATCGGACGCAGCTCCGGCGGGATAACCGGCAGGACGTCGAGGATCATCCATGCGGGTGAGGTCGACGACTTGCGGAATGCCTCGACGACGCGCAGGCGCTTGATTGCCTTCTGACGGCGCTGCCCGCTCGTCGACTTGGACTCGTCGCGGAGACGCAGGCCCTCGTCGGCGAGGTTGATCTGCTGGAGCAGCTCACGGATCGAAGCCGCGCCGATGCCGGCCTTGAACACCTTGCCGAACTTTTCGACGTATTCGCGGTAGTCGGTATCGGTGAGCAGGTCGCGGACGGCGAGCGACTCGAGCTTCTCGCGCTGCTTCTGCACGTCCGCCTTGAGGGCATCGAGCTCCTCCTGGGCACTGATCTCGCGCTCGGCGCGCGAGCCCTGCAGCTCTGCACGGAATCCGGCGATCTCCGCCCCGGCCGCGTCCTCGGCTTCCTGGATGCGCTGCGAGATGCTCGCGTTGAGCTCCTCGGCGCGCGCCTCCGCCCGGTTCTGCACCTCGATCGCGAGGTCTTCCTCGAGCAGCGTGCCCTTCTTGGCGACCACCTCGGTGATCACCGAGTCGTTGAGCGTGAAGTTGGCGGGAGCCTTGCGGCCCTTGGCCTCCTGGATGCGCTCGTCGAGGTCCGCGGCGGACTCGCGCAGCGCGGTGAGGCGTCGCTCGCGCTCCTCCTCGAGGCGCATCTTCTGCGCCGCGAGCTCCTGCTCGCGCTCTGCGATCCGCGCCTCGAGCTCGGGCCGCTCATCGGCGGCGCCGGTGCTCATGCGCTCCTTGAGCGCGATCACGCGCTCGTCGGTGTTCGGGTCGAGCTTCGCGAGCAGCTCGGTGCGCGCCTTCTCATCGATCGACGTGACGATGTAGTTGGCGAAGTACAGCACCTTCTCGAGGTTGCGCGGGCTCATGTCGAGCAGCAGCCCCATGCGCGAGGGGATGCCCTTGAAGTACCAGACATGCGACACCGGCGACGCGAGCTTGATATGACCCATGCGCTCGCGGCGCACCTTCGCGCGCGTCACCTCGACGCCGCACTTGTCGCAGATGATTCCCTTGTACCGGTAACGCTTGTACTTGCCGCAGTGGCACTCCCAGTCCTTGGTGGGACCAAAGATCTTCTCGCAGAACAGGCCGTCGCGTTCCGGCTTCAGCGTCCTGTAGTTGATGGTCTCCGGCTTGGTGACCTCACCGTGGGACCAGGACAGGATCATCTCCGGACTGGCGATCGACAGTCTCAGCGCATCGAAGTTCTCGAGTTTCAGCATGTGATTCCTAACTACCGATTGATGCTATCGAATGTCGTCCACGTCGTCGCGCTCGTCGCGCTCGAGGTGGATCCCGAGATCGAGTGGAATGTCGGGGATGTCCTCCTCACCGAGGAGGATCTGATGCTCGTCGTCGGACTGGATCTCCACGCCGAGCGCGAGGCCTTCGAGCTCCTTGACAAGCACCCGGAACGACTCCGGGATGCCGGCCTCGAGGGTGTTCTCGCCCTTGACGATCGCCTCGTACGCCTTGACGCGCCCGACGATGTCGTCGCTCTTGACAGTGAGGATCTCCTGCAGGATGTGGCTCGCGCCGTAGGCCTCGAGTGCCCACACCTCCATCTCGCCGAAACGCTGTCCGCCGAACTGCGCCTTGCCACCGAGCGGCTGCTGGGTGACGAGCGAGTAGGGACCCGTGCTGCGCGCATGGATCTTGTCCTCGACGAGGTGATGCAGCTTGAGCATGTAGATGTAGCCGACCGTGACCTCGCGGTCGAAGAACTCGCCGGTGCGTCCGTCGCGCAGACGCTCCTTGCCCGTGCTCGGCAGTCCAGCTCGGGCCAGCTCGCTTTCGATGAGCTCCTCCGACGCGCCGTCGAAGACCGGCGACGCGACCTTGAGGCCCAGCGCGTGGGCGGCATATCCGAGGTGGGTTTCGAGCACCTGGCCGAGGTTCATCCGGCTCGGGACACCGAGCGGGTTGAGCACGATCTCGACGGGGGTGCCGTCCGGCAGGTACGGCATGTCCTCGATCGGCATGATTCGAGCCACGACGCCCTTGTTGCCGTGACGTCCGGCCATCTTGTCGCCCTGCGCGATCTTTCGCTTCTGGGCGACGTAGACGCGGACCAGCTCGTTGACGCCGGGCGGCAGCTCGTGGTTGCTCTCGCGGCTGAACACCTTGACGTCGACGACGATGCCGCGCTCCCCGTGGGGGACACGCAGCGATGAGTCACGAACCTCACGCGCCTTCTCACCGAAGATGGCGCGCAGCAGGCGCTCTTCCGCAGACAGCTCCGACTCGCCCTTGGGCGTGATCTTGCCGACCAGGATGTCGCCCGGACTCACCTCGGCGCCGACGTAGATGATGCCGCGCTCGTTCAGGTTCTTCAGCGACTCCTCGTTGATGTTGGGGAGGTCGCGGGTGATCTCCTCCGCACCGAGCTTGGTGTCGCGTGCCTCGATCTCGAACTCCTCGATGTGGATCGAGGTGAACTTGTCCTCACGGACGACCGACTCGCTGATGAGGATCGCGTCCTCAAAGTTGTAGCCCTCCCAGGGCATGAACGCCACCAGCATGTTGCGGCCGAGCGCGAGCTCACCGTCGTCGGTCGACGGACCGTCGGCGAGGACGTCGCCGGCGTTGACGCGCGCGCCGCTGAACACCGTCATGCGCTGCGACAGGCACGTGCCCTGGTTGCTGCGCACGAATTTGTGGACGCCGTACCACTGGTCCGGCCCGCCGTCGTCGGGGCGCACCAGGATGCCGATGCCGCTGTCCTGCCCGCTGAGAATCTTCTCGACCGAGCGATCGTTGTCCGCCGGCTCCGGCCAGGCGACGCCGACCACCGTGCCCGCCTTGCGCGCCAGCACCATCTCGCCGGAGTTGCGTGCGGCGTGTCCCTCCATGCCGGTGCCGACGATCGGCGACTCGGCGACGAGCAACGGCACGGCCTGCTTCTGCATGTTCGAGCCCATGAGCGCGCGGTTCGCGTCGTCATGCTCGAGGAACGGGATGAGGGCGGTCGCCACGCTGACGATCTGCTTCGGTGAGACGTCCATGAAGTCGACGTCGCCGATCGGCAGGTCCTTGAAGGTGTGACGCGTGCGGCACGCGACGTGTTGCACCGCGAAGTGACCCTTGTCGTCGACCGGCGCGTTCGCCTGCGCGACGGTGTACTTGTCCTCCTCATCGGCGGACAGGAACACGATCTCGTCGCTGACCCAGGGCGTGCCGTCGGCCTCCTTGATGACGCGACGGAACGGGGTCTCGATGAAACCGAACTCGTTCACGCGTGCGAACGTCGCCAGCGAACCGATGAGCCCGATGTTCGGACCCTCAGGGGTCTCGATCGGGCAGATGCGGCCGTAGTGGCTCTGATGCACGTCGCGCACGTCGAACCCGGCGCGCTCACGCGACAATCCGCCTGGACCGAGCGCCGAGAGGCGACGCTTGTGAGTCAGCTCCGCGAGCGGGTTGGTCTGGTCCATGAACTGCGAGAGCTGGCTGGACCCGAAGAACTCCTTGATCGCCGCGACCACCGGACGGGCGTTGATCAGGCTCGCGGACGTGATCGTCCCCGAGTCGCTGATGGTCATGCGCTCCTTGATGATCCGCTCCATGCGGATCAGGCCCATGCGGAACTGGTTCTGCAGCAGCTCGCCCACGGCGCGCACGCGACGGTTGCCGAGATGGTCGATGTCGTCCGCCTCACCATGGCCGTTGTTGAGCTGGATGACCTTGCGGATGATCGACACGAAGTCCTGGTTGTCGAGGACGCGGCGATCCTTGTCCCAGGCGCGCTCGCGTGCCTCTTCCTCGCTGATGCCGAGGTTCTTGTCGAGCTTGAACCGTCCCACCTTGGAGAGATCGAAGCGGCGGGCGTTGAAGAACAACGAGTTCAGCAGCGTGCGCGCGTTGTCGACCGTTGGCGGATCGCCCGGGCGGATCTTGCGGTACAGCTCGACGAGCGCCTCCTCGACGCTTGTGCTGCTGTCCTTCTCGAGCGTCGCGTTGATGTACTGGTGCTCGGGGTCGTCGTCGACATCCGCGAAGAAGGCGCGGATGTCGTCGTTGCTGGCGTACCCGATCGCGCGGACGAGGGTCGTGACCGGCACCTTGCGCTTGCGATCGATCTTGACGGTCAGGATGTCCTTGCTCGACGTCTCGACCTCGAGCCAGGCGCCCCGGTTGGGGATGAGCTTGGCCGCGAAGAGGAGGCGCCCGGTCGTCCGGTCCTCACTGCTCGTGAAGTACACGCCCGGTGAGCGCACGAGCTGCGACACAACCACGCGCTCGGTGCCGTTCACGACGAACGTGCCGGCGCCGGTCATCATCGCGAAGTCGCCCATGAAGACCTCGGCTTCCTTGATCTCTCCGGCGTTCTCGCCGGTCTTGATGTGCAGCCGGGTGTTGACGCGCAGCGGCGCGGAGAAGGTCATGTCGCGCTGCCGGCAGTCCTCCTCGTCGTACTTGGGATCGCCGAACTCGTAATCGAGAAAGCGCAGCTCGTAGTTCTTGCCGGTGTAATCAGTGATCGGGTTGAGCTCGCTGAAGAGCTCCTTCAGTCCCTCTTTCTTGAACCACTCGAACGAGTCAAGCTGGGTCTGGATAAGGTTTCCGACCTCAAGCTTGTCTGCAATCTGGCCGTACGACTTGCGGGCGCCAGTAGTGGAAAGAGAAAGCACCATATGCTAGAGTTCCCCCGAGAAGGAATGCGCGCGGGCATGCGCGGCGACGGGCACAATCCCGTATCGTAGCAAAAACCTGCGCTGGAGAGCCTTCAGAGTCCGTTCGGCCTGATTGGCGCGCTCGCGCGCCAGGGGTTGCCGAGAGATCCAAAGAACATGTTGCCGGTGGTATTTACCACCCCAGTCGCGCCCTCAAACCGGGCGCGTCCCGCAGGCGCCCGGCAATCCCGGGCACCTGCAGAGACAGCCTCGCCTACTTGATCTCGACGCTGGCGCCGGCCTCCTCGAGCTTTGCCTTGTGGCTCTCCGCCTCGGCCCGCGGAATCGCCTCGCGGATTGCCTTCGGGGCGGCGTCGACCAGGTCCTTCGCCTCCTTGAGGCCGAGTCCGGTGATCTCGCGAACGGCCTTGATCACATTGATCTTGGCATCGCCGGGCCCGAGCAGGATGACCGAGAAGTCGGTCTGCTCCTCGGCGACGGCCTCGGCGGCTGCGGACGGTGCGGCTGCTGCGGCGACCGGGGCCGCGGCTTTGATGCCGAGCTTCTCCTCCATGAGCTTCACGGCGTTGACGACGTCGAGGACCGTCCAGGTCTGCAGCGCGTCGACGAACTCCTCGGGGGTCAGGGTCTTGGTTGCCATTGCTTCTCCTTAGATAACTGGGTGAGGGCCGGTGCCGGCTAGGCGGCGAGCTTGTCGCGGTAGGCCTCGAGGGTCGCCGCGAGCGTGGATTGAGGCGAGTCGAGAGCCGCCGCGAGCGCCGAGAGCGGTCCGAGCAGCGCTGCGGCCAGGCGGCTGAGGAGCACGTCGCGGGACGGCAGCTCGGCCAGGGTGCGAACCTCGTCGGCGTCGAGGACCTGTCCTTCGGCAAGCCCGGCGACGAGCGGGAGGGTTCGGGTGGAGCGGAAGTGCTCGAACAGAATGCGTGCCGGCGCCGAGAGGTCGCCGTACCCGATCGCCAGGCCGACCGGCCCGGTCAGCACCGTCGCGAAGTCCGCCGACCCGGAGCTGACGGCGGCGCGGCGGGCGAGGGTGTTCTTCACCACGATGTAGTCGATGCCCTCGTTGCGGAGCTTGCCGCGGAGGTCTTCGAGCTGTCGAACGGTGAGCCCTCGGTAGTCGGTGACCACTGCCGAGGTCGCCTTCGAGAGCAACTCGGTCAGGTGCGTGACCGATGCGACC
Source organism: Candidatus Dormiibacterota bacterium (assembly GCA_049582105.1). Lineage (GTDB taxonomy): Bacteria > Chloroflexota > Dormibacteria > Aeolococcales > Aeolococcaceae > Palsa-851. The sequence goes on along the minus strand of JBAUTG010000129.1, from coordinate 2,875 downwards.
TTGCGCGCGCCTGCTCGGGTCACCTGAGCCTTGTCGGTGCTGCACGCCATCGGCTGCCTCCGTCGGGTGCCGTGCCGCCGCCGACGGCGGGAGGACGGCGCTGGGCCGCGCCCGAGGGCACGGTCCGGCAGCCTTGCCCACCTGCGCAGGAGATTGAGCGGAGCGTGCTCCGCGCCTGCGGTCTTCGGCGAACGGACGACGGCATGTCGTCTGCTGGAAGGCCGAAATCGTAGCAGGGTCGCCCGGTTGTTGCCGTGCCGCGACCGGCGGAGAGTCGGCGAATGGCCACACTGACGCAGTGCTCGGTTCCGTGGCCGGAAGGCTGCCCAGGCCCTCGCTGCCCTTTCGCAAGCGTGAGGCCACCCGACCCGCCACGGCCCGGGCCATCTCGGTCAGCCGCGAGGTCCTGCTCTTCGTGTTCGGCTGCATGCTCGCCGCCGGGGTGATCGGCGGCCTGAGCTTCTGGCAGGTCAACGGTGCGGCCACCGCCGAAGCGATCAACGACGCGGAGACCGTTACCCAGATTGACGCGCATGGGATCGTCCAGCCGATGCTCACACCGTCGCTCCTCGCCGGGGCACCGGCCTCGATCCAGGTGCTTGATGCGGTCGTCCACGGAGGGGTGATCGGCGGGCGCGTCGTTCGCGTGAAGATCTGGACCGCCGCCGGGACGGTCGTGTATTCCGACGAGCACGCACTCATCGGCGAGACGTTCGCCCTCGGAGTCGACGAGCGCGAGGCCCTCGATGCCGGGGAGACCCGCTCGGAGGTCAGCGATCTCACGAGGCCGGAGAATCGCTTCGAGCGCTCGTTCGGCAGTCTCGTCGAGGTCTACCTGCCGATCACCGCCACGAATGGGACGAAGCTCCTCTTCGAGACCTACCAGCTGAAGACGGCACTCCAGGCGGACCAGACGCGCGTCTGGAACGGGATCTTCCCGTCCCTCGTCGCGGGGCTGGCACTCCTCTTCATAGTCCAGGTTCCGCTGAGCTGGCGCCTGGCGCGGCGCCTCCAGCGAAGCAGCCTCGAGCGCGCGGTGCTGCTGCAGCGGGCGATCGACAGCTCGGAGACCGAGCGGTGGCGGATCGCCGGCGACCTGCACGACGGACCGGTCCAGAACCTGACTGCGGTGAGCCTCACCCTCGGTTCCGCGGCGATGCGGCTTGCGAACCCGTCGCGGGAGCACCCGTCGCACGAGGAGCTCGTGAGCGTGATGCAGACGGCGTCGGAGGAGTCGCGGACGGCGATCCGGGAGCTGCGCACGATGATCATGGAGATCGCACCGCCCGATCTCGACCGTGGCGGGCTCGGGGCAGCGATCGAACGGCTCGCCGCAGTCGCCCGCGAGAACGGCATCGAGGTGGTCGTGGAGGTCGATCCCGCAGCCAAGACCCTCCCGATGCGGGACACCGCACTGATCTACCGCACCGCCCAGGAGGGCATTCGCAACGTGGTGAAGCATGCGCACGCCACCCGTCTGCTGGTCCGGCTGCTGCAGATGCCGGGCGGGATGAACCTGGAGATCATCGACGACGGCGACGGATTCAGCCCCGACCAGCTGACTGGACGCCAGCAGGCCGGCCACATGGGCCTGTCACTGCTCCAGGAGCGGGTCGCGGAGGCCGGGGCGAGCCTGACCATCGACTCCATGCCCGGCCACGGCACGTCGATCCGCCTGCGCGTCGCGCGCGCCTGAGCAGAGGGCGATCGCCGCACGCCGGACACCGGAATTGAGCGAGCCAATTCCGGTTTGACGTGTGAACTCAACCTCTGGTAGGCTGTCGCTTCGCTCCACGAGCGTTCCTCGTATTCGCGCGCGCTGATTCGTGGCTTCGCGCAATTCTCATAAACGGACGGGTCGTGCCTACCTTTCAGCAGTTGGTCCGCAAGGGCCGAACCAAGCCGACGCACAAGACGAAGGCCAGAGCGCTTCGGGGGTGTCCCCAGCGGCGCGGGGTCTGCGTCCGTGTGTACACGACCACGCCCAAAAAGCCCAACTCGGCGCTCCGGAAAGTGGCCCGTGTGCGTCTGACCACCAAGGTCGAGGTGACCGCGTACATCCCCGGCATCGGGCACAACCTGCAGGAGCACTCGGTCGTGCTCATCCGCGGCGGCCGTGTCCGTGACCTGCCTGGTGTTCGCTATCACGTGATTCGCGGCACCCTCGACGCCGCGGGCACCAAGAACCGCAAGCAGGGCCGCAGCAAATACGGCGCAAAGCGCGAGAAAAAGGCGAGCTAGGACCTCTCATGCCACGCCGTGCCCGCGTCCAGAAACGCGTCATCCTGCCCGACCCGATCTACGGGAGCGTGGGACTGGCGAAATTCGTGAACTGCATCATGCTCGCGGGCAAGAAGAGCATCGCCGAGAAGATCGTCTATGACTCCTTCGAGAAGATCCGGAAGTCGTCGCGCAAGGAGCCGCTCGACGTCTTCGACCAGGCGATCCGGAACGTCACCCCGATCCTCGAGGTCAAGCCCAAGCGGGTCGGCGGCGCGACCTACCAGGTCCCCGTCGAGATCCGCCATGACCGCCGTCAGGCGCTCGCCCGGCGTTGGATCATCCGCTATGCCCGTGGGCGGGGCGGCAAGAGCATGTCCGAGAAGCTCGCCGGCGAGCTGATGGATGCCGCCAACGGCGTCGGCGCTTCGATCAAGCGCAAGGAAGACACCCACAAGATGGCCGAGTCGAACAAGGCCTTCTCGCACTTCCGGTACTGAGATGGCTGTGGCAGTAGCGGCGCGCGCATTCCCCCTCGAGAAGACCCGGAACATCGGGATCATGGCCCACATCGACGCGGGCAAGACCACGACGACCGAGCGCGTCCTCTTCTATACGGGGCGCATCCACAAGATGGGCGAGGTGCACGAGGGCG
>JBAUTG010000128.1:0-22368 GCA_049582105.1 Candidatus Dormiibacterota bacterium | reverse complement strand
ACCAACCGCTGCCCCCTGATCAGTCCTGCACCAGATCAATTCAGATTCGGCGCGTCCCAACTGATGGATTCAGAGTCAGGCTTCGCTTGGTCGAAAAGGTCGCAATCCGGCAACGAGTTGCACCCGGCCGCAAGCGCTGCGGGCTTGCGATGCGTGGTTTCAGCTGATGGCATCGGGCTGCCGAGCTGCCGGGTGAGGCTCAGCCAGGTTCCATGGGGAGGCGGCGGCCCCGCTCAGCGAGCTCGCGCAGCGCTCCGACAATTTCCGCCGGGGGTGCTCCGAGGTCCAGGTAGCGCTTCGCTCCACTCGAAGCGGCCTCGGCGCGATGCGTAGGATCGATCGAGGCGGCGATGATCAGCACCTGCGTGTTCGGCTCCGCCGCGACAAGTCGGCGGGTGGTCTCGAAGCCACCGATGCCGCCGTACAGGGTGCGACCGATGATCACCGCGTCGGGATGCAGCTCGGCGGCCATCTCCAGAGCCTCTTCGCCGTCGGACGCGACGCCGACGACCTCGATGTCCGGTGCGCCACGAAGGCAAGCGGCGAGACCTGCGCGCACCAGGGGATGGAAGTGGACGACCATGACCCGAATCCGTTCCTGAACCATGCGCATCGCCGATTATGCGTGCAGGCAATGGCTCAAGATCGGCGATGACTCCGTGGAAACCGGGCAACAACGACTAGCCCCGACGTCACGGCGGTCCGCGGCGGTCACCTTCATCGCACGGCATCGTGTGTCCTCGCCGCGACGTGGGTGGTGGGGGCGTCCTCAGCAGCAGGCGTCTTCATCGCGCGTGCTGCCAAGGCCGAAGGGCTGGCCCGTCGTGCTGCCTGGGGTGCGCTTGCGGCCTGGGAGCATGGCATTGCCGTCGGCATCATCCGGGCAATCGTGGACGGTAGTCGAGAGCGACAGGAGCCGAGTTGATCGCCCACGGTCCGTACGCGGCGGATTCCGGCCGAGCATCCTGTTCGGTGCAGCCGAAGCGGGAATGGCTTCGTCCTCGTCTCCGTGGCCGTCGTCCGACTGTCTTGCTGAAGCTGAGGAACTATCCTCCCGAGCTTCCGCAGCCCGCGCGAACTCGCTGGCTGGATCAGTTCGTCAGATCAGCTGAACGTACATTCATGGATTGACGGGCACCAACCTCGTGCACCGGGGCCACGGGGGCGGAACCGATCTCGAAAACCTCGTCCTTCGCGAATACAACCCCTCAGGAGCCGCTGAGGGACTCAAGCCCCGGGTGTCCGGGCAGTATCTCCTCGGGGGTGACGTCGACGAACAGCGGTTCCCCACCGATGCACGACCTCGTGTTTCGGGTTCCCGCCGGCCGACCCCCTGGCTTCGCGCGTTGTCATGCATTCCACCCGCCACACGAGAGCGCCGTCTTTCGGCGAAACTCGGTGTGTGGCCACATGCCCGGATTGCCGCAAGGAGCTCCCCGGCGACTTCCCGTTCTGCCCGTTTTGCGCCACGCCGCTCGGCGAGGCGACCCCGGCCGTGGTCCGCGAGGAACGCAAGGTTGTCTCGGTGCTCTTCTGCGACTTGGTGGGCTTCACCGCAGCCTCGGAGCACGCCGACCCCGAGGACGTGCGCGCCCGGCTCCGCCCCTACCATGCCCAGTTGCAGCAGGTGATCGAGAGCCACGGCGGCACCGTGGAGAAATTCGTCGGCGACGCGGTGATGGCCGTCTTCGGCGCGCCCGTGGCGCACGAGGATGACGCCGAGCGCGCGGTCCGCGCCGGCTTGCGCATCCTGGAAGCCATCGAGGAACTGAACCGCGCCGACGAGAAGTTGCTGCTGCAAGTCAGGGTGGGCATCAACACGGGTGAGGCGGTGGTTGCCCTGGGCGCGCACCCCGAGCGCGGCGAAGGTTTCGTGACCGGCGACGTGGTCAACACCGCCTCACGCCTGCAGGGCATCGCGCCGGTCAACGGGGTGGCGGTGTCGGAGCCGACCTTCCGCCAGACCGAGCGAGTGTTCAGCTTTGATCGCCTCGAGCCGGTGCAGGTCAAAGGGAAGACTGACGCGCTCCCAGTCTGGCAGCCGCTTGCCGCTCGGGCGCGCTTCGGCGCCGACGTCATCAGGACGAGCGCCACCCCGCTGGTGGGCCGTGAATTCGAGCGCCCGCAGCTGATCGCCACCTTCGAGCGGGCCGCGACCCAGCGTTCTTGCCAGCTGGTGACCGTGGTGGGAGAGCCGGGGGTAGGCAAGACGCGCCTCTGCACCGAGCTGTTGCAGCACATCGAGCAACGGCCGGGTCTGGTGCGCTGGCGCCAGGGCCGGTGCCTCCCCTACGGCGAGGGAATCGCCTTCTGGGCACTGGGGGAGATCGTCAAGGCGGAGTGCGGCATCCTCGAGTCGGACTCCCCCGAGGGGGCCTTGACCAAGCTCGACCAGGCTCTCCCCGAGCACGAACCCGACCGAGCGTGGCTCAAGGCGCGGCTTGCCCCGCTGGTGGGCGCGGGCGGCGAGCCGGCCGCGCAGGAGGAGTCCTTCACCGCCTGGCGACGCTTTCTCGAAGGGCTGGCTGCGCAAAACCCCACGGTGCTCATGGTCGACGACCTGCATTGGGCAGACGAGCCGATGCTCGCCTTTCTCGAGCATCTGGCTGACTGGTCCGAAGGCGTGCCGCTGCTCCTGCTCTGCACGGCTCGGCCGGAGCTCCACGAGAAGCATCCGACCTGGGCGGCTGGATTGCGCAACGCACAGACGATGAACCTTGCACCGCTCTCTAACGACGAGACCGCGACGCTGATTGGTCTGCTGCTGAAGCAGACGGTGCTGCCGGCGGCGACCCAGCAAGCCTTGCTCGACCGCGCCGGTGGCAACCCGCTGTATGCGGAGGAGTTCGTGCGCCTGCTCGGCGACCGCAACCTGCTGGCTGGCCCGCTCGAGGAGGTGCTCTTGCCCGACTCGGTGCAGGCCCTGATCGCAGCCCGCCTGGACACGCTCTCGGCGGAGCGCAAGAGCCTGCTCCAGGACGCCGCGGTGATCGGCAAGGTGTTTTGGGCCGGAGCGCTCGCCACCATGGGAGAGCGCGAAGCGCGCGATGTGGAGCTGGCGCTCCACGAGCTGGCCCGCAAGGAGCTGGTCCGGCCCGCACGCAGCAGCTCGATGCAGGGGGAGCAGGAGTACGGCTTCTGGCACCTCCTGGTGCGCGACGTCTGCTACGCCCAGATCCCGCGGTCCAGCCGGGCCGCCCGGCATCGGGCGGCTGCTGCCTGGATCGAGCGCCAAGCCGGAGACCGGGTCGACGACCTCAGCGACGTGCTCGCCTATCACTACATCCGCGCGCTGGAACTGGCTCGCTCCGCTGGCGAGGAGCAGGATATCCCGGAGCTGGAGGCGGCATCGCGCCGCTATCTCGCCCTGGCCGGAGAGCGGGCCTTGCCCATCGACGTCGCGAGCGCCGAGGCAAGCTTCGCTCGGGCGCTCGAGCTGACCCGTGCAGACCACTCCGAGCGCGCCGGGCTGCTGGAGCGATGGGCCGAGGCAGCCGAGCAGCAGGGGCGCCTCTCGGAGGCGAGGGCGGCGCTCGAGGAGGCGCTTGCTCTGCATCGCGAAAAGAGTGCGACGGTGGGGGTGGCGCGGACGCTGACCGCACTGTCGAGGATGCTCCGCATGGCCGGCGATCCGCGCTCGCGGGATCTCATTGCCGAGGCGGTGACGCTGCTCGAGGCTGAGGAGCCGGGCCCGGAGCTGGTCAATGCATACGCATCACTCGCCGGTTCAAAAGGAGTTGATGCTGCGTACGTTGAGGCGATCGCCGCGGCCGAGCGGGCGCTCGATCTGGCCACCGACCTAGGCCTCCCGGAACCGGCCCGCGCTCTGGGTGTCCGCGGCTACGCCCGGGCGTATTTGGGGGATGCGCAGGGCCTGGGCGACATGCGCCGCGCGCTTGCGCTCGCGGTTGAGCAGGGACTGGGCGGCGCCGCCGCCGTCTTGCACAACAACCTCGCGTTGGCTAGCTGGCAATACGAGGGCCCGTCAGCTGCGCTCGAAGTCTGTGCCATAGGCATCGAGTTCTGCGAGCGGCGCGGCATCGCTGGGATGGCGCTTGGGATCGCGGCGATGAGAGTGACCATACTGGCTGCATACGGTCACCCAGAACGTGCGCTCGCCGACGTCGAATCGGTGTCTGAGCACGTCAAGACGGCAAGCGCTTGGATTTTGATTGAGTTGCACTCGGTGCAACTGCGTCTCCAGGTCAAGCGCGGCGAAGGAGCGCAGACCGCCGCCGCAGAGCGACTCATGGCGACCGCCCGAGAGTCCGGCGAGCCACAGCTACTGGCGCCGGCCTTCGCGGCGGCCGCCCAGCTCATGCTGGCGACCGGCTACAACGAACGTGCAAAGGCGTTGCTCGACGAGCTGGAGCGGACCAGCGGGGCACGCGGCGACCCTTACTACGCGGCACTCCTGCCAGAACTCGTCCGCTGCGCGCTCGCGCTCGGTGACTTGACGCTGGCCGCCGGGCTCACTGCTGGCGTCGAAGCGCATACCCCGCTGCAACACCACGCGCTGGCCGCCTGCCGCGCCGCCCTCGCGGAAGCCGCTGGCGACCGCGCCACGGCGGTGACCGCCTACGCCGACGCGGCCACGCAGTGGCGCCAGTTTGGCGACGTACCGGAGCTCGCCTACGCGCTGCTCGGCAAGGGCCGCTGCCTGGTCGCCCTCGGCACGCCCGGAGCGGACGGCCCGTTGCGTGAGGCTCGAGACCTGTTCACTGCGATGGGCTACGCCCCAGCCCTCAACGAGACAGACACGCTCCTGCAGCGTGCGACGGCGCCAACCTGATCTCACTATGTCGCTCTCGTCTCACATACATTTGTGGATTGACGGGCACCACCTCGTGCACTGGGGGCACGGGGGCGGGACCGATCTCGAAAACCTCGTCCATCGTTAATACGACCCCTCGAGCGCGTCGAGCGAGATCAGCGTCGGCTGAGCGAGCCCCTTGTCATTCGAGGACGCGACTAGTCGTGCCGGTCACTCGAGGAAGTCAATACCTGCCCGCTGCGAAACGGATAGCACAGCGCCATAGCCGACCTAACGAATGTGCTCTCGCGACTGACGCCGAATCGTTTGCCCTCCTCCCCCATTGGCCGCGGTACCGTGAACCCCGGACTGAGGCGTCGCCGCAAGGCAACCGCCGGCGCATGTCGAGTCACTCCCACCTATGCGCGCCTCAGCTTTGGGGCGCGGGAGTTGCCGTTGCGTAGATGACATCGTCGTAGTCGGTGAGCGCTTCCGTGTCCAGTTCCCGGAGTCGATGCCGGGCGCGGCGCACACACGCGTCTCGGGCCTCGGGATCAAGCGATGCCAGGCGCCGTCCCGGCACTCCAAGGCTGGTTCTCAACGCCACGACCTGTTCCACCGTCATCGGCTGGCGCCACGGCTCAACGCGGAGTGTGACGGTGCGAAACCCAGCGGAATCGAGCAATCCGGCGACCTTGTCCGGTGTATCCATCAAACCCCGCGTAGATACGACTGGGTCTGCTGACGCTCCCCGCTCATCGAGTTCTTCATTCCAGACTTCCTCCGCCCGAAACCTCGGAGCTGCTCCCCACGTGGTGAGCCCCACCACTCCCGTGGGCGCCAGAATCCTTCGGACCTCGCGCAGAGCAGCGACCGGATCTGGCACATGGAAGAGCATGAACGCGAGCACGGCGACGTCGAAGGAGCCCGTCGTCAGCGGGATATTCAGCACATCGACGACGGCGAGCAGGAAGTCCTTTGGTGCCAGTGTAAGCATGCCGACTGATCGGTCGCCGCCGACGATGGTAGCGCGCGGGGCAGCGCGCCGTAGATGCGGGAGCAGAGTCCCAACGCCGGTGCCAACATCAACGACACGTTGCGCCTCCCCCAGGGGAAGCTCACTGAGGAGTGCTTGGCCGGCCGGCTCGAGCAATGACGCCCAGAGGTCTCGATACGCTGCAGCCGTCGCGCTGTTATAGCTGGCGATGCGCTCGGATGCGTTCGCCAGCGATGTCCCCGGTTGATCAGTCATCGGACCTTGGAGGTTACCGGTCTACCGCCATCGGCACTGTCGCCGGTCGGGTCCACGTGGCCGTGCTCGCCAGGCACTCGGCGAAACGATCTGGATACGCCAGATGCGAGAAGTGACCGCTATTTGGATAGACGGTCACTGTCGCCTGCGGCAGTCTGCGGTGCAGCCATGCCCCGTAGGCGGGCTCGTATTCGTGGCCGGCGATCACGCTGTACGGCAGCCGGGTCCGTCGCAACGTAGCTGTCGTCCGATCAATCATCGCCTCAATCGCTTCCAGCGGCCCATCAAGCGCCCGGCGCCAGTACGCGAGGACCACCTCCTGCCGCGGCGTTGTCGTGCTCAGAAGGTATCGCGTGCTCTCGGGCAGGACTTCCATGTGCATGCTCGCGAGCACACTCGGCCAGATCGCCGAGAAGCCAGACCCGGTGAACATGCGGCGGTTTGCTTGGAGCATGCACAGGAATGCCGTATCGAGCGACTGGTCGACGTTGACGACCCCACACGTTGGGTATGAGGCTGCATACACGGAGGCGATCACTCCGGCGATGGAGTGACCGACGATGACCGGCGGACACACTGCCGCATCCTCGACCGCCAACTGGACAGCTCTGGCCACGTCCTCGGGGCCGCACGAGGGTTGATCCGGTGAGTGGCCGTGACCTGGCAGGTCGAGCGTCAGGACGGACCTGGCGCCCTGGGTCCCGTCGCTCGAGCTCCGCGAGAGCCGGCCACCACATACGCCGGTCGAACGTCAGTCCATGGAGGAGGACCAAGGGCGATCGACCGTCAGCGCGACCGGTCAGATCACCCGCAAGCTGCGCGGGGCCGAAAACACGGCTGCGCCCGGCTTCTGCCATCAGGTGGTCTCCTCATCGCGTGCGCGGCCTTCTCGGGCGGTTATGTCACGCTGTAACGTAACAGTGTTGCGGTAAGCTTGTCAAGAAATGGGCCGACCGCGGGAGCACGACGAGCGAATGGCATGCGCACTATTGGATGCGGCCGAACGCATCCTTCAAGCGGATGGTCCAGATGCGTTGTCGCTACGGCGTGTCGCGGAGGAGGCGGGGACCACGACACGCGCCGTTTACAGCCTCTTCGGGTCGAGGGACGGGCTCATCGTTGCCCTCGCCGTCCGTGCCTTCCGCATGCTCGGAGCGGGTGTCTCGGAGTTGCCCCGGACCGATGATCCGACAGGAGACCTTGTCGGCGCGGCAATCACCGTCTTTCGGCGATTCGCGCTCGAGCACCGGGGACTCTTTCGCATCGTATTTCAGCGTCAGGGAGCATCGCCGGAGGTGGCTCGGCGATTCGTCCCAAGCGCCCGGGAGGCTCTTGGCAATTTGCATGATCGGGTCGGCCGGATGCTCGATGCAGCCCCCGAAAGCCAGGCTGTAGCCGAGGCAACGCTCGGATTCCACGCGCTCTGTGAGGGACTTGCAGCGCTCGAACTACGGTGTGTGCTTCCGATCGGACGTGAAGAGCGCATCTGGCATGGGACCATCACAGCGTTTGTTTCCGGTTTGCGGCAATAGCAGCCTCGTCCTAGGGTGATGCATGGATCCCGGATCGCGCGCCAGTGGAGTGGCTCCCATCCACGGCGCGTGACGTCGACTCACCGCAGAGTGTGCCGGTACGACGACATCTGTATCAGAGCCAAGCGATCAGTACATCTGACACACATCCGCTGCCTCCGGTTTCGTGGCGTTTCCCCAGCAGCAGCACGGCGAACGCAAGCAGGTGTCCTCTGGTGATGCTTGATTGTAGGCTGGCGTGACCGAGGCTCCTACGCTCCGACGCCCCGGGCGCTGGGCTTTCGCATCGTCGTGGCAGACCCTGAATCCGTTATCGGAAGTTCGAGAGTCCACCCACCTTGCGTACGGTCAAAGGAGGCGTCTCTTGCGCGCGTCGCGGGTTAGCCCGCCGCTGTGGCGGGTTCGAACCTCGCGAGCATCTCCTGTAATGCTTGCTGGTCCGGGCCGACGAATGGGTCGGCATCGGGTGCGTCGGCCAGCATGTCGAACAGTTGGGTGCCCAGCCCTACCGCCGGCGGTAGGTGTGTGCTGAAGACGACGGCGGGTTCGATGGCCTGCATTGAGCGGACTGTCTGCCAGTAGCGGTCGGTCTTGGCGTTGTGCACCCACGGGCTGTCGACAGCGGCCCAGAGGAGTTGCGCGGCGCGTAGATCATCTGGCGGTACCTCGCGGGCATCCATGCCGCTGGCGAGCTCGGCGGTGGCCAGCGGAGCGCCGAAGCAGTCCGAGCTGAAGCACATTCGCGAACTCCCGTCGTAGAACCCCACAGTCGCGGGATTGTCGAACAGCGGCGGGCGGAACGCGAACAGCGTTCGGTCGCCGACGTCGAGCCTCTGGCCCGGATTGAGCAGGTAGACACGATCGAGCGGCAGCGGCCGCTCCGTGGACATGATGCCGACGCCGAGGAACGTCGTCACCAAGCGGGCATGGGGCGCGGCTTCCAGGAGCTCGAAAAGGCCGCCGGTATGATCGCGGTCGGGGTGGGTGAGCCAGATCCACCGGATCTCAGTTGGGTCGATGATCGACCGGAGTGAGCCGACGAAGTCGCGATCCGGCAAGCCGAGCCCCGTATCGACCACGACGGGCTCGCGAGCATGCAGAACGAACGCGTTGACCGGGAGGAACCCGAGCCCCGGTACCTCGAGATGGTCGTTGATGACGCTGACGTGCTCGTTCATTCGATAGGTGTGCATGTGCTTCTCCCAGTTACTGCGGTAGTCGTCAGAACGTCACTCGGGTCGCAAGTAGCCCAGCTCCCGGCTCGCGACCGGAGAGGATGCGGCAGAACTCGACGGCGTCGACTTCGAGTTCGGCTCCGCCGGGTCCTGCTGTGAAACAACCGCCGGCGGGTCCGGTCAGCGTGAGCGTGAACGGCTGCCCGTGTCGTCGGGCCCAGTCCGCAACCACGTCGGCGACGATCCGCCCGTCGTGGTCGGCGGAGAGCGCTACCTCGCGCCCGATCGCACGGCTGATGTCGATGCGATGTATCCAGGGATCGCGGGTGTGGATGACGTCGAACAGATACCCGAACGTCCACTCTGCCTCGCCTGGCAGGCCCGGCACGTAGGGAGCTGCCCGCTGCTCCGCAGTGGTGGCGCGGCGGACGGCGAGTCCACGCGGCGCCGCCTCGTGGAGCGCCTGTCGCAACTGGTTCCGTGTCAGACTCGCGTGCTCCCTCACCTGCAGAGCGGTCATCGCGTCGAGGCGCAGGCCGCCGGTTTGCGCAGCGATCTCCGCCGCCGTCTTGATCTGCCGCATGCGTTCTTCCGCGTCGGACTGGAGCTCGAGCATGCCGAGCACATGACCGAGCATCGCCTTGACATCCCAGGCGATGCAGTCGGTCTGCCGTGACCAATCGTCGTCGCGCAAGCGGTCGACGACCGTAAGCAACCGGTCGTATTCCTCCTCGGCGAGGCGCATCGCCTCGTCATGTCCGAGGGCAGGGATCGCGTCCACTGCGACCGTTCTGGCGATCATCACTTCCCCTTGTCCTTTGCTGGTCGATAATGCGCGAGGAACATAGCGGTGAACTCGTCCGCGAGACGGACCCAGCGATCACCGCCCGGTTCGTTGGCGTTCTGTTGCGCCGCGAGGCCGCTGAAGGCGGTCCAGGCGTCGAGGGCCCGGGCGTCGGTGATGCCACAGGCGCGGAGCGCCCGGCGGGCTACATCGAGGACCTCGATCGCTGGCGCGTAGGACTCGGGGCTCGGTTCGAATCCGGGGATCGTCCGCTGGAACAGCAACTGATACCGCACCGGATCCTCGACGCAGAAGTCGAGAAACACCCGGCTGTGACGAGCCAGTGCTTCGTCCGGATCGCCCGTTGATCCCAGCTCGGTCAGCCGTCGGAGCAACTCGCGGTTGGACTCGCCGAACATGGCGTCGAAAATCGCGTACTTGGACGGGAAGTATGCGTAGAGCGACTGTGCCCGCATGCCAACCCGTGCGCCGAGATCGCGCATCGCCAAGGAGCCCAAGCCGTTCGCGCGGACCAGATCCCAGGCGGCGTCGAGTATTTCCCGTCGTGTGGCTGCGTAGCGCTCCGCGCGTCGGTCCCTGGCGGGCATGGCTGACATAGTCAGTCATTGTGCACTTTGTCAGGCAGACCGTCAAATGACCCTCCCTGGCGCGCACCCCGTCAGCTAGCCGCGCGGGGCCTGCGAGCCACCTTTCTGGGCCTGCTACTCCCCGGCCGACGAGCCCCCTCCCGCGGGCTCAACGAACCGGGATGATCCGACGCTTCACCTGCGCGGATGTCGCACTGAGGACATTTCATACGGGGAGCGCCTCTCAGCTCCCAGTCCTCATTGAACGCTGGGGTGCGCGAGAGCGCTGACCCTCGAGCGCCACGCGCCTCGACTAATCCCTCCGGTGGGAGGGGACTCGATCAGCCATGTCGGTTACCCATGCTGCAATGCATCACTGCACGGGAACGTCTGGGCGATGCGAGCGTTATGGGGACGCAAGCTTTGAGTGACGCTAGTGCCACATTGGGCTACCGCTTCACGGCCTCCAGCAATGCAAGGTCGGCCGGCGTCCGCCGCACGCTCGTCGGACGGAGCCCTGCCAGACTCATCAGGGTCTGGATCTCAACAACGGATCGCTCCCTGCCGCCCTCGGTGACGACCAGCATTTGCAGGTCGATCGGCGAGAACCGCGAATGCGCCCGGCTGTGCTCCTGGATCCCTTCGATGACAACGAGCTTCGCGCCGGCCGGCATCGCTGCGGCGACGTTGCGCAGCAGCCGCACACAGGTGGCGTCATCCCAATCGTGAAGGATCCACTTGAGCAGGTACACATCAGCGGTCGCTCGAAGGTCGCCGAACAAGTCTCCCTGCCGAAGCTCAACGCGACCGGTGAGCCCGAGCGAGTCCAGGTAACCGGCAGCCTCGGGCAGCACGAGCGGCGCTTCGATGAGAACGCCCCGCAACTCGGGACGGCGACGCAACACCTCGGCGAGCACGGCGCCGACACCTCCGGCAAAGTCGCACACGACGCCGCTGCGCGGGAAGTCATACGACGCGGCGATCGCCGAAGCCTCTGAAAGCGTGAGCCCGGACAGTCCCGCGGCGAAGGCCCGACCCTCGCCTGGGTGCTGGTCGAACCAGGCGAAGAACGACAGACCGTTCTGGCGGCGGAACGCCGACTCTCCGTGGCGCAGTGTCTCGGCGAGATCGCCCCACGCGTTCTGATGTGCTTTCGACGCCATGAACGTGCACCACTGATCCGACGCATACGGGGCATCGCTCGTCAGCGCCTTGGTGAGTCGCGTGGCGTGAAAGCGGCCCTTGCGGTCAAGACGCACCAGGTTGTACACGGCACCCATGCGGAGCGCGCGGTGGAGGGCATCGGCATTGCAGTGCAGCGAGCGAGCCAGCTCCTCGGCGGTTCTCGGCCCCGCAGCGAGCTCGTCGGGGACGCCGAGCTCGACCAAGGCAGCAAGGAGATACCCGACGGAGAACCCGGCCGAATGCTCGAGGACCGCCAGTTCGGACGGCAGAACCCGGTCCGCAGCCCGGAGCAGGAAGCGTCGCAGCTTCATCGAGGCATGGACGGCGAAGCGTGGCGGTACCTGTGTCCGCGGGCTGCGCCTCGATTGTGCTGAGATGCCACCGATGTCGTTGGAGCCGGCGCGTACGGCCATTGGATCGCTCCTTCTGCGGACTTTCGCCGCACTGCAAGTCTAACGGTTAGACTAATAGTACGGTGAATCAGCAGAGCAGCGTCAAACGGCCATATCAGTCAACCCTCCGGCAGCGGCAGGCGCAGTCCACCCGCGTGTCGATCATCGAAGCTGCGGCGCGCCTCTTCATCGCCCAGGGTTACGTCGCGACGTCCATGGACGAGATCGCGACCGCCGCGGGCGTCGGACGGGCGACGGTCTTTGCGTCGGTGGGCGGGAAGGCGGCGATCCTCAAGGCCGCGTACGACATCGCCATCGTCGGCGATGACGAGCCGATACCGCTCCCTCAGCGTTCCTGGGCGATTGCAGTTCGCAACGAGCCGGATCCGAGGCGGATGATCGACCGCTACGCCGCGATGATCGCCGAGATCTCCGGCCGGGTCGCCCCGATCTACGAAGCCATGCGAGGTGCGGCCGCGGCCGACCCCGAAGCACGGGCACTCTGGGACGCCATGCGCAAGGAGCGTCGAGGGGGCGCTGCAGGCTTTGTCGGCTTCGTCGTCGCTCGCAATGCGTTACGCACGGGCGTCGATCGCAAGATGGCCGGCGACGTCGTCTGGGCGCTCATCGATCCTGGCCTTTACCACCTGCTGGTCATCGACATGAGGTGGACGCCTGCCCAGTTTCAGGCGTGGCTGGGAGAAACGGTGAAAGGGCAGTTGCTACAGGACTGAGGACGGGAGTCGGGGTCGCGAAGGGCTCGCACTTGTTCCTAGGTCTCAACGCCCTCAAGCGGCACCACCTCACTCACTGGGCTGAAGGCGGAGCGACGCACTGGCCAACCTGGTCCTGCTCTGTTACCGCCATCACTGGCTCATCCATGAGGGCGGCTGGCAGCTCGCCAGGGTGGAGCGTGGCCTGCTCCTCGCCATCCCGCCCTCGCGGACCCACCGCTCCTGGATCCGCCCCCCGGTCGGCGACGGCTAACTCAGGGCGGCTCCCCCCAACCCCACGCTCGCGCACCCATCGCTGGTGGATCCATCCACCGGTTGGCGATGGCTGGTAGTTGGAAGGCCGCGTCTGTCCAACTCACGGCGCTTCAATTCCAGGCGCTGGCCGACCCCGAACCGCACGCCTCTGTTCCACGCACGCTGTCGGCCCCGAATCACGTGATCCGGTTCCGCGCACGGGTTGCCCTCGAGTCACTCACGCTCAGATGTCGAGACGAGTCCTCGTTGATCCAGATCGCGCCGCCGGCCCGCAGCAGTTCTGCTCTGTCGACGTCGTCCCGATTACGGCGACTCCGGCCTTGGATGCTGTGGCAGACCGACGAGAGCATGCAAGCACCTCCTAACTGCACGGCCTAAACAGTGCCAACGGTCATGGCGAGTGATGACTAACGGCACTAGTCGCTGCCCCTGGTCACCGCTGACGATTGCGTGACGATTGAGATGGAGAAGTGGCTCGCAGGAGGGTCCGCTATGGCGGTCGCGGTTCACCCTGAGGCCGGGGAGGTCCCGGCGCCTGCAGCGGCGCAGCCAGTCGTTGAGGTGGCTGGTCTTCACAAAACCTACGGTCGGACCGTGGCCGTGCAGGACGTGTCTTTCACGGTCCGGGAGGGCGAGATCTTCAGCCTCCTCGGGCATAACGGAGCAGGCAAGACCACCACTATCAAGCTACTGACCGGACGCGCACGCCCGACGTCAGGTCGGGCTCAGGTGCTCGGTCTGGACGTGGCAACGGAGCGCGACCGGATCAAGCCACTGATCAACCTCGTCGCCGAGGAACAGAACCTATACGAGCGCATGACGGGCCGTCAGAATCTCGCCTTCTTCGCGCGCCTCTATGACTCGCCACCCAGTGTTGTTGACGAGCTCCTGGAGGCGGTGGGTTTGATTGAGGCCTCCAAGCGCCCGGTCAAGACGTACTCGAACGGGATGAAGCAGCGCCTTGTGGTTGCACGAGCGCTGGTGAACAGTCCGAAGGTGCTCTTCCTCGATGAGCCGACCGCCGGACTTGATCCGATCTCGGCTCGACAGGTGCGGGGGCTCGTACGGTCGCTCAGCCGCAAGGGGACCACGGTGTTCATGACCACGCACTACATGGAAGAGGCCGACGAGCTCTCCGACCATGTCGCATTCATGTCGAGCGGGAAGATTGTGGCCCTCGACACACCGCGCGAGCTGAAGCTCAGATTCGGCAACAGAACGGCCAGGGTGCTGCTCCGTAACCGCGCCGAAGCGACCGTCCGGCTCGCCGACCCCGCCGACGCCTCCCGGTTGGAGCAGTGGATGCGCAACGACGAGGTGCTGACGATCCACTCCCAGGAGGGGACCCTCGAGGACGTCTTCATCGCCCTCGCCGGACGGGCCTTGTAGGAGAAAGAAGATGCATCTCAAGGTCATCTGGAACATCGCGGTGAAGGACTGGCGGTCCGCCAGCCGGGACGGCCGCATACTGCTGGCCCTTCTCCTGCCCCTGGGCCTCGGGCTCCTTTACAACGTCATCATTCCCGAGAAGCCGTCGGCGACCGTGGTGATTACCTCGGCGGATTCGACGAGACTGCCCGACATGTTGAAGACGTCCGTCGGGTCGGCCGCGACCCTCAACTTCGTGAGGGTGCCGGATGCGGCCCAGGTCTACGACCGGATCAACTCGCGCAGTGCCGACGTTGGACTCGTTGTGCCTGCCGGCTTTGACGCCGCCCTCGCGGCGGGGACCCGGCCCACAATCCAGGTTGTCCAGCCGGTCGCCGGCGCCGCTTTCGGTGTCATTGCCACCCTTGACGCTGCCCTTCGACAGATGGCCGGCCAGCAGCCGCCGGCCACGGTTGTCGTGCACTCGACCTCGCCGACCGGCACCGACATCGCTTCAGCTATGGCTCAGCTCGGCGCCCGCAACTACATGGTCCTCGGGGTTCTGATCATGTTGGTCCTGATGGTCTCGATGTACATCCTGCCCGTCCTGCTGACGGACGAGTATGAGAAGAAGACTGCAGACGCGCTTTTGATGATCGGGTCTCAAACAGACCTCGTGGTCAGCAAGGCGCTGGTGGGTATGGGCTATGTGGCCCTGTCGACCACGATCTTCGTGATCGCGACGCGCATCGCGATACCGAATCCGCTTCTCTTCGCGGCTGCAGTACTCGTGTTTGCCATCACCCTCATGGGGTTTGGGCTGCTGCTGGGCGCCCTGTGCCGCACGGTCGCTCAGCTGAACAACTGGTCGACGATCCCGCTGTTACTCCTGCTGATGCCGGTCTTCTTCGTCAGCATGGCCCTTCCGTCCATCGTCAGAGCCATTTTCGACGCGTTGCCAAGTGTGCAGGCGGTGAGGCTTCTGATCGACAGCTTGAGCGCGAAACCCTTCTACGGGAACTGGCTGATCTCGTTCGCGATTTTGGCCGCGTGGGCGGTGGTTGGATACAGTCTGCTGATCCGGTCCCTCACGCGGCGAGAAGCCTGAGCACCCGCCGGTAAGCGACGGCCAGCTGCGTACCGGGAGGACGCGAAGCGTCGCGGTCACCTCAATCCTGGGCGACGGGGACCGGGAACTCCACCATCGGCGTCGACGAACCGGTGTCCGCTGTCACCGGCTCGCCGTCACGCCACAGTCTCGACGGCCACCAGTTCCGCCGACCGAGGAGGACCACGATCGCCGGTACCAGGATCGTGCGGACGACGAAGGTGTCCATCACCACACCGAACGCGACGCCGTAGCCGATCTGCTGGATCTGCGAGCCGCCCGACGCGCCGCCGCCGGCGAATGCGAGCACGGCGAAGGTGCCACCGAGGATGAGCCCCGCGGTCGTCACCGTCGTCCCGGTTGCGCCGATTGCCTTGCGCACCGCGTCGCGAGTCGACAGGTTATGGGACTCCTCCCGAATGCGCGTCATCACGAGCACGTTGTAGTCGGACCCGAGCGCCATGAGGAAGACGAACATGAGGAACGGCAGCACGAAGTTGATGCCGTCCTGGCCGCCGAAGTGCACGAAGATCAACGCTGTGAGACCGAGCGCCGCGAGGTACGAGAGCAGCACGCTCGTCACCAGGTAGAGCGGCGCCACGAGGCTGCGCATCACGATCGCGAGCAGGATGGCGATGAGGATCGCCACGACCGGGATGATGTGCCAGAGGTCCGAGGACGAGAGCTGATTGACGTCGTACGCGAACGGCTGGATTCCGAAGACACCGCTTGCCGACGCGTTGACGCTTGCTCCGGTGGTCGTCGCCAGGGCGCGGACTTTGGGAATGTCAGTGATCGGCAACGCGCTGCCCTTGGGCTCGATCGCGATGTATTGCACGGTGCGACCGTCGGCGCTGACGAAGCGCGCGAGTGCCGCCGCCGTTTCCGCATTGCCGCCCTCGTGGAGCGCCACCAGTTGCGCCGGCGTCAGTGGCTGTCCGGTAAACGTGAGCGGTCCATCGATGGCCGCGAAGTTACTGCTGGTCGCGAGCGCCGTCTGCAGCGTCTGCAGATCGTCGGCGTGAGACCAGATCGAGGACGAGAACTTGTAGAGGAACTCGGTGGCGTTGAGATTCGCGCTGCCGTAATGCTGCGAGACAAGCGCGTCACCTGCGGCCGAGTCAGTGCCGGTCGGCGTCGACTGATCGGCGAAGCCTGCCGTCGAGGTTCCGATCTGTCCCAGCGCGATCGCCCCGAAGATGATCGCGCCGGCGACTGCGACGGGGAGCGGACGGCGCACCACGGCCGCGGCGATGCGGCCGTACACGTTGGGGCGCTGTTTCTCGACGAGCCGCGCACGCGACGGCCAGAACACGGCGCGTCCGAAGATCGCGAGCAGAGCGGGCAGGAGCGTGAGCCCGGCGATGAGCATGAGCGCGATGCCGATCGCGAGCGCGGGTCCAAGGCTCTGATAGAAATTGAACTGCGCGATGATCAGCGACATCAGGGCGGCGATGACGATGAGCGCGCTGAAGGTGATCGACTCACCGACGGTCGCGACCGCGCGGCGCACCGCGTCCTTCGGTTCCAGCCCGCGCCGCAATTCCTCGCGTGTTCGGAACACGAGGAAGAGTCCGTAGTCGGTCCCGGCGCCGAGGACGAGCACGATGAGGATGAACTGCGTGATCGCCGAAACCTGCACGCCGAGGTGCGTGGCACCGGCGATCACCGGGCTCGCCAGTGCGAGCACGAGCGCCGCCGGGACGAGCGTCACGAGGGGAGCCAGCAACGCGCGGAACGCGATGAGCAGCAAGACGATGATGAACAGGATCGAGAACTTCTGGATGTCGCTCTGCGAGCTCTTCGACTGACTCTGCTGGTCGACGAACCCCGGGATCGTTCCGGTCAGATGGAACTGCAGGCCGCCTGCGTCGCTCGGGAACGTGTGGCGGATCGCCGCGACGAGTGAGATCGCGTCGCTCCCGGCGCTGAAGGGCGGGAGGTCTGTGACCACCTGTGCCTGTTCGGCGTGTTTGTCGGGCGAGAGTCCGAAGTCCTGCACGCGGAGCACTCCGGGCAGCGCGCGGATGGTCGCCTCCTCCGTGGCGATCTGCTGCGTGTCCGCCGCGGTGAGCGCGCCGCTCTGGCGCGCGACGACAAGCGTGGCAATGCCGTGCTGCGAATCCTGGAAGGGTTGCGCAAGATTCTCCGCCTGCACCGACGGCGAGTTCGCGGGGAGGAAGCTGCTCTGCGAATCCTTGGCGACGTCGGAGAGACCGGGGAAGACCTTGACCGAAAAGACCGTGATGACGACCCACGCGATCACGATCGGCCACCGGAAACGGACCGAGAAGTTGCCGATCGAGCTGAAGACGCGGCTGGTCATCGGCGCGGACCGAGGTCGTGTTGCTTCATGCCCCGGATAGTACACGCCATGAAGCTTTTTACCGACTCGCGCATGTGACGAAGATCAGGTCAGGAGTCGAAACCCAATCCCGCTGCGTCGAGCGTGCGCAGCCAGAGGTTGCGGCGACCGTCGTTGCGATCGGCGCGGTTGAGCGACCAGCGCGTCATCTGGACGACGCCGTAGCGGAGCGGCTCCGGCGGGAACGGCAGGGGACTCGTCCGCACCATGCGCAGCGCCGTGCGCTCCGTCGGCTTTCCCTCGAGCAGGTCGAGCATCACCTGGGCTCCGAATCGCGACGCGCCCACGCCGAGGCCCGTATATCCGAGCGCGTAGGCGACACGCCCGCCATGGCTGGTTCCCCAGAACGCGCAGAAGCGGCTGCAGGTGTCGATGGCGCCACCCCAGCGGTGCGTGAATCTGACTCCTTCGAGCTGCGGAAAGGTCGCGAAGAAATGGCCGGCGAGCCTGTCGAAGGTCGCGGCGCGCTGCTCCAGGTCGACGGAGACGCGATTGCCGAAGTGGTAGATGGCGTCGTAGCCGCCCCAGAGGATCCGCGAGTCGGCGGTGAGCCGGTAGTAGTGGAACTGATTGCCGCTGTCGCCGATCCCCTGCCGGTGCTTCCAGCCGATCGACTCGAGCTGGGCGCCGGAGAGCGGCTCGGTGACGAGCACGTAGTCGTACACAGGGAGGATGAACGGGCGCAGCCGCGCGAGCAGCGGTCGGTCGGCGTTGGTCGCGAGCGCCACCTGGCGCGCCGCGACACTGCCGTGCGCGGTGGACAGGCGTATGCGGTCGCCCTCACGGTGGAGTGATTGCACCCCGGAACCCTCATGGATCCTGACCCCGGCGTCGACGCACGCGCGACGCAGCCCCCACGCGAGTCGCGCAGGGTTCACGATCGCCGTGGTGCCGTGCACCCAGAGACCGCCGTGGTACGTCGGCGATGCGACCTGCTCGCGCACCGCACCTGCGTCGAAGAGGTCGACCGCGTAGCCGTGCTCTCGCATCGATTCGGCGAGTTCGGTGAGCTCGTCGAACTGCCAGGGCTCGGTCGCCACGTCGAGCATGCCGTTGCGCTCGAGCCCGCAGTCGATGTGATGCTCCGCGACGGTCGCCTCGATGGCGTCGAGGTTCTCGAGGCCGAGCCGGTCGAGCGTGTCGAGCTCGCCGGGAAACCGACTCATGCCGTTGGAGAAACCGTGCGTGAGGCTCGCGTCGCAGAAGCCGCCGTTGCGTCCCGTTGCGGCCGCCGCGACGCGCCGCGCCTCGAGCACGACCACGTCGAGCGATGGGTCGCGCTGCTTGGTGAGCAGTGCGGTCCAGAGGCCGGTGAAACCGGCGCCGACGATGGCGAGGTCGCCGAGCGTGTGGCCCTCGAGTCGCGGTGCGAGCGACGGCGCGTCGGGGTCGTCGAGCCAGAAGACCCGGGGTGCGGCATCGCGGAGGGAGGGGTGCTGCGGCGATGCGCTCACGGGCGACATCTTCCCAAAGCGCATCCGCGCCGAGCGACGCCGCGCCTGTTCGCGGCGCGCGCACCGATCGACCCTCGTCATCGACAATCCACGACCGGATGCCAGCTTGCGGAGAAGGAACAGTGGACTGGAAGTTTGAGCTCGTCGTGGTCCCGGTCTCGGACGTCGACCGTGCCAAGGCCTTCTACGTGGAGCGTGCCGGGTTCGGCCTGGATGTCGATCACGAGGCCGGCGATTTTCGCGTCGTGCAGCTGACGCCACGCGGTTCGGCATGTTCGATCGCGCTCATGAAGAATCCCGATGCCGCGGGTTCGCTGCAGGGACTGCACCTCATCGTGCGCGATATCGATGCTGCGAAAGCCGAGCTGCAGGAACGAGGCGCAGTGACATCGGACATCTTTCACTTCGGTGCGGGTGGGCAGGTGCCGGGTCCCGATCCAAACCGCAGCGCCTACGGCTCCTTCATGAGCTTCAGTGACCCGGACGGCAACGGCTGGCTGGTGCAGGAGGTCCGTGGCGGGTCGCAGGGCGGCCACTAGGGTGGGGCTTCGCATCTTCACCGAACCGCAGCAGGGCGCCTCGTACGACCAGCTGCTCGCGGTGGCGCGAACAGCTGAGGAATGCGGATTCGATGCCTTCTTCCGCTCCGACCACTACCTGAAGATGGGCTCGGCGACCGGCCGTCCGGGCTACACCGATGCATGGGTCACGCTCGCCGGAATCGCGCGCGAAACCAGCACCATCCGGCTCGGGACCCTTGTGACCCCGGTGACCTTCCGGGCTGTCGGGAGCTTCATCGTGACCGTGTCGGAGGTCGACCACATGAGCGGCGGGCGGCTGGACGTCGGTATCGGCGCCGGGTGGTACGCCGACGAGCACGCCGCGTACGGTCTCCAGTTCCCATCGCTTCGCGCACGCTACGACCTGCTCGAGGATGAGCTCGCGATCCTGCACGGCGCATGGACGGCTCCGGCAGGAGCGATGTTCGAGTACTCGGGAAGGACGTGCAGCGTCAACCTCGAAGCCGATCTGCTGCGGCCGGTGCAGCGTCCGCATCCGCCGATCGTCATGGGGGGCCTCGCCGGCCCGCGCGCATCGAGGCTGGCGGTCGCGTACGCGGACGAGTACAACACCTCCTTCAAGCCGATCGACCGCACGCATGAGATCCTCGACTCGATGCGCAGCGCATGCGAGGCGGCCGGCCGCGACCCCTCGACGATGGTGTTCTCCGCAGGCCTCGTGCTCTGCTGTGGGAGCACCGAAGCGGAGATCGCGCGGCGGGCGGCGGCGATCCGGCGCGACGTCGGCGAGCTGCGCGAGCACGGTCTCGCCGGTACCCCAGAGGAAGTTCCTGACAAACTTGGCCGCTACGGTGAAGCCGGGGTCGAGCGTTTCTACCTGCAGGTGTTCGACGTGACCGACCTCGACCATCTGCGGTTCGTCGCCGAGAACGTCCTCCCGCACGCTCCCGGGAGGTGAGGCGCGGGGTCAGCCGGTGGCGCTCTGGGACGCGGTGCCGAGCGCGGTGTTCTTCACCATGACCACGGCGAGCCCGTCGTCGTACACCTTGGTCCACTCCGGGTCGACCTCGAGTGCAAGGACCTCCGGGGCGCCGGGGACGTCGATCACGTAGTCGATGCCGTACTCCATGAAGATCTGCTGCCAGTCAGGGTCGCCAAGCTCCACGTCGCTCACCTGCTGCATCACCTTGGTGCCGAGCAGCGTCGCCTCACCGAACGAGAAGACTCTCCGGTCGGGGTCCGGGTAGAAGCGAGAGATGAGGTAGCCGCCCCATCCGTACTGGTTGAACATGTGCGTGCCGACGGTCGGATGTGCCGCCAGCCAGCCGGCCGCGCCGACCGGGAAGTTCGCGTTGGTGGCTCTGGTCTGACCGGCAAGGGTTGAGCGCACGAAGAGCCCGGTGCCGATCGCTGCGATCACGAGCACCGCGACCGCGCCGCCGAGCATCAGCCTGGCTCGCGGCACCACCCATTCGGTGACTCGTCGCGCGAGTGACATTCGCTCCCACCCCGCGGTAAAGGACCACACGAGCATGGGTGTCTCCGCCGCCACGAAGAGCGCGGCATGACGCACGGCCGAGAGTGCCGCGTAGGTCACCACGAGCGTGAGACACACGTCCCACAGCGACGGACGCCGCAACGCGAAGGCCAGGGGAATCAGCAGCAACATCACTTCGAAGCCGCGTTCCTCGAGTACGTGGAAGTTGGGCGACTGCCACTCCGCGATGAAGTTCTGCTGCACCGAGGAGAACTGCGGCTGGATCACGTATCCGTAGAGGTTGATGCCGTGCGGATTGATGACGGCGGCAGCGATGCACCCGACGAAGATGAGGATGAGATTGCGTGTCCGTCGCTTGTGGACGTCTCCGTCGACTCGCCGAATCCAGTGGACCGCTTCGGCGAACCCGGCAACTCCCACGGGCACGAGCCCGAAGAGAAACCCACCGTGCAGGTTCGCCCACGCCACCATCACGAGCGGGAACCAGTAGATCGCACGCGACTTCCCGCGGAGGTAGCGGTCGAGCCACAGCAGCTCGAGGCAGGAGAACGCGAAGGTGATCATCTGCGGGCGCGGCCCCCAGACCTCGGCGCCGGCCAGGCCCGCGATGCCGGTGATGACTGCGGCGATCACCAGGTTCGAGGGCTCGATGCGGATGCGCCGCCAGATGAGCACGAAGCCGGTAAAGGTCACCGCCGCGAATCCGAGGGAGACCAGGGTCAGCCCGCCAACCCTGTAGAGGAGGTAGGCGATGATCTCGGTGGTGTACTCGGGATCGACCCACGACTTACCCGCGACGGTGAACGTGAAGATGTCCTGGGACACCACCCGGTGGTTGTCGACCATCCACTGCCCTGTGATGAGGTGCCAGAAGATGTCGGGGTCACCGCCCCTGCGGACGATCACGCAGAGGATCACGATGAACGCCGCGACCACGATGAGTTGACCCGGAGTGATGCGTCGCAGGCGGTGGCTGATCTCGGCGGACATCGCCGGAAGGTTACCCAGTGCCCGTGTCCGCAGGGTGCGGACCGATGCCGTTGTCACAAACGCTAGCGTCGCGGTGCTTCTCTGATGTGGTCGACTCCCGTGCAGCCCCCGCGTTCTCGCTGCCGTTCGTGACCGGCAGCCCGAGCCGGTCCCGGGCTGCCGGCGTCCTCGCGACGGGGTTCGACCGGCTGTTCGCCGAGGAATACGCGCGGGTCGTGGCCATCGCCCGCCGTGTGGTCGGCGACCCGGTCGCGGCAGAGGACGTGGCTCAGGACGTGTTCCTTGCCGTGCACCGGCGATTCGGCGATGAACCGGGCGCCGCCGCGCCGGGATGGCTGCATGCAGCCGCGGCTCACACGGCGCTCAACACCGTCCGCGGGGATCGCCGTCGCACCGCACGCGAGGAGCGATTCGG
>JBAUTG010000127.1:0-61195 GCA_049582105.1 Candidatus Dormiibacterota bacterium | reverse complement strand
ATGCTTGCGTTTGCCGTGATGAATGCCGGCTACATCACGACGATCACGGGCACCGTCATCGCACGCGACGACGGGATCCTCAAGCGCCTGCACGGCACTCCCCTCCCCCCATCCGCGTACTTCGCCGGGAGGATCGGTGCGGCGGCACTCACCACCGCCCTGGCCGTGGTGGCGGTGATGCTCGTCGGCCTCGCCTTCTACCGGATCCACATCGACGCACCGCTGATTGGGGCGATGCTGCTCACGGTGATCGTTGGCGTGCTGTGCTTCAGTTCGGTCGGATTGGCGACGACCGTGCTGGTGGGGAGCACCGACGTGGCGCTTCCCATGGCGTACGGCTCCCTCCTCCCGCTGTGCTTCGTTTCAGACGTTTTCCTCCCCGCCGGGGGAGCGCCCGCGTGGCTGTCCACCGCCGCCGCGGTGTTCCCGGTCAAGCACCTCGCCGACGCACTCGAGAGCATCTTTGTTGCGGCGCCGGGAAGCGCGGCGCTGAGTGGAACCGACCTCGGGGTGATGATCGGCTGGGCGGCAGGGGCCCTTGCCGTCACCGTGCTCTTCTTCCAATGGGAGCCCCGGCCCGCGGGTCCCGGCATCCGGAATCGCCTGGCACAGGTGTTCAGTGGGCTGCATGTGCGGCTGGCGGGCATCCGGCGCGCATTCCATCGGTGATGACCTTCTGCCCTTCTGCGCGCGGACGGACGCCGACGAATGGGACCGCGACGATCAACCAGAGTGACGCTGCAGCAAAACGCGGCATCATCACGGAGCTGGTCGTCGGCGGGACGTTGCTCGAACTCGGCGCGACGAGAACACAACCGTTATCTTTCCCTGACCCGCTTATGAATACCATCACCGCGTTTGAAGAGTCACTGCTCATGAAGGCATGACCCAGCGGGCTGCGCCATGACCGGCGCTGATGTGCTTGTCGATTCGTTCGGGCGGATCCGTGACATCGTTCATCGAGTCGTCGACGGCCTCCAGCCTGATCACGTCAGCATGCGTCTTGACCCTGAAGCGAACTCGATCGGGTGGCTGCTTTGGCACCTGACCCGCATCCAGGACGACCATGTCGCGGCAGTGGCGGAGACGGAGCAGGTATGGACGTCGGCGGGATGGGCAGGGCGTTTCGACCTGCCACTCGATGTGTCGGACACCGGTTACGGCCACACCGCCACGCAGGTTGCGGTTGTCATCTGCACTCCCACAATGCTCCGCGAGTACCACGACGCCGTGTGCGAAAGGACACTCGAGTTCGTACGGCAACTGACCGAAGCTGCGCTGGACCGCGTCGTTGACACGCGGTGGGACCCGCCCGTGACTCTGGGCATACGGCTCGTCAGCGTGGTCGCGGACGATCTCCAGCATGCCGGGCAGGCCGCTTACATCCGTGGAATCCTCGAGCGCGGCGCCCACGGTGGCAGCACCTCAGGGTCACATTCCTGACGTGCCTGGCGCCGAATCGTAGGACCGCAGCGGAAAGGCGATGCCCCCGCACTGGGCGGCGCCACGATCAGTTGAAGACGACGGACCCCAGCATGGTCGTGAACATCGCATGGTCGGCCGGGTTCGTGGGTGTCGTGGTCGTCGGGTCGCGGAACACGAACCGATACCCGTAGCCGTTGACGACCGTGTACGCGTCATTGATGAGGAGGCCGCAGTCATACGCCACGAGCGTGCCTGGCCGGCCGCCGATTGTGATCGGCTCGACGGAGTCCGGCTTCGGCGCGCACAAGTCGCCATGGATCCGGAAGTTCTCGGAGATGCGGTAGGCGACCCAGGCGGCGAGCGGGCTCGTCGTCGGCGCCGCCGAGCCGAACACACCGAAGGTCACGGCCTCGTTGGCGGGCCCGAACACGTCGACGGACGTGTCCATGATATTCGGCGCACCCGTCCCGCTCCAGGTCGTGATCGCGGGTTCCGCTATCCAGCCGCCCGGCAGCGTGATCGAGTACCGGTAGCGCGTGGACGAAAAGACCACCGGCTTCGGCGAGGAGGAGGCGGTGGCCGTGGGCAGCCGCGTGCCCGTCGGCGCCCCAGAATGGGTCGCTGCAGGGCTGCAAGCGGCTATGAGGAACATCACGCCAAACGCGGCGCAGGCTCGCCACCTCCGTCCCATCTGCGCGGGAGTTTAGCTTCCTACCGGCACGATTTCAATGCGGCCGATGTCGAGCGCAATACCTCCCGGATGCGCTGGATGTGGTGAGACATGTGTCCACGATGTGTTGCGACATCACAAGAGTGCCGAGAAAGGGAATCGAACCCTTACGCCCTTACGAGCACAGCGCCCTGAACGCTGCGTGTCTACCAGTTCCACCACCTCGGCAAGGTGCCCCGAGATGGTACCAGCGCCGCCTCCGGCTTACCGCAGCTGCCATGCGGCGATGTCGTTGTAGCGATCGGCCTCGTCCCCGAGGGCCGGCATCGGGGCCAGCGGCATCGGGGATCTGAACACCATCGATACCCTCGGCGTGTACAGGAAGATCGCCGGCGCGTCGTCCGCCACGAGCATCGCCACGTGGGCGGCGGCGGAGATCCGGAGGGTCCGGTCCGGCGACTCGGCAAGCGTGTCCAGGGCGGAATCCAGGAATGGGTCGACCGGACCGCCGGACACGTTGTAGCCGCGAGGCGGGACGGCATTCGATCGCCAGAACGCGCTCACATCCGGATCCGGACCGGGGCTCCAGGAGTCGATGGCGAGCTGGAAATCGCCAGTGTCGAGGGTCCCATGGAGGAAGTCTTCCGGGGCGACCGTCTTGACAGTGACCTCGACGCCGATCGCGTTGAGCTGCCGTGCCACCTCACGAGCAACCACCGGGAGCGGGTCGATCGCCGGCACATCGAGGGTGAAGGCGAGCCTCGTGGCTCCCTTGTGCCGCGTTCCGCCGGTGCCCGGCACCCAGCCGTCCGCCTTGAGGACCTGCTCGGCAACCGCCGGCGAGACCGACTCGAGCGTTGACGACCCGACCCACGGCAGCCCGTCCGAGAACGGACCCGTCTCCACGACGCCGCCCGCCCGTTCGAGTGCACCCGACACCACGTCTGTGCGGCTGATGGCGATCCCGATGGCGTGGCGGACCACCGAGTCGCCGAGGGCGCCCACGCGCTCGTTGAACATCAGGTCGACGAAATCGGGCGTGGTCATCCCCTCCGCCTGCGCGCCTTTCACCGCGAGGAGCGTCGACAGCTCCTCGGGCGTCGTCGCGAGCAACGCGTTGATGTCGCCTGCTGCGAACTCGCCGGCGGCTTCCCGGAAGGTCACGAACAGACGGAGCTCGTACGAGGTGATCGCCGGCCGTGTCACCGCGTGCGGGTTCGGGGCGAGGAGCACCCTGAGCGTGCTCGTCGACTGCACCGCATAGGGACCGGACGTGGGCATCGGCGTTGTCGAATGCGCGGCGGCGTTGGCCAGCTGCGGGGCGGTCAAGCCGCCGAGGGGAAGGATCGGGAGCTCCGTGAGGGTCGCCGCAAACGAGGCGCGGGGTGCGGTGAGCGTGAACGTGACGACCGCCTGATCGCCGGCGACGGTGACCCCATGCAGCGCAGCGGCAAGCGTCGGGTCGCTCGCCTGCGGCGAGAGCGCGAACCGGGACGTTGCGATGACGTCGGCAGCTGTGATCGGCGATCCGTTCGACCACCTGGCGGTCGCCGGCAGGACCACCGCGTATGTGAGGCCGTTGGGACTCACCGTGTATGACGTGGCGAGGTCCGGTTGCGGGTATCCGCTGGCGTCGAGCTTCAGCAGCGAGCGGTACAGGAGATGGCCGACGTCGACGACCGCCGGATCCGCCTCATCGATCAGCGGGTTGAGCGACATGGGGCGTTCGCTGACCACGACGCCTTCAGTGAATTGCGGCCCGCCGATCAGGCCGAAATGGACCGACAGCGCAAACCCGAGCGCACCGATCGCGACCAGCGCGAGCGCCATGCCCGCAAAGACCTCGATCGTTCTATGCCGGCGAAGCCACCTTACTTGGTGACGTAGGTTGCGAGGATCGAGATAACGACGAAGAGCGCGATCATCGCCGCGGAGAACCGCAGGAGCGTGGCCTCGAGGCCGCGTCTCCGCCGGTACCCGCCGCCGGAATCTCCCCCACCACCGATGGTCCCGCCGAGCCCGGTTGCCTTCGGGGTCTGGAGGAGGATGCCAAGGACCGCCAGCACCCCGACCACCACCTGGGCCACGGTGAGAGCGGTCTTCACGCAACCACGCCTCCTTGACTGAGCACGGGCCGAGTATAGGTGGATCGGCGCGATCCCCAACCCTCTCCACTCGGCCGGAGATGAATTGTGCCTACCCTTGTCTGTGGTACTGTCAGCGCGAAATGTACGAAACGTGTATGTCGCGCCGGACGCCTTGCCGGCTCGCCGCGCTGGTGGGCATCCTCGTGCTGAGCGGGTGCGCGGCGGTCCAGGCGGCGGGGCGAGACGTCGCCCGCACCCCTGCCCCACTGCTCGGGCCGGCACCTCCAATCCGCGTCGGCGCCGACCAGGTCGCGTTGCTGCGCAGCGGCATCGCGACCTTCGCGCGCCTCCGCTCTCTGATCGATGCCTCGCGGGTCAGCATCCACGTCGAGATCTACGAGTTCCAGCGACGCGATCTCGCCGGCGCGCTGGTCGAGGCGATACGTCGAGGTGTTGCGGTGACGGTCATTGACGACCCGTCCGAGCTGAGCAGCGTCGCCAGCGCAACCATGCTGCGAGCGCAGGGCGTTGACGTCGTCGACTACCCGATCCGCTCTCTCATGATCGATCACGTCAAGCTGCTTGTCGTCGACGCTCGAGTTGCAGTCGTCGGGGGCATCAACTGGGGCACCAGCTCACCGGCGAACCACGATTACGATGCCGAGCTCGAGGGCCCGGTCGTGGCCAACCTCGATCGCATCTTCCTGCGCGACCTCGTCACGTGCGGTCGTGACGTGGCGGTGCCGGATCCGGTGACCGATGCCTCCATTCTGGTCGCCGCGACACTGCCCGGAGCGGAGATCCGCCCGCTCGCGCTCGGACTCATCGGAGCGGCACGGCGCTCGCTCGACCTCGAGCTCTTCGTCCTGACCGACACGGGCGTCGTGCACGCCCTCGAGGCGGCCGCGCAGCGCGGTGTCAGGGTCCGCATCCTTCTCGACCCGACGCAGCCCTCGAGTGATCCGGCATACAACGCGCTCCTCGCTGCCGGCATCGACGTGCGTTGGTATCGCTCGAGTGGTGAGTTGCTCCACGCCAAGGCGATGGTCGCCGACGTGAGCTCTGTCCTCTTCGGAAGCGCGAACTGGTCCGGAGGCGGCTTCGCCCGCAACCACGAGCTGGATATCGAGATGCCGGCCGCGCCCGCGGTGGCCGCGGCGATGCTCGCGCAGATGAACCTGGACTGGGTGGCGAGCGGCTGAGCGGTTTGACAAACGATCCGTCTCGATATATCGTTCACATCAGTAATCCACCACCCGGAGCCACTTCAGTGACACGACACAGCACCGAAACCCATGACCACGACCCCTGGGAGCGAGCCCACCATGAGGTGGCCCGCCGCCTCCACCACATCCGCAGCCACGTCGAGCACGGGGCGCGCAACCGCCACCGACGGGGCTGGCCTCCCTTCGACGCAACCGACTTCGCCGCCGGCTTCGGCGGGCCCGGCAGGATGGGCTCGCACTTCGGCCACGGCCGTCGCGTCCCGCGGGGCGACGTCCGCGCCGCGATCCTCGTCCTGCTCGCTGAGAAGCCGTCGCACGGCTACCAGATCATCCAGGAGCTCGAGCGTCGCAGCGAGGGTGCCTGGCGTGCCAGCCCCGGATCCGTTTATCCGACTCTCCAGCAGCTCGAGGACGAAGGGCTCGTCAAGGCTGTCGAAGCCGACGGCGGCCGGCGCGTCTTCGAACTGACCGACACGGGGCGCGAGGAGGCCAAACGTCTCGCAGCCGGGCCGGCACCGTGGGACGAGGCGGCCGGCGCCGTCGGCGGCGACTATCGAGATCTCCGCGATCAGACCCTCCAACTGCTCGCCGCGACCTGGCAGGTGAGCCGGACCGGTGATCCCGCGCACCTGACGCAGGCGAAAGCGATCCTTCGCGAGGCCCGTCGCAAGATCTACCTGCTCCTGGCCGGGACCGAATCGCCCTCCGAAAAGGCCGAAGACTAGGTCAGCGACAGGCAGGTGTCGCGGACGGGGTCGACACTGCGGTCATGCCACAGAACGACACCGTCCTCGACGCCGCCACCCGCTTCCTGCGGAGCAATCCCGAGTTGCTCGAGCTTGCCCGTCGTGGCGCCTCCGAGAACCACGTCTCGGTCGAAGCCCTGCTCGCCGACACGGTTCGCAGGGCGCGTCGCACAGGGCTGGGGGCGGTCACGACAGCTGCTCGGTCGCGGCTGGTCGTGCTCGCATCGGGTGATTCGCGGCGAGACGGCGGTGAACCAAGCCTTCACGGCCTGCACGGCTAGGTTCCGGATCTCCCGCGACGGTCCTCCCTCGCAGAGTGCGAGGCGTCGCCCTCAGGCCGACGTCGCGGAAGAGCTGGTCAGCACCTCATCGAGCATGCGCAGGAAATCCTGAACCTTCACGGGTTTCGTCAGGTACGCGTATGCGCCCGCGTCGAGCAGTTGCGTGCGCCGGCGCTCCGTCGCGTCGGCACTGCACATCACCACGGGAATGCCGGCGGTGCGCGGATCGGCGCGGAGCTGCGCGAGCACCTGGTCACCCGAGATGTCGGGGAGATGCTGGTCGAGCACGATCAGATCGGGGTGATGCTCGCGCGCGAGCTCCAGCGTGAGACCACCCTGCATCGCCGTCAGCAGGTGGATCTGCGGGCGCATCGAGAACACCTCCTCCATCAGGCCGATGGTCGCGAGGTTGTCCTCGACGTAGAGCACCGTGCGCTGATACGCAAGCACGGGGATCGCAACCAGCTGCTTGCGACGGACGCGCGGCTTCGGCGCGGCGGCGGTTCGAGCAAGCCGGATCCAGAAGGTGCTGCCGACGCCGGGCTCGCTCTCCACGCCGATGGTGCCCTCCATCCCCTCGACCAGCTTCCGCGTCAACGCGAGACCGAGCCCGGTCCCAGGCACCGACGTCCGCTCGGCGCCAAGGCGCTCGAACGGCTGGAACAACCGCGCTCTTTCCTCCGGGCCGAAGCCCGGCCCGGTGTCGCGAACGGCGATCCTGATCCACTCGCCGGGCGCAGCACCCACGCCATTGGCCAGTTCGGCAGTCTCGACCGTTGACTCGCGCGACGCCTCCACGAAGATGTGCGCTCCGTCGCCGGAGTACTTGACCGCGTTGGACAGCAGATTCAGCAGCGCCTGCACCAATCGCTGCCGATCAGCAACCACGGACGCACTTGCGCAATCGCCGAGAAGCCGGCTGACCTTGTTGTGGTGGCTGAGCGCCGACGGCGCCACGAGGCGAACGCATTCCTCGACGAGTGCCTCGAGTGCCACCGGCTCGAGTGAGAACGTCTCGCGCCCCGCCTCGATCCGGGCGATGTCCAGGACGTCGTTGACGAGGCTCAGCAGATGTCCACTCGCCTCCTGCACGGCTGCGATCGCCTCGCTCTGGTCGTCGCGCGGCTCGCGAATCTCCAGCAGGTCGCTGTAGCCGAGGATCGCCGTCAGCGGCGTCCGCAGCTCGTGGCTCATGCGCGAGAGGTATTCGCTCTTCGCCTGGGACGCCTCCTCCGCGAGGTCGCGCGCCTCGCGCAACTCGGCCGCCGCAACCTTGTCCGCGGTCACATCGCGCGCGATCTCGATCACCGCGTCGGGCGACCCGACGTTGTCCTTCTGCAGCGCCCATCGCGCGGCGACGTTGATCCGCTTCCCTTCCTTGGTCGTCTGGACGATCTCTCCCTCCCAGCGTCCGCGGTTCCGCAGCACCGCGTGGATCTCGTCCTTGCCGGCGGGCAGCTCCGATCGGAGCAGCTCGCTCGCATCGCGTCCGATCGCCTCGTGGCTCGACCATCCGTAGAGCTCTTCGGCGCCCTTGTTCCAGAACGTGATGAGCTGGGTGCGCACGTTCCATGTGGTGACGGCGTCGTATGCGAGGTCGAGCAGTTGCGCGTTGCGGCGCATCCGCTCGACGAGCAGCACCCGGTCGAGCGCCGGTGCGAGCGCGGTGGCGTATTGCGTGAGGCGCAGCGCCTCGTCGTCGCCGAAGAGCGGAGTCAACGGCCCAGCCGTCACGGCCATGACACCCCGGCTGAGTTGCGCATCGAGCAGTACGCGGATCACACCCGGCAGTGCCCCACCCGTCGTCACCCTCCCGAACCCCACGGAGTCGGAGATCAGCTTCCATCCCTCCGCGCGGTCGAGCCCGTGCACCGCAAGGACCTCGCCGTCGTTCGTGGCGATGACCGCACCTTCGGCGCCGACCAGCCGCGCCGCCCATTCCACCGCGCGATCGGCGAGTTGCTGCCGGTCCGGCGAGTACAGGACCAGGTCGTTGAATGCCTCGCGGAAACGTCCCTCCTCGCGTAGCCGCCAGTATCCGCGCAGCCATCGCGGTGGCTCGAAACCGACGTAGAAGAGGGGCAGGACCGCGAGGACGGGCAGTGCGATCGTGATCTCCGGCCGGTTCCGTCCGAGCACCGCGCTCGTGCCGATCGACAGCACAAGCACGACGATGAGCCCGCCGTATGCGAGCGTGATCGCTCGCAGCCGGGCGCGCTGAACCGGGGGAACACCGTGTGAGAGCACCCAGAGCCGATACGTCGGCTCGACCACGCAACTGAGCCAGACCAGGGCGAGCAGCACGGCGATGAGACGCTGTGCGTTCGTCACGGGGCCGGCCAGCGAGATCCCACCGACACAGACGAGCGCGATCGTCGCTGCGACACCGGCGCCGACGGCGACCCCGGTCACGGCCGGCAGACGCACCATCGCGGCGCGGAACGCGAAGAATGCCCACCCCGAGCCGAGGAACAGTGCGAGGGTCACATCGTTCGTCCACGTGAGCCGCTCATGCGTGAGCACGGTCGCGGCGACAGCGAGCCCGCACGCGCAGAGCAGGACGATCGAGAGCGCAAGGAACGCGCGCGTCCCGTCGCGGTTGCGCAGCCACCCCTCGATGGTGAGTGCGCCGAGGAGAACGCAGGCACCCCCCACAGCCCACGACAGAATGAGGGTCGCAGTGCTCAAGGCACACCTCAGTATCAGGCACGATCATCGAATCGCCCCGACTTCACTGCTTCGTGATGAGGCCGCGAGCTACTCGGTTCCGGCCTCTGCCTTCCTCGAATACAGCGGATGGTCGCGGAACACGGCCATGATCTCGACGTCTGCGAGCCTGCCGTTCAACCACATGTGGCGGCGCAACAGGCCCTCGCGCGTGAAGCCCGCCTTCTCGTAGGCGCGCCTCCCGCGCGCGTTGCCCTCATAGACGTCAAGGCTCACCTTCTCCATCGCGAGATGGTTGAAGGCATATGCCACCGCGAGACGGCAGGCTTCGGTGCCGAAGCCCTGGTTCCAGCGATCCGGTGGTCCGATCCAGATCCCCCACACGCAGTTCCTGTTGCGATGGTTGATGCGGTGAAGGCCCGTCGCTCCGATCGGCCGGCCGTCAGCCCGTGACTCGATCGTCCAGCCGACGGTGTCGGGAACCGGCGAGCGCACGTATGTCAGCGCCTCGCGCGGGCCGTACGGGATCAGCGCCCATTCGGCGAGATACTGCACCACCTCCGGATCCGCCAGCGTCGCCGCGAAGAATTCCGCATCCTCCTCGGTGTGCGCGCGCAGACGAACGCGCTCGCCGATCAGGTCCATCGTCTGATCGTCAATGCGTGTCGGCGCCGCCGGAGTCACCGAGTGCTGCGATGACCGCGTCCGCGACCTGCGACGTACCGACCGCCGTCGGGTCATCGCGGTCGGGCTTCATGTCGTAGGTCACGCTGCGGCCTTCCGCGATGACGCGGGCGATTGCGCGTTCGAGCCGGTCACCCGCGGCGTGCTCACCGATGTGCCGGAGCATGAGCACACCGCTCAGCATCATCGCCATCGGGTTGGCCTTGTTCTGACCCGCGTACTTGGGCGCGCTGCCGTGCGTCGCCTCGAACACCGCAATGGTGTCACCGGTGTTCGCGCCGGGCGCGAGGCCGAGACCACCGGTGAGTCCCGCGCACAGGTCACTGAGAATGTCGCCGAAGAGGTTGGGCATCACCATCACGTCGTACAGCTCCGGCTTCTGCACCAGTTGCATCGCCATGTTGTCGACGATTCGATCGTCGAACTCGATCTGTGGGAACTCGCGGCTCACCTCCTCGGCGACACGCAGCCAGAGCCCGTCGGTGTGCTTCATGATGTTCGCCTTGTGCACGGCCGTCACCTTGTGACGGCCGTTGTCGATCGCCCACTGGAACGCGAAGCGGAACACTCGCCGCGTGCCGAAGATCGAGATCGGCTTGATGCTGATGCCCGAATCCGCACGAATCTTGCGTCCACCCAGCCGTTCGATGTCCGCGATCAACTCGAGCGTCGCCGGCTCTCCCTCGGCGAACTCGATGCCCGCGTAGAGGTCCTCGGTGTTCTCTCGAATGATCACGAGATCCACATCCTCGTAGCGGCTGCGCACACCGGGATACGACTTGCAGGGGCGTACGAGCGCGTAGAGGTCGAGCTCGCGGCGCAACGCCACGTTGACCGAGCGGATGCCCTTGCCGATCGGCGTCGTGAGCGGTCCCTTGATGGCGACCTTGTTGCGACGGATGGAGTCGAGCACACGCGCCGGGAGCGGATCCCCGGTCTGCTCCATCACGGCGAGCCCTGCGTCTTGGATCTCCCAGTCGATGTCGACGCCGGTCGCGTCGATGACGCGGCGCGCCGCGGTGCTCACTTCGGGACCCACACCGTCCCCGGGGATCAACGTGATCGTGTGTCGCGCCATGTCGTGTTCTACCTCCAGATGCCGTCGACGGGAAGTCTGACAAACTGCGCCGAGTGTGGACCCGCGGGCTCGCGCGCTGGTATGAGGCGCAAGGGCGGCACGACCTTCCTTGGCGCGCAACCGGTGAGCCCTGGGCAATCCTCGTGAGCGAGGTGATGTTGCAGCAAACCCAGGTCGCGCGGGTTGCGGGACGCTGGGAATCCTTCCTCGAACGCTGGCCGTCGCCGGCCGGCTGCGCAGCGGCCCCACTCGAGGCGGTGCTCCGTGAATGGCAGGGACTCGGGTACCCGCGCCGCGCCCGAGCGCTCCACGACACGGCGAAACACGTTGCAGCGCACGGGTGGCCCGAAACCGAAGCGGGCCTGCGTGAGCTCCCCGGGGTCGGCCGGTACACCGCTCGTGCGCTTCGAGTCCTCGCCTTCGGCGACGTGCAGGTGCCGCCCCAGGACGTGAACATCGCCCGGGTCACGGCGCGCGCCGCGCTTGGACAGGAACCGGGCGGGGTCCGCGCCTCATCGATCGAGGATCAGCTCACACGCTCCCGGCCACGCGGGATGACCGCGCGTGCCTTCACGTACGCGCTCTTCGATGCCGGGGCACTGCACTGCCGGGCGCAGCCGCGCTGTGAGGGATGCCCGCTCGCATCCACATGCGCCTCGCGCACCCGGCTCAGCCTCGCGCCCCCGAAGGCATCGCGCCCCTCGGTCAGGTATCACGGGAGCGTTCGCGAGCTTCGCGGCGCCGTCCTGAGAACCATGCTCGCCGATCCGCCGCCGTCGAGCCTCGACGAGCTGCAGGCGAGGGTCGGACCCGCGGCCGCACGCCGCGAGCGGAGTGACGTGGCCGCAGTGCTCGAGGCGCTCGTCCGTGAGCGCCTCGTGAGCCCGATAGGTGCGACAGGTAGCATCACCTGAGATGTCCACCTCCTCCGCGTACCTCGACAAGGTCCGGACCGATCTCTGGGCGCGCGACATCTTCACCTTCATCCCCGATCGCGACCTGCCCGCGCCCCCTGAAACGATCACCCCCGGTCCGGGGCCGCGCGTGGCGTTCGCGGGGTTCCCGTCGGACTTCAGCCTGGCCTTCCTCCTGCGGCTCCTGCAGCTCGACGTCCAGCCCGCCGGGATCATCACCTCACCCGGGGCGCACCCCGCGATCCTCGGCGACAACGCCCTGAGCCGCATCGCCGACCATCTCGGCATCCCGCTGATCCGTGCCTGGCGCATCAACGACGAGCACTCACGCTTTGCGATCGACGAGCTCGGCCTCGACGCGGTCGTGATGGCGAGCTTCGATCAGATCGTCGGTCCGAGGGCGCTCGGCCTCGCCCGCCACGGCTGGCTCAACGTCCACCCAAGCCTGCTGCCTGCGTACCGCGGACCCGAGCCCGTGTACTGGGCGATCGCCGACGGCGCCGCGGTAACCGGCATCAGCCTGCATCGAGCAGCTCCGAAGGTCGATGCCGGACCCATCCTCGCGCAGGCTCGCCTGGAGATCCGGCCCACCGACACCGCGGGGACACTGACCCGGCGGCTCGTCGAGGCCGGCATGGACCTCCTCCCGATCGCTGTCGAGAAGCTGCTCGCCAACGCCGACGGGCTCCCAGTCGATTTGGCCACCTCCTCGTACCGCACGTCCGTCGGGCACCGCTCGCTCGAGGAGGCGACCTCGGCGGATGAGGCGGAGCGCATGGTCCGTGCCGGGGTTCCGAACATGCTGCCCTGGGCCGAGCTCGACGGCCACTGCGTCTATGTCACGGAAGCGCGCGTCGCCGGCGGCACGGCGGAAGAGCCGGGGGCTCGCGTCCTCCATTTCCCGGGCGGCGACCTCGTCCTCCTCCGCACCCAGGAGACGTGCGGCTGTCACCACAATATGAATGACTGTGAGCACCGGAGGGCGCGTGCGGTGACGGGTCGATGAAAGAGCGCAGTGCTGCACCGTATGTTCGGCGACGGACGGTTATGATCCAGCCGCTGTGCCAGAAGGTATTCCTCCGACCGTTCTGATCGTCGAGGACGACGACGGCGTGCGCGGATTCCTGACGTTCGCGCTCGAGAGCCACGGCTACCCGGCACTCGGTGTCCGCACCGGCGAGGAGGCGATGAACGAGCTGCGCCGGACTGCCACGCCGGTGATCCTCATCGATGGGATCCTCCCCGACATGCACGGCGTTCGCCTGGCGCGCGCCATCCTCCAGGAGCCCGGGCTCGAGCACGTCGCGATCAGCTTCGTGACCGGTGCCCTGCGCGACGGACGGCCGGCGGAAGCCGGTGTCGGCGCGCTCTGCAAACCGTTGCCGCGCGTCCGCGCCCTCACCGAAGCCGTCGAGACGTTGCTGGAGTGGCGCAAGGCCGGCGGGAGTCCCCTGCCCGAGCGCCTCGAAGCACTGGCGCGTCTCGAACACCTCTTTCTCGTCGGCGCCTGACCGGCGATGCACCGTCAGCGGATCACGGAGAACCACGGATGAGCGAATCGCGGACGTTGTCGCTGATGCCCTGGCAGGTCACCCTCGCCGAGTTCACGAAATCCGCCGAGGAGGTTGGTCCGGACGGCGCGTGCTGCGTCTTCGTGGTCGATCCGTCCATCCCGGCCGCCGCTCGGAGCGGGTACGCGTCGCTGGTGATGGCGTACTCGCGGGCGGATGAGCCGGTGTGCATCCTCGAAGATGGGGCGGCGATCGTGCTGGTCCGTGACGGAGGCAATGCCTCCGGCACCGCGCTCGCGCAACGCGTTCTCGAGCAGATGCGCAAGCTGGCGCTCGACCTGACGCTCACCGCCGGCGTGGCAGTCCTCAGGACAGATCCGACCGGCGCCATCACCGCCGCCCGGACCGCCGCCGAGTCCGTCCCGGCCGGACAGGTCGGCACCGCGAGCTGACGGCTCGGGCGATCAGTCGCCCCGGTGCAGGGCCGCGGCGATGCGTCGCGGCAGCTCATCGCTCCGGAGCTGCTCCAGGGTTCGCGGTAGCGGAATCGACCAGTTCGGACGGTCGAGGACGCCCGGGAGGTTCGGCCGGCGCTCGGCCAGCGCAGCATCGTCGAGCGTGGCGACCAGCAGGCGGCTCGGCGCCGCTGCGAGCGCGGCATAGGCGC
Source organism: Candidatus Dormiibacterota bacterium (assembly GCA_049582105.1). Taxonomy (GTDB): domain Bacteria; phylum Chloroflexota; class Dormibacteria; order Aeolococcales; family Aeolococcaceae; genus Palsa-851. The sequence continues at coordinate 47,239 of JBAUTG010000127.1, read as the reverse complement.
GCTCGACGACAACCGCCGCGCTGTCCATGTCCGCAGCACCCGTGAGCTTCTGCAGCTTGCGGCGGACCCCGAGCTCGGCTACGCGGTTGACCTCTCGACCGCGCGCCTCCATCTCGCGCAGGTCGGCGCCGGTCCAGACGCCTGCGGCGGTCGGCAGGTCATGGGTGCTGAGCGCGGCGACCGCCCCTTTGGGATAGCGCTTCGGCGCCTCCTCCTCGAACCACGCAAGCCGGTACGAGAGCACCCGGCGCCGGCGCAACTCCGGCCGCACGCCGTCCTCGACCGTGCCGAGGTCCTCTCCGATGACCCCGCAGCCGGACCGCACGCTTTCGATCGCGATGATGTCGAGCAGCTCGCTCGCCGGGTAGCGCACGTAGGCGCCGCCCGATGGGTCGCGGGCGTTGAGCGGGACCCACCAGAGACGGAACATCCCCATGACGTGGTCGATCCGGACGCCCCTTCCGGCGCGCATGATCCGGCGGAGCGTCGCGACGAGCGGTGCGTACCCGGCCGAGCGCAACCGGTGCGGATCGAAGGGCGGAACGCCCCAATCCTGGCCGGCGGGGTTGAAGTCGTCCGGTGGCGCCCCGATCCGCGCGGCGGCTGCGACGACGTCCTGCCAGAGCCAGGCGTCGGCGCCGTCGGAGGCGAAGCCGATCGCGAGGTCATGGATCACCGGCAGCTCCGTGGCGGCACGATCGAGCTGGCTGTCGAGGCACCACTGCAGCCACCGGTGGAAATCGACGCGCTCGCGCGCCCTGGTCACGAGCGCTCGAACGGCCGGCCCTTCGGGTCGCCGGTACTCCTCGGGCCACGACGTCCACGGACCCGGATGCCGTTCGGCGATGACGCAGAAGCACGCGTAGCGCTCGAGCAGCTCCCCCTCTCGAGCGACGAACGCGTCGAAGTCCGCGTCGCCGCTGAACGAGGACCAGAGGGACTCGAGCGCGCGCAGCTTCAGCGGCAGGATCAGGTTGCGGTCGATGATCGGCGCTTCGCGCAGCGCGGCCGCCGCCCGAGCGGCCTCCTGAACGAGCTGATCGCTCCTGGCTCCGGGGATGTCCTCGACGCGCAGATACAGCGGGTTGCGGAAGAGGCGGCTCGAGGGGAAGTACGGGCTTGCCTCCTGGGGCAGCCCGGGATGCACCGCGTGCAGCGGGTTCACGAGGAGCATCGCGGCACCGTTCGCCTTCGACCAGGCGCCGAGCGTGCGCAGGTCGCCGAGGTCGCCCATCCCCCATCCCGTACGCGAGCGCACCGCGTACAGCTGCACCGCCCATCCCCAGCCGCGAAGCTCGTCGGGGAGCGCGCATCTCCCGGGACTGGTGATCAGGCGGAGGCGGCGTCCGTCACGCATTGCAAGGCGGTGGTAGCCGTATGGAATGTTGCGGTCGAGGGTGGCGCCGGCGGCAAGCTCACGGCCGTCCTCGAGCTCGACGCTCGCCGCCCCACGTGGCAACCGCCCGCCAGGCCCGACGAACAGCGGCGCCGGTTCGGCATCGGGTGCTTCGGGAAGCATCGAGGCCACGACGGCGCGCAGGTCATCGTCGGCGATCACGCGCCGTCCGCCCATCGCATCCTCGTACTCTCTCTGGACCCCCAGGACCGGCGGTGCGCCGCGGCCCCCGCGGCCGGTCACAAAGGGCATCTCAGACCAGCCAACCGAGTGGAGCGATGACTGTCCCTGATCCCCCTGCTGCCGGGCAGAGCCCCGGCAATCGCGACGCCTGGCCCGGCACCGACGCCCCGCTCGGCGCCACCTGGGAAGGGTCCGGCACGAACTTCGCGCTGTTCTCCGAGAATGCCGAGGGCGTCGACCTCGTGCTCTTCGACGAACGCGGCGCCGAGGTGGCCACGCATCCACTGGTCGAGCGGACCGACCTCGTGTGGCACGGGTACATCGACAACGTCGGTCCCGGTCAGCGGTACGGCTTTCGGGTGGCCGGGCGGTATGCACCGCACGAGGGGTTGCGTCACAACCACGCCAAGCTGCTCCTCGACCCGTACGCGCGGGCGATCTCCGGCCGGTTCCGTCACGCGCGTTCGCTCTTCGGCTATCGCTTCGGCAGCGATGACCTGCGTATCAGCGGCCTGGACTCGGCGGCGGCGATGCCGCGCTGCGTCGTTGTCGATCACTCCTTCCCGTGGGGTGATGACCGGCGCCCCAACACCGCGTGGTCCGACACGATCATCTACGAGCTGCACGTCAAGGGTTTCACCAAGCGCCACCCGGACATTCCGGAGGCACTGCGCGGCACGTACGCGGGGCTCGCCCATCCCGCGGCGATCGAACACCTCCGGCAGCTCGGCGTCACCGCTGTGGAGCTGATGCCGGTGCACCACTTCTACGACGCCTCGCACCTCGTCGAACGCGACCTCGTCAATTACTGGGGCTACGACTCGATCGGGTATTTCGCGCCCGAAGGACGGTATTCGTCCGCCGGCACCAACGGGGAGCAGGTGCGCGAGTTCAAGGCCATGGTGCGAGCGCTGCACGCCGCCGGTCTCGAGGTGATCCTCGACGTCGTCTACAACCACACGGGCGAGGGAAACCAACTCGGACCGACGCTCAGCTTTCGCGGCATTGACAACGCCGCCTATTACAGGCTCAGTGACGACGACCGGCGCTTCTATTTCGATGTCACCGGCACGGGCAACAGCCTCAACGTCCGCAACCCGCACACCCTGCAACTCATCATGGACAGCCTTCGCTACTGGGTGAATGAGATGCACGTCGACGGTTTCCGTTTCGACCTTGCATCCGCGCTGGCGCGGCAGTTCTACGAGGTGGATCGGCTCTCGGCATTCTTCGACATCATCCACCAGGATCCGGTCCTGTCGCGTGTGAAACTCGTGGCCGAGCCGTGGGACGTCGGGGCCGGCGGCTACCAGGTCGGGAACTTCCCGGTGCGCTGGGCCGAGTGGAACGGAGCCTTTCGCGATACCGTGCGCGACTTCTGGCGCGGCGCAACCGGAATCCGCGACCTCGCGTACCGGCTCACGGGATCGAGCGACCTGTACCAGGGCGACGGACGCCAGCCGTCGGCGAGCGTCAACTTCGTCACCGCGCACGACGGCTTCACGCTCTCCGACCTGGTCGCGTACAACGAGAAGCACAACGAGGCCAACGGCGAGGACAACCGCGACGGCAACGACGACAACCGCTCATGGAACTGCGGCGTCGAAGGCGACACCGACGATCCGGATGTGCTCGAGTTGCGCCGCCGTCAGCGCCGCAACCTCATCGCCACCGTGCTCCTGTCCGAGGGGTGTCCGATGCTGCTCGGTGGCGATGAGATCGGTCGAACCCAGCGCGGCAACAACAACGCGTACTGCCAGGACAACGAGGTCTCGTGGGTCGACTGGGCGCACCTTGACGAGACGATGCTCGCGTTCGTGCAGCGGATCGTGGCACTGCGCCGCAGTGACCCGGTGCTGCGCCGGCGCCACTTCTTCTCCGGGCAGGCGGTGCACGGCTCCGGCCGCAAGGACATCGCATGGTTCCTGCCATCCGGACGCGAGGTCAGCGATGCCGAATGGTTCGACGAGCACCAGCGCTCGTTGGGGATGATCCTGAACGGCGACGAGATCCCCGACCGCGACCCACGCGGCCGGCGGATCCGCGGCGGGACCTTGATGGTCCTGCTCCACGCGGGCGACGATCCCGTGGACTGGGTCATCCCGAGCGGCTGGGGTCAGCTCTGGTCGGTGTTCGCGGACACCGGCGAGCCCGATCCCCGGCCACCGAGACGCCAGCTCAGTCCCGGGGAGGCGGTGACGATGAAGGCTCGCTCGCTCGTGGCGCTCCTGCGCGTCTGACCCTCAGCCGTTCTGCGCCCGCTGCCACGCGGCGTGGTCGTCGAGGGTCGCACGCTCCATCACCCCCGACGCCAGCTTCAGCCAGTCACGTTTCCGATTCGCCAGGTCGTCCTTGACGGCCGTGATGCGCCGATTCCCCGAACCGAGGTGCACGTTCGCGGTTTCGAAGCCCATCGAATGGAGCAGCTTCGGCTGATTCTCCCTGGTCGTGACGGTGAACTCGATCCGGCTGCAGTCCGGGGCAAGGCGGCGGACCACCCACTTGTCGCGCACGTCGAGAAAGGGGTCGGGGCAGCGCACCGCGCCATCGACGATGTCCGCGTAGCGGACCTTCGGCACCGCTGCGGGATCCGCGGCCCATGAGGCCGCTGACGCGACCAGCGCCTTTGCCTCACGCGCGACGAGGCCGCCCGCGAGCTCGGTGACCGCCACCACCCTTGGATGACCGAGGCTCCCGAGACCCGCTCGGCGGCTCACGAATCGCGGAGGTGCTGCGTCACGCAGCGCTTTGCGCAGCAGGAAGACGGCCCGCTCGGGGGGACGTTGCAGCGCCGGCAGCGCCGACATGCGCTGCCAGAAGGTCACCGGGTCGCGCAGCTCAGAGGTGGCTTCCGCCCGAAGCACCGGGTGATCCTCGGCCAGCACGAAGGGCCTGCCCTCTCCGTTGATCCCAGCGCTGTACCCCTCGAGGATTGCGGCGCACGCCTCCCGTGCGCTGATCTGCAGCGCTCCGGCAACGATCGCCATCCGCGCCGAGGTCGCGAGACGGATGAGGTCGATCGAGTACGGGAGCGGATAGGCCTCGTCGAAGTCGTTGATGCCCCAGATGAGACGTCCTTCGCCGTCACGCCACGTCCCGAAGTTCTCGGTGTGCAGGTCGCCGACCGCGAGCACCTTTGGAGTGGTCGCGAGGTCCGGACAGCACACAGCCCACTGCTGCACCCACCGATAGAAGGTGGCGCGGAAAAATGGGAATGCGGCGAGTGCCATCTGCTCGTGCTTGAACGCGATATCGGCGCGGACAAGCGGCACCTGACGCCCGATCCACGCCTCGTAGCTCCGAGTCGCTGCGACGATCGACACGAGCGTTGAGGTTCGCGGCATGATCTCGCCGATGTTCGCGCAGCTGACGGTGCTCGTGCTCGCGGGCCTGGCCGGACCGCTCCTCGCGTTCGGCCGGCGGGGACTCATTCCGGGGGTGATCGGTGAGCTCATCGCGGGTTTCGTGCTCGGCCATACCGGCTTCGGTGTCATCAACTCAGCGGCCCAACCGCTTCCGGTCCTCAGTGGAATCGGGTTCGCGATGCTCATGTTCACCGCCGGCACCCACGTTGACATCGGTTCGCCGGCAATCCGACAGGGCTTCGCGCGCGGTGTGCTCGCGCTGGCGCTGGTCGCCGTCACCGCGGTGCCGATCGCGCTGCTGGTCGACCACGTCCTCGGAGTGGGTCACGCAGCCCTCCTCGCAGTGATCGTCGCGGGCAGCTCCGCGGCAATCGCCTTTCCGATCATCGAGGAGCGCGGACTGGCCGGCCCCAACGTCGCGTTTCTGATCGCGTGGGTGGCGATCGCCGACTCGGTGACGGTCGTCGTGATGCCTCTGACGCTCGCGTCGGGAAGCCCACTCGAGGCGCTCGGTGGCGACGCGGCGATCATCGCGGTGGGTGTGATCGTGCTGCTGGCCGGACTCAGGTTGCGCGGCACACGCGCCCTCAAGCAGATGCGTGACGAGTCGCTCGAACGAGACTGGGCGTGGCAGGTGCGAATCTCGCTCGTGCTGCTGCTCGGGTTATCGGCGATCGCGCAGGAGACCGGGGCGAGCACGCTCGTCGCCGGGTTTCTCGCCGGCATGATCCTTGTGCGGCTCCGCGAATCGAACCGTCTCGCATTGCAGTTCATGGGCGTCGCCAACGGGTTCTTCGTCCCACTGTTCTTCGTATTGCTCGGTGCCCAGCTGAACCTCCGAGCCCTCCTCAGCACACCGTCGCGAATCCTGCTCGCGATCGGGCTCGTCGCCGCGGCCGTGATCACCCACCTGATCGCCGCGCGCATCGCCGGCCACGAGCGCTATCTCGCGACCGGCCTCGCCGCGTCTGCGCAGCTTGGAATGCCTGCCGCGGCCGCGAGCCTGGGGCTGAGCACCGGGTTGCTCACACCGGCTGAAGGCGCGGCGCTGGTCGCCGGAGGGGTTCTGACCCTCATCCCGGCGACGATCGGATCATTGCTGCTCGCGCGCGGAGCCAAGGGCACAGCCGCTCCCTCCGCTCCCACTGGAACGACTCACGCCGCCACGACCTGACTCACGCGAGCGCACGGTGCTCAGATATCTCGTCAGCCGCGTGCTGCAGGCGGTGGTCGTCGTGTTCGGTGTCGTGACCGTCGTCTTCATCCTCGAGCACCTGCTCCCGGGTGATCAGGGCCGCATCATGCTCGGGCCTCGCGCGACACCTGCGCAGTGGGCCATCTACGACCATCAGAACGGGCTCGACCAGCCGATCTTCGTCCAGTACATCGACTTTCTCGCGAACGTCGTGCACGGCCGGATCGCGTTCACGCCGCCCGGTTTCACCGACCAGATCAACGCCATCCAGGGTGTCGCGCTCGACCTGAGCCTCGACTCGCTCATCGAGGGCCCGATGATCAATTCACTCATCCTCACGGGTATCTCCACTGCACTCGTCATCGTCGTGTCGGTGCCGATCGCGATGTACGAGGCGTCGCGCAGACGCCGGCACGGTGCACACATCGCCAACATCCTCGCGGTCGCGCTGTACTCCACCCCGCCCTTCCTGCTCGGCACGCTGCTCATCGTCGGGCTCTCGTCGGATCTGCGCCTGCTCAGCCTCAACGCAGCACCTGACTGGAACACCGGCGACGTGCTTGCCGATCCCGCTGCGCTCATCCTCCCCGTGCTCACACTGTCAATCGGCACGATCGCGCTCTTCAGCCGCTACCTGCGCTCGTCGACGATGGACGAGCTCACCAAGGACTACATCGCGACGGCGCGTGCCAAGGGCACTTCGCATGCTCGAGTGAGCCTGCGGCATGCGATGCCGAACGCCGCCCTGCCCATCATCACGCTGCTCGGGACGCGCCTGCCGCAGATCTTCGGCGTCCAGCTCGTTCATCGAGTATCTGTTCAACTACCCGGGGCTCGGCGTCACACTCTGGAACGCGGCCATCAACCGCGACTTCTACACGATGCTCGGCGCGATCCTGATCGCGGGTGTTCTGACGGTGATCGGGTCGCTCATCGCTGACCTGCTCTACGCGGTGGTCGATCCGCGCATCCGATACATCTGATCGAGCATCGCTCCCCGTACCGCCGCGATGGACACGGATCACAGCCAGATCGTGACCGACGGCTCTCGAGAGCCCGGAGTATGCTGGAACGAACCTCTTGGGTATTCGAATCGCGTTTGTGTCATCCGCTGTACCGCGTCGATGCGGCATCGCGACTTTCACCTCAGATCTCGTTGCGGCTGTGCGGGCAACCGATGCCACAGTCACGTGTCATATCGCCGCGATCGAGGAGCCTTCCGTCCTGCGGCCCTACCGCTCTGAGGTTCGCTGGCGAATCCGCCAGGGCGATCCCGAGAGCTATCGCGCCGCCGCTCGCGCGATCAACGCGTCGAACATCGACGCCGTCAACATCGAGCACGAGTTCGGCCTGTACGGCACGTGGCGCGAGCCGGAGCTGGTGTCCGGACGGTGGACCGACAGCGCGTACGAGGACCACCTGCGTGGGTTCCTCGAGGAGCTGCACAAGCCGGTGGTCACCACGATGCACACCGTGCTGCCGGCACCGTCACCGTCGATTGGCGACGCCGTGCGCGTGATCGACGAGTTGAGCGACGCGGTCATCGTCATGGCGGTCAGCGCCGTCGCCATCCTCGCTGACGACTACGGATTCACTCGTCCTCCGCGTGTCATCCCTCACGGCATGCCCGTGATCGCTCCGCGCGGCCGTCATCGCTTCAAGGCGAAGCTTGGCGTCGAGGGACGCACGATCATCTCGACGTTCGGCCTCGTGGATCCGCGCAAGGGTCTCGAGTTCATGATCGCCGCGATGCCCGAGGTCGTGACGGGGCATCCCGACGCGCTCTATCTCATCGCCGGGCAGACGCACCCCGACCTTCTTCGAGTGCAGGGCGAGGACTATCGCAACACGCTGATCGCACAGATCCACGCGCTGGGAATGAACGATCACGTCGCGTTCATCGATCAGTACATGACGCAGGCGGACATCATCGAGCTGCTGCTGGCGACCGACGTGTACGTCACGCCGTACCTCGACCCCAACCAGATCACGAGCGGTACGCTCTCCTACGCGCTCGGCGCCGGCAAGGCAGTCGTCTCGACTCGATACGTGCATGCAGCCGAGGCACTCGACGAGGGTCGCGGGGTGCTCGTTGACTTTCGCAAGCCTGATGAGCTTGCGCGTGCTGTCGTCGGCATCCTCGACGACCCGGTCGCGAAGGCGGCGATGGAGCAGGCGGCGTTCGCATATGCGCGCGACGCCACATGGCCGCGCTCGGCGCGGGCGCTGCTCGACACGATCACGTCGGTCGTCGAGTCGCGCGCTGCGAACCCGCCTGCGCCGCGTCGACCGGCTCGCGAGCACGACCTGGGGCGGCGCCTCAAGGAGAACCCGTTGCTGACCGCGGTGGATGTACCTCCGTCGCTGCCCGGGCTCGAGGTCGTCTCGGTGTTCAACGCAGCGGCGGCACGCGTCGGCGACGAGGTCGTGCTGCTGTTGCGGGTCGGCGAGAGCCCGCGATCCGGTACCGCGCCGCCCGACGACGCGCTCAGCCTCGACCTCGCCGGCCCCGAGCCGCAGCTGAAGCCGCTCGGGCCGGGGTACGCGGCAAAAGACGTTGTGGGACTTGCGTTTCTCGACACGCAGCGCACGCCGTCCGAAGTCGTGGAGGTGTTCCTCCCTCGCGATCTTCCGGGTCTGGACCTGACCGATCCCCGCACCATTCGCTATCGCAACCGCAGTGGCGGCGCGACCAGCACTCCGGACGACTCGGGCGATTTCCTGACGCAGATGTCGCATCTGCGCGTCGCCCGAAGCCGCGACGGCGTGCACTTCACCGTCGAACCGCAACCCTCGGTCGTGCCGGAGAATCGATTCGAGGAATATGGATGCGAAGACCCCCGCGCCACCCTCATCGACGGCGTCTGGCACATCACCTACGTCTCGGTGAGCCGTCTCGGGATCACGACGAGCAGGCTGACGACCACTGACTTCCGGGCGTATGAGCGTCACGGCGTGATGTTCCTGCCGGACCACAAAGACGTCGTGCTGTTCCCGGGACGGGTCGGTGGCCGGTACGCCTGCTTCACGCGGCCCATGCCGCAGTCGTTCGGCAGGGTGCTCGGCATGTGGATCGCCTTCTCCGATGACCTTGTCACCTGGGGCGATCACCGTCCGCTGGCGTTGCCGCGCCCCGGCTTCTGGGACGACCTTCGCACGGGAGCCGGCAGCACGCCGTTCCGGGTCCGCGAGGGATGGCTCGAGATCTATCACGGCGTCGACCACAACACGCGGTACGCACTCGGCGGCCTGCTGCTCGACGCGGATGATCCGAGCAAGGTGATCGCCCGATCGCCGGCGCCGATTCTCGCGCCGATCGCACCCTATGAGCACGAGGGCCTCCTCCCCGACATCGTGTTCTCGTGCGGGCATGTCGGCCTTGACGCGGAGAACCGGGAGATTCGCGTGTACTACGGCGCAGCCGACAGCTGCCTCGCCGCTGCGGACCTCCGAGTTCAGGACATCATCGACCAGATGCAACCGTGCTGAGGCAGATTGCCCGGCTGACGCGCAATGTCCCCTCCGCCGGTCCGCGATCCCTGGCTGTGGCCGTCTACGCGGATGCGGGCGACGTCACGGTCGGCGCGAAGGAGTCCGGGACCGAAGGTGTCGCCTGCGTGGATGATGCGGCTCGAGCGCTCGAGCTGTACTGCGATCTCTGGGACGCCACGCGCCTTCCCTGGACACACCGTTGGTGCGAGGGCCTCCTCGACTTCATCCTCTCCATGCAGGACGACGACGGCCGCTGGGTGAACTTCATCCTCGACTGGGACGGGACCCCCAACCGCACCGGCCGGACGTCCGTCCCCGGCGGCGGGTTCTGGCAGTCACGGGCGCTCCTCGCTGTCGCGAGGGCATCACGGAGCCTCCCGGACGAGCGTATTGCCACAGCACTTTCGATCGGCCTCCCCCACATCGTCGGCGCGACCGAGGTCGCGTCCGATGTCCGCGCGCTGCAGGCGCTCACCGCGCTCACGCTCCTCGACAGCGGGTCCGCGGATGACCGCTGGGATGACCTGCTCACGACCTGGAGCGACGAGATCGCCTCGTGCCGGATCGACGGGATGCTGATGAACGCGACTGCTGAACGGGGCAGCCCGCATCTGTGGGGCCACATCCAGGAGGGGGTGCTCGCCGAGATCGGAGCGCGGCTCGGTCGCTCGGCATTGATCGAAACCGCCTGCACGAGCGCGGACCGCATCTTCCCTGGGGTGATCGCCACCGGCTTCGATCTGCCCCGAACGCAGCCCTACGACGTCTCGTCGGCAGTCTTCAGCCTCTCGCGACTTGCCGCAGTGACCGGTCGGGCCGGCTATTCGCAGCTGGCGGCGGAGGCGCGGGAGTGGTTCGACGGACGGAATCCCGCCAGGCTGTCCGTGTACGACCGCGTCTCCGGGCGGGTCGCCGACGGCCTCGATGGATCAAGAATCAGCCCCCGGTCAGGGGCCGAGGCGAATATCGTCGCCGCCCAGGCACTCTTCGCGGAGGCCACCGAAATGGCGCTGATGCTCCCGCTTGCCGACGCATTGCCGGCAGGGACGGTGGTTTAGGTTCCCTCGCGAGACTGGCGGCCGATCTCGTCGGCTCGGTCGCGCTCGACCTTGTCCGTCTTGTCCTTGGCGCGGCGATCGTCCGCCTGCTGCTGTTCATGTTGCCGCTCGTTCTCGAGCGGGGCCTGGGGCTCAGATTTCTCCATCTCGCCTACGAGCATAGGCCCCTTGGCACCTCGCTGCCGGATCGAGCCTCTCCCAGTCCTGATACGAAAGACGTGGCGGGCGCGCGGCCACCAGCAGCCGCGCGCCCTGTGCGGGGAATCGCCTTACCAGTAGTACCAGCGTCCGCCGCGAGGCCGGAACATGAATCCGACGAGCCAGACGACGAGCGCGATGATCGCGATCCACCAGAGCATGTGGAGCGCAACGCCGGCCCCGAAGAGCAACAGCGTCAGCAGTAGAAACAGCAGTAGTACGCCCATCAGTGATGTCTCCCTTGTGGCATCCGGAGTGGATACCGTAAGTGTTGAAAAAAATGATAGCAGAGCTATCAGTTTAGGTGCAACTCCGCCCGCGGGGAGTGTTGGCCCGGTGCCGTAAGCCGCACCCGGTCAGGTCGGATCAGACCCTGACGTGCTCGAGGTCGACGTCGGCCAGCTCCGGCGGCCGCGCGATGTGGTTGGCGTCGAGCGCCTGCAGGCAGAGGATCACGTAGCGGGCGCCGGTCAGGTTGAGCCCATGCCCGCGGGTCAGTCGCTGAATCGCACTCAGGGTGAGGATGTCGCGCTGCGAGTAGAGCCGTCGATTGCTGGCCGTCCTCCCGGGGATCACCAGGCCGAGGTGCTCGTACATCATCAGCGTTCGCGCATGGGTTCCGAGGATCTCGGCGGCGACGCTGATCGTATAGAGCGGCTTGTCGAGGTTGAGCAGATGGCTGGTGGTCGGGCTCATCACCGCCGTTCGAGTCATGCAGCGCGCACTCGCCGAAGGCTCGAACCCGCTGCCGCCCGATGGTTAAACATGATAGTGAGTGTATACCCCGCGGACGGTTTTGAGCCCATGCCCACAGCAGCGTTCTGTTCGTCAGTGCTGAGATGCTGAACTGTGCCATCGGCAGAACCGAAGATCGATATATGAGAATGCATCGCCTTGGTGCTGCTTCCCGCGCCGGCCGCTGAGACAGGAGACGCGCGATTGTGGAGGACGAGGTCAAGGTCCTGCTGATCGAGGATGACGACGCCGCTGCCGAGATGTACCGGCTGCGACTTGTCGCCGACGGCTACACCGTCGTCGTCGCCAGGGACGGAGAGCAGGGGCTTGCGATGGCGGCCACCGAATCGCCCGGCTTCATCTATCTCGACCTGCGCCTTCCCAAGATCGATGGCTTCGAGGTGCTGGAGCGGCTGCGCGGCGACTTCCGGACGGCTTCGATCCCGGTGATCATCCTGAGCAATTTCGGGGAACCCGAATTGCGCGAACGCGGGCTCAAGCTCGGTGCCCTCGAGTTCCTGGTCAAGGCCGACACGACCCCGGCGCACCTCTCCGACACCGTGGAACGCGTGACGGGTCCGAGGCGCCTGCCGTCGGCCTGACCGCGCTGCGGTGACACAGCCGGCAGCCGGCCCGCCGCAGCGCCCGTTCGACCAGGTGACCATCACCGACGGCGCCGATCCGTTCTTCAGCGCCGCAGCCCGCATGGCCGCGCAAATCGTCGCCATCCCCGGGGCAGCTCCCCGACGCGCGTCGTTCCTCCGTCTCGAGGGTGACCTGCTCGTGGTCGTCGCCGAGTACGACGAAAGCGGCGACGTGCTTCGCGGGCGGTATCGGCTCGCCGACTTTCCGAACATCGAGCACGCGGTCGAGAGCGGTGAGGTCGAGGTGGTGCGCTTCGACGATCGCGCGGCGTTGAGCCCTCCCGCGGCCGCTGTGGTCGAGCAGTATGGGTTCACGTCGGCGGCGCTCATCCCGGTGCGCTCGGCCCGGGCCGTCGTCGGCGTGATCGCGGTGGCGGCTCGTGATCAGCTGGGCTTCAGCGCGTCGCAGCTCGAGCAGCTGGCGACCGTTGCGCAGCTCGTCGGCCTCGGGGTGAGCCATGTCGCGTCGGACCAGGCGCTTGGTGAAGATGCCGAGCGGAGCCAGGGGCTGGAGCGAATGAAGGGAGAGTTCCTCAACATCGCCGCGCACGAGTTGCGCAGTCCGCTTGGGATCGTCAACGGCTACGTCTCGATGCTGCTGGATGGCTCGCTGAGCGAGCCCGACCGGCATACGGCACTCGAGCGGATCGCCGAGAAGACCGACGAGATGGGCAGGCTGATCACGGAAATGCTCGAGACGGCCCGCATGGAGTCGGCAGGCGTGCAGTTGACACTGACCGAATTCGACCTGCTCGACGTTGTCGGCGAGACGATGCGAGCGTTCGAGCCGTTGCTCGGAGCCGGCCATCGGTTCACGACACGAGGACGCTGCGACGCCTTGCCGGTGCTCGCTGATCGCGCACGTATCGCGACGATGCTGCTCAACCTCATCGACAACGCGATCAAGTACTCACCGGACGGCGGCGACATCGAGATCGGGTGGAGTCGCAGATCGGGAGTCGGCTACCTGAGTGTCACCGATCACGGCGTCGGGATCAGCCGCGAGCAACAGTCGATGCTCTTCACGCGCTTCGGCCGGCTGGTCACCCCGGAGACGAGCAACATTCGCGGGACCGGGCTCGGGCTCTACCTCGCGCGGGAGATTGCGCGGCTGCACGGGGGCGACATCCGCGTGGCGTCGAACCGTGGACGGGGAACGACGTTCACCGTGTCGCTTCCCGTGCAGCCCACCGGTCCCTGACCGGACACGGAAGGAGCCACGCGGTGGGTCGGCGACCCATGACGTGGCTCCTCGATTGAACGGGGATGCGCCCGGTGTCAGACGCTCGAAACGCCGGATCCCGGGCCGGCGGGCGGGCTCACCTGGTCGCGACGGGTGAGGCCACCGGGACCCCACGACGACCAGAAGATCAGCGAGACGAGGATCGCGAAGCCGCCGGCGGCCATGAGGATCCATCCAACCAGATGCACGTTCACCGCATTGCCGGTGACATGGACCGCGAAAGCAAGAATCGCGCCGACTGCTGCGAGGATGATTCCGACACCGATACCCATCTGAGTGACCTCCTGCTGGTGTGATGTGGTCCCGCCCCGGCCGGGCATTGAACCCGGCCGGGGGGGCGTTGGGGAGGAAAAGGCTGACTTTCTTGTCTGGTGACGAGGCTAACAATGTGGTACCGACATTGTCAAGAAATCTGGTACCTCTGATACCAACTCGCAGGGGACGTGAGCCTCTACGCGGGGATCACGGCGGTCACGAGGAGCGCCAGCCCCGCAGCCGTCATGACGCCGGTTGTCGCCCAGAGGAGGGCCGTACTCAGCGGTCCGCTCCGCCGCGAGCCCATCACCGTTCGATCCCGGCCGAGCAGCGCGATCAGCGCGAGCATGGGCGGGGCGACGATCCCATTGATGATCGCGGTGATGACGAGCGCCTTGATCGGGTTGATGCCGAGCAGGCTGATCACCAGGCCGCCGGCAAGCGCGATGGTCAGGACCGCGTAGAACGCCGGCCGCGAGCGCGCCTTGTCGGCGAGCGAGCCCGGGATGCCGAAGAACTCCTTGACGGCGTAGGCAGCCGACCCGCTGAGGATGGGAACGGCCAGCAGCCCCGTGCCGATGATCCCGACGGAGAACAGGATGAAGGCGAACTGCCCGGCGACCGGCTTCAGCGCCTCCGCGGCCTGCGACGCGGTGGCGATGTTCGTCTTTCCCGCGGCGTTGAGCACGGCGGCGCCGGTGAGGATGATCGAGTACATGACCAACTGTGAGAACGCCATCCCGACGATGACGTCGAGACGCGCATCCTTCAGCTCTCGGCGGCTCACACCCTTCCGGGAAACCTCGGTGGTGAGTCCCCTTGCGCGCATCGCGTCAACCTCGGAACTCGCCTGCCAGAAGAACAGGTACGGCGAGATGGTGGTGCCGAGAATGGCAACGACGATTCCGATGAACCCGGACGTGAGCTCGATGTGCGGAATGACCGTGGACTCGAGGGTCTTAAGCAACGGTGGTTGCGACACGATCACCGTCGCGACGTACGCGAACAGCGCGATCGTCAGGAACTTGAACAGCCGGAAGATCACCTTGTAGGAGAGCTCGTACTGCAGCACGAGAATCACGACGGCAATCGGCGGGATCAACCACACCGCGCTCACATGGCCGCGAGTAAGGAGTGAGCCCGCTGCCGCGACCGCACCGAGATCCGCGCCGACGTTGATGGTGTTGGCGATGAAAAGCGCGAGGATGCAGGTGCCCACGAGCCAGGTCGGAAACTTCCGGCGGAGCGACGTCCCGAGGCCGACACCGGTGTGCAGCGCGATTCGCGCGCAGGCCTCCTGGACGGCGAGCATGAGCGGAAACGTGAAGGCCGCGGTCCACAGCACGCCGAAGCCGAACTGACTCCCCGCCTGGCTGTACGTGCCGATACCGCTCGGGTCGTCGTCGCTCGCTCCGGTGATCAATCCCGGGCCGAGCACCTGGAATGCCTTCAGCCAGCCTCGGACGCGCTTGCGCCGCTTCGTGCTCAGCGGGCCGGTCCTTCAGTCCGGGGGCGGTGTGACTTCGATAGCTTCAGATGCTATGCGCCGTGTACCGTCCGACGCGGTCGGCGCGACGACGACCAGGAGCTGATGTCGCTGTTCTGGAAGTCGGCGACGGCGACCTGCCCGTTCACGGGATTCACCGACACCGAGCGTGGGACCGTGCCGACGAACGAGCTCACGGCTCCCCGCCAGTCGCCCTTACGCCGCGGCGGAGTGCTTCAGGCTCGCTGCGGGTTCGAGCGCTGCCGTCAGAACCTCCTCGACGCGACCCGCGAGGTGGAAGGTCATCTGGTCGCGAACGCTCTCGGGGACGTCCTCGAGGTCCTTCCCGTTTCGCTGCGGCAGGATGACCTCCTTGAGTCCCATGCGATGCGCCGCAAGGACCTTCTGCTTGACGCCGCCGATCGGCAGCACCAGGCCCTGCAGGGTGACCTCGCCGGTCATGCCGACCGTGCTCCGAACGGGCCGGCCCGTGAGCAGGCTCACGATCGCGGTCGTCATGGTCACGCCGGCGGACGGTCCGTCCTTGGGGACGGCGCCCTCGGGGACGTGGATGTGGAAACCCTTGGCGGCCTGTTCCGGGTCGATCCCGAGCTCGGCCGCGTGGGAGCGGACGTACGAGAGCGCGATCTGCGCCGATTCCTTCATGACGTCACCGAGCTGGCCGGTGAGCGTCAGCGAGCCCTTCTCACCCACCGAGGTCGCCTCGATGAAGAGCACATCTCCGCCGATGCCCGTGACTGCAAGCCCGGTGGCAACGCCTGCAACAGCAGTGCGTTCCGCGACCTCGTTGTCGAAACGGGTCCTGCCGAGGAACTTCGTGACCAGCTCCGGCGTTACCGCCACAGGTGGCTGCAACTCGCCGGTCGCGAATGCGGTGGCCACCTTGCGGGCCATCTTGCCGATCTCGCGCTCGAGGTTGCGGACGCCCGCCTCGCGCGTGTATCCGGTGATGACCGCGTTCAGGGCGTCGTCACCGACGGTGATCTCCTCGGGACGCAGCCCGGCCTGGGTCACCTGCCGTGACAGCAGGTGATCTCGCGCGATCGCGAGCTTCTCGTCGAGTGTGTAACCGTCGAGCTTGATGAGCTCCATGCGGTCGAGCAACGGCGCCGGAATCGTCTCCCAGACATTGGCCGTCGGGATGAACAGGACTTCGGAGAGGTCGAGGTCGACGTCGAGATAGTGGTCGCGGAACGTGTTGTTCTGCGCCGGGTCGAGCACCTCGAGGAGTGCCGCCGACGGATCGCCACGCCAGTCGCTGCCGACCTTGTCGATCTCGTCGAGCATGATCACCGGGTTCTTGGTGCCGGCTTCCTTGAGCGCGCGCACGATGCGTCCCGGCATGGCGCCGACGTACGTGCGGCGGTGACCGCGGATGTCCGCCTCGTCGTGAATGCCGCCGAGCGACACGCGCGCGAATTTGCGCCCGAGCGCTCGCGCAACCGACTCACCGAGCGAGGTCTTGCCGACACCGGGCGGGCCGACCAGCGTGATGATCGCGCCGGAACCGCGGCCGCCGAGCACGGAAAGTCCACGCTCCTGGCGGAGCTTTCGCACCGCGAGGAACTCGATGATGCGCGACTTCACATCATCGAGACCGGTGTGGTCCTCGTCGAGGATGCGACGCGCGTCGGTGAGGTCGTAGTTGTCTTCCGAGCGCACGTTCCACGGGATGTCGAGCATCCAGTCGAGGTACGTGCGGATCCAGCCGTGCTCGGGGTTCTGCTCGCTGGTGCGCTCCAGGCGGCCGAGCTCGCGCTCCACCTCGGTGCGGACCTTCTCGGGCATCCCCGACTCCTCGATCCGCTTGCGGTACCCGCCGACGACGTCGTCGCCGCCCTCACCGAGCTCCTTGCGGATCGCCTCGAGCTGCTGGCGCAGCAGGAACTCCCGCTGCGTCTTCTCCATCCCCTCGTTGACCTCGCTGCGGATCTTCTCCTTCAGCGACGCCTCGGCGAGGATCGCCCGCATCCAGTCGATGAGCAGGCGCAGCCGTGCCTCGACCTCGAGGGTTTCCAGGACGCGAACCTTCTGATCGATGGTGAGGTCGGGCGAGAAACCCGCCAGGTCGGCAAGCTGCCCGGGGGTGCGAGCCGCCCGGAGGAACTGCACCACACCGGGTGCGCCCCTGCTCTCGACCAGGTTCTCGAGGATCGCTCGATACTCGCTGGCGAGTGCCTGCTCCTGCTCCGTGGGCTCGGCCTCGCTGATCGGCTCGGCCTGCACCCAGAGGGCGCCGCCGACGTCAGCCTGGCCGCTGCCGAGCCGCGCACGGTACTCACCGCGAACGATCGTGACCTCTGCCCCACTGGGCAGCTTCCCGGACTCCTGGACGCTCGCCACGGTTCCGATCGAGCGGAACTGGCCGTCGACCCGCGGAACGAGCAGGATCAGGTGGCTTCCCTGGCGAGCCGCCTCGAGAGGCGCGCGCTGCTCCTCGGGGACGCCGATCGGAACGGTCATGTGCGGGAGGACGACCATGTCGTCCAGGGCGAGCACGGGCAGGAGTTGGGAGCTTGGCTCAGTCATGCGCTGTTGATACCCACGAACCACCCTGCCTACGCATTCCCTAGCCCCTAGCGGCAGGCCAGCACCGAGAGCGGGGTCGGCGGCAAATGCCGGCGCACGGCACTCACATGGCTCGCGTATTCCATGATGCACACATGAGTGACCACCCGGAAGACCTGCCCTGGAACGATTCGCCCGCCGATTCAGATGCCCCGCCGGGCACCGGGGAACCGGCGCCCGCGGAAGTCGTCGGAGACGAGGATGACCCCGCACAGCTCGACCTGTCCCTCGACCCGCGCCTGCAGGACGTCGACGAGTACCGGCGCGAGACGCTTGACGAGCGCCTCCTCGAAGAGGAACCGGACCGCGCGGCTCAGGCGCAGGAGCCCGAGGTGGGTGAGCTCCAGGCGCCGGAATCAGGCGACGACGACATCAGCCTGCAGAGCGCCGAGCACGACGGGCGCGAGTCGGACGGCGGCGAGTCGGCTGAAGACGCCGCCGTCCATCTGGTCCGCTGACGCCCGGGCTACTTCCGGAAGGAGAGAACTGAAGCCCCGTGTTATTGACCTGTCTCCCGCCCCGATGCCGCGGCACACGTGCGGTGCCGGCGCGCTGCCCACGCTGACCTCCCAGGAGACCCACCGTGACCCAGATTCCGGCTGACGCGCCTCGATCCGAGGACGGTCAGTGGTGGTGGGACGGGGCCGGCTGGCAGCCGGTTGACGTCCCGGCGACCGCACCCGCATCGCCCGGCGCGCCCACGGGTTCCGGGGAGGCAGCGGCTGGCGTGACCCACAGCGGCACGATGGAGGTCACCGCGGGCACGAACGTCGGCATCGCAGATATCGACCTGAGCGTCAGCGACATCGCGGCGGTGCTGATCGCGGCCAACGTCGACTTCGGCGGCGGTGGCAACGACCTGTCAGCGCCGAGCTCGAGGGAGGAGTACGCGTAGTGGGCGACGATCCACACCTCGTCACGCAGTACATCGCGCAGTCCGACCTCATCGGTCACACGTTTGTCTGGGACTACCAGTTCCAGCTCGCGGACTGCCACTTTCGAAGCTTCAGCAGCCGGCTCGGCACGACAGACGTCCTGAGCGACCCCGCGTTCGTGATGCAGCCACGAGACACGCTGCAGCCCGGACAGCTTGCGCTGCAGTGGAACATCATCAATCAGACCTGGCCGGCTGTCGGCAGCTTCGTGGTGCAGACGATGGTGACGAGCGGCCTGCAGTGGACTGACGGGTCGGGGAGTGCTGTGACGCTCGAGCCGGGCTTCGATATCAGCAACACGCACTTCGACTGGATCCACCTTCAGGGCGGTGTGCAGTTCACCTTCACCGAAGGGCCGGACGGGGGCCTGCGCGTGCAGACGCAACTCCCCTTCTCCACCGCGGTCACGGTCGGAGCGCGCTTCTAGGACTCCGGTCACGAGTCGAGTCCGGTGGGTATAGACTGCCCCCCGGCCGGCCACACGGAGGGTTCTACATGGCGCTCACGATTCTGCTCATCGGGACCCGCAAGGGCTTGCTGATCGCCCGCAGCACCGACGACCGCCAGAGCTGGGTGACCGACGACTTCCAGTTCCGCAACCAGGAGGTGTACTCGGTCGCGGTTGACCTTCGCCGCGACAGGCCGCGGATCTTCGCCGGCGTCGGCACCGGGCACTGGGGGCCGCTCTTCACGTACTCCGACGACCTCGGCACCACCTGGACCGAACCGGAACACCCGCCGATCGGCTTCCCGGAGGGCGCGGGCGCAGTAGTTGAGCGCGTCTGGCAGATCCGACCCGGCGCTGCGTCGCAGCCGGACGTCGTGTACGCCGGCGTCGAACCCCATGCGCTCTTCAAGTCCGAGGACGGAGGCGAGAGCTTCTCGCTCGTCGACGGCCTCTGGAACCACCCACATCGCTCGGAGTGGGTCCCCGGTGGAGGCGGCGCCTGCCTGCACACGGTCCTCCCCCACCCCGTCGACACCGATGACGTGCTCGTCGCGATGTCCGCTGCGGGTGTCTATCGCACCCGGGATGGCGGCGCCACGTGGAAACCGGCGAACCGCGGCATCCAGGCTGCGTTTCTGCCCGAGGACCAGCGCTTTCCCGAGTTCGGGCAGTGCGTCCACAAGGTCGCGTTCCACAGCGATCACCCGGAGCGCCTCTATGCCCAGAACCACTTCGGCGTCTATCGGAGCGAGGATCGTGGGGATTCGTGGAACCCGATCGAGTCAGGGCTGCCCAGCAATTTCGGCTTCGCGATGGTCGCCCATCCGCACCAGCCGGACACGATCTACAACTTCCCCCTCAAGGCCGACGCGGAGCGCTTCCCGCCGGACGCGAGGTGCAGGGTGTACCGCAGCGAGAATGCGGGCGACAGCTGGGAGCCGCTGTCCGTGGGACTCCCCACCGATCCGTACTACGCCGCCGTGCTGCGCGATGCGATGGTTGCCGATTCCTCACACCCCGCCGGCGTCTATTTCGGCACTCGTCTCGGCGAGGTGTTCGCCAGTCGCGACGAGGGGGACTCGTGGAGGATGATCGCGAGCCATCTTCCCGACATCCTGTCGGTGCGGGTGGCCGAGGTCGCGTGAGCTCTCGCCTCCTCCTGCCCACACCGCTGCGGCACTACGCGGGGGAACAGGCCGAGGTGGAGATCTCCGGACGCACGCTCGGGGCCGCGCTCGACGATCTTGCGGGGCGCCTTCCGCAGCTCGAGCGAAAGCTGCGTGACGAACGCGGCGAGCTCCGGCCGCACGTGCTCATGTTCGTCGACGGAGTCAGTGTCCGCGGCGCTGGAGGGATGGACACGCCGATGAACGACGGCGCCGAGGTGTTCGTGGCTCCGGCGGTCTCGGGCGGGTAGCCGCTCGATCCGTCCTATATGCTCGCGCCATGGTTGACCGCTTCGAGGAGGCGTACCTCGCAGGTTCGGCGCCGTGGGACATCGGCCGCGCGCAGCCGTGCTTTGCGCAGCTGGTCGAAGCAGGACGCATCAGCGGACGCGTTATCGATCTCGGCTGCGGCACGGGCGAAAACGCGCTGCACTTCGCGCGTGCGGGACTCGATGTCCTGGGAGTGGACGGATCGCCCGAGGCAATCCGGCAGGCGCGAGCGAAAGCTGCGGGTCCTGGTCCGCCGGTCACCTTCGAGGTCGCGGACCTGCTCGACCTGGGCGGTGACGCCGATCGCTTCGATACCGCAACGGATTCAGGAGTGTTCCACGTCTTCGACGACGTCGACCGTCCTCGCTACACGACGAGCGTGCATCGAGTCCTCCGTCCGGGCGGACGGCTCTTCATCCTGTGCTTCAGCGAGCGACAGCCCGGGGACTGGGGCCCACGGCGGGTCACGCAACCGGAGCTGCGGGAGGCATTCACCGACGGGTGGACCGTCGACAGCATCGATGCAGCGCGTTTCACGACACTGGCGAACGGCTTGGTCGAGGCATGGCTGGCAGCGATCACCAGGCGGTGACCCACGCCCGCACGGGCTCTGTCGCGTCCCGGGTCTGGCCTCGGCTTCGCACGCACTGGATCACGTTGATCGGAGTTGGCGCGGTCGTCGGGCTCATCGTCGCCGTGAATCCGACGAAGGTGGCCAAAGCCCTGAGCGGCGCCGACATAGGCCTGCTCGCGTGGATGCTCCCCGTGGTCCTGCTCCTCTACGTCATGCGCGGACTGTCGTGGTCGATCGTGCTGCGAGGCGCTCGACAACGCGTCGGGCTGGAACAGGCGATCCGCGTCACGTTCATCAGCCAGGCGTTCGTGTTCCTTCCGGGCGGCGACCTCTGGCGCGTCCCGATCGTCAAATCGGATGACGGCGAACCGACCAACGCGGGCGTCATCACGGCGACGGTCGTGTTCGACGACCTCGTGTACCTCTTCGTGCTCACGTTCGCGATGGTCCCGGTGGTGCTTCGGACTCCGGTCCTCGTCATTCCGCTTGCGATCGCGCTCGTCCCGCAACTGGTGATCTTCGCGATTCTGCTGTCCCCCGCCGTCTACCGATTCCTCGCCGCTCGCGTGACGCGTCTGCGGGTGTTCCGCCGCTTTCAACCCGAGCTCGAACTCCTGGGGCCGGCGTTTCGAACGCTCGTCCGTGCGCGCGTCCTGCTTCCTGTCGTCATGGTGGACATCGCTGCCGTCGTGCTCTCCATTGCGCTCTTCGCACTCGGTCTCGCCGCTGTGCACGCGACGGGAATCGATGGTCCCCATGTCGCCTACACGTACGCCGCGAGCCAGGTCGTCACGAACCTCACCGTGCTGCCTGGCGCACTCGGGGCATACGAGGGGATGATGACCGGCGCCATGGCGCTGCAAGGGGTTGCACCCGCGGCGGCAGCGGGAGGTGCGCTCGTTTACCGAGTCGCCAACGATGTGTTCATGGCGCTCCTCGGTCTCGGGATCGCCTTCGCATTCGACCGGGAATACCTCCGCGCATTCCGGCGCACACCCGAGAAGGCGGTCTCCTGACGCGTCCCATTCGGAATCCGCCGAGCCGGCATTCTCAGCCGGCGGCGTTCTTCTGGTGGTTGATCGCGCGCGGGAAGAGTGGAGACGGGCACGCGGGCGGCGTGCTCAAGGTGTGGCTGTGGTGGGAGCACTGGTATCTGTGGCGGCATCACGTCCGCTCACTCACGCGCACGTCCGCATTCATGATCGAAGTTCGCCGGTACCAGGGCAAGCCAGTGACGCTCGCGGACGGAACCCACGTGCGACGTGGCGATCGGATCGTCGAGCTCCACCTCGCCAACCACAGGGTTTCGGGGGATGCGACGAATCGTGATTGGAGTCCGTTTCAGACCCTCGCGCAGACGAGTGCCGACCTGGCACTGATCGCGCGTCTGGTGCATCGGGGCAGCCTCGGGCCGGTTCGGGCGTTACACGCCGTGTCGCTCATCGCGCCGGCGCTCGGTCGCGTCGGGTTCACGGTGACGCCGCTACCGGCGACGTGGCACACCCGGCTGTTGCGCTTCTACATGGTCGGTTTGCTCGCCGTGTACCACCCACGTGGGTGGCTGGCGGCGCGGCGCGCACGCGATCGTGCCTGGCCCGCGGAGGCGTGGGCGAGCGTGGATGATGTTGGGCGATGGACCGATTCGCCGAGTTCGTCGCTGTCGCGGCGCTCTTGATCGTGACGCCGGGACCGGACACCGCGGCAGCGGAGCGCGCTTGACCCGATTCCGCGCGATCGCAGTCCTGGCCGGCGGCTCCGTCACCCTCGTCGTCGTCGGACTGATCCTCGCACTCGCTCGACCACCGGTTCCGGGGAGGCCGGCTCCGTCACCGTCGCCTGTGATCCCTGAAGCGCCGGCGCAGATCGTCGTTCCGCTCGCCGTCGCCGACGAGCTCGATCTGGGTCCTCACCAGGTGGTATCGATGGCGGTGACCACGGGCGTCGTGTGGCTCGCGACGCAGAGCCCCGCGAGCGGCGTGACCGGAAGGCTCTTCCGCATCAACGCCACGACCGCGCGCACGACGGGAAGCTGGGCAATCGGTGGCGACCCGGTCGCGGTTGCGGCGGCCGGTGACTTCGTCTGGGTTGCCAATGGGTCGGGGGGCCGGGAGCTCGTCCCGAACCCACGGGGCAAGGCTCCCCCTGACGCGAACACGGTGCAACAGTTCAACGCCGGAAGCGGCGTGCTGGTGCATACCTATCCGCTGCTCGACCCCCGCGGGCTCGTCGCGAATCCGACGTCGGTGCTCGTCATGTCTGGAACCGCCGGAAACGGGACGGTCATCAGTCTGCTCGGTGGCGGCGCGCGGAAGGCCGTCACCACGCTTGCAGGATCGATGGAGGTGCCGATCTCCTCACTCTCGACAGAGAGTGCACTCGCCGTCTGCTCGGACCGCGTGTATCTCGCACTGAGCAATCGGGTCGTGACCGGCTCGAGCGTGACCATCTATTCGCTGCCGCCCGACGGAGGAACGGCGGAGGAAGTGGCTGCGATCCCCGACGACTACGAGGCATCCATGGCATGTGATCCGACGTCGGTGTTCCTGATCGGCGCAGCAGGCGACGGGGAAACCTCGGTGACGAGGGTGAGCATCGCCAAGGGCAGCGTCACGAACCTCTGGGAGGGACCGTATCCGGTCACCGTCGCCTTCCTGTCCGGACGTGTCTGGATCTCGTACAGCGACGACGCCCGCAACGAGTCCGTGTTGACGTCACTGGATCCGTCGACCGGCATTCCAGGGCCAACGCGATCGCTGCTGCCTCCCTCACCCAACATCGGCTTCCCGAACCTGGTCATCCCCGGCGACGCCGGCCTCTGGATCGCGAACAGTCTCGGAAACACGCTGCTGCACGTCGCGACGCGCTGACTCGTTCGAGGTCGTCCACCGCCCAGATCAACCCGCGTGACCGTCGATCGTCACCTCGAACAGCGGACTCGATTCCACCATCGTGTCGATGTCGGTCCGATTCCATGAACGGGCGATGTGTGGCAGCACCTGGCGGCGCTCGGCTTCGTCCGTGATGACCCGCGCCGTCGCCCCGAGGTCCGCGTGCACCCCGTCCTTGAGATGGAACGTGAAGTGTGGATGCGCGGCGAGATTGGCGATGTAGCTGCGCTTGAACCCCGGCATGCCGCTGATGTACAGGCGCCCCTCGACAGCGTGGAAGACGATCTCAATCCGACGCGGCTCACCGGACTTCCGGCCGGTCGTCGTGATGTCGATCCGCCCGCCACGCGTGAGCGCGTCGCGGACCGTTGGGTCGAGGTCGTGTGTGCCCATTGCGATTCCTGATGAAGCTCCGGCCTGAGACGCTGACGATCTTCAGCGTAAACGCTCGGGTGAATTCGAGGCCTCAGCGCCCTCCGCCGGCATGTCGCGGAAGATCGCCGGCAGGGACGTCCGCACGGCCGGCATCGCTCAACTCGACGATGTTGGCGTGCGCGCCGGTGATCGGCGGCCGCGTCGGCTAGAGTCGCGTTCCATGCGCTTTGGGATCGACGTCGCCCAGCAGCGCCTCCCCTTTGACGAGATCGTCGCGCGCGTCAGATTCGGGGAGGAGCTCGGATTCGACGGCGCGTGGGGTTTCGACCACCTCGTCCCGATGTACGGCGAAGGGCCGGGCGAGTGTTTCGAGGGAATGACGACACTCGCGGCGCTCGCCATGGCCACCACCACCATCCGTCTGGGACTCATGGTCACGGGTGTCACGCTGCGGCATCCATCCATCCTTGCCGCGCAAGCGGTGACCATCGACCACGCGAGTCATGGGCGTCTCGAGCTCGCGCTCGGCGCGGCATGGGCCGAGCGCGAGCACCATCAGTTCGGGATCGAGTTCCCGGCGCTCGGTGAACGCTTCGACCGCCTCGAGGACACGCTCGAGATCATCACCCGCCTCGCGACCGGCGACGTCGTCTCATATGACGGACACCATTTCACGCTGGCGGACGCACAGTTGCGACCGGTCCCCGTGCAGCGGCCCCATCCGCCGATCTGGATCGGTGGAACCGGGCTGCGCCGCACGCTTCCGCTCGCTGCGCGCTATGCCGACGTCTGGCATGGCTACGGCAATCCCGAGCAACTCAAGCTCCTGTCGGCCCACCTCGATGAGCTCGCGATCGCCGCGGGCCGGGATCCAGCCTCGATCGGCAGGGCGACGACGCTGATGCTGTCGGAACCCGACGACGTGCTCCGCCGCACCATCGAGGCGATGGCGGGCGTTGGTGTCGGATACCTGCATTGCGGGTGGCCGGGCGAGGGGAAGCGCCGCGTGGAGGCGTTCGCTCGCGGCGTCATGGCCGACTATGTCGACTGAATCCGGGGGAGGATGATGCGTCGGCGTTTGTTTGCGGCCCTCTACGAGACGTTCAACAAGGGATCCGAAGCAGCAGGCATGCGCGACGAGCGGCGACAGTTGCTGGCGAACGCGGCAGGGGCGACGATCGAGATCGGGGCGGGCACCGGGCTCAACGTTGCGCACTATCCCGAAGCGGTGACAGAGTTGGTGCTGACCGAGCCGGATCAGTTCATGCGGCGACGCTTGCTCGCTCGTGTTGACGCACTCGACCGTGTTGTGCAGGTACTCGATGCGCCGGCGGAACGACTCCCCTTTCCTGACACCACTTTCGACACGGCAGTCGTGACGTTGGTGCTGTGCAGCGTCCCCGACCAGCAGGTGGCGCTCGAGGAGATTGCGCGTGTGCTTAAGCCAAACGGGCGTCTTCTCTTCCTCGAGCATGTGCGCTCCGACGACGCGAGGATCGCGAAACGGCAGGACCGGATGAGGCCGCTCTACAACCTGTTGGGGTGCAACCCCAACCGCGCCACGCTGTCAGCGATCATGGCATCGTCGCTGCAGGTCGAGTCCGTGAAGCATGGAGAGATCCCGAAGGCGCCCAAGGTCGAGCGCCCGATGATCGTGGGGACCGCGCGCCGCTGACCGGGCGAGAGTCAGGCTCGGCACCAAGTTCGAGCGCTTGAAAGTGACCAGCCACGTTGAGCAGGCCGCCTTTCTCGAACGCGTGCAAGCGACGCTTCTCTTGGAGCGTTGATCGACTCCGATGCGACGCGAGCGGATTCAGCCCGCACCGGCCGCCGCCCACTCGCTCGCAAGCATCGCGTAGACACGCTCACTCTGCCACTCGCCCTTCACCCACTCGTTCTCGATCAGGTGCGCCTCGAGTCGCATGCCGAGCTTCTCAAGGACCCGTGCCGATGCGACGTTGCGCGCCTCGAGACGGCCGGAGACTCGGTGTAAGCCCATGGTGCCGAACGCGAAATCCAGCATGGGTCGAGCCGCCTCGGTGACGTAGCCCTTCCGCTGATGCGCCGGGTGCGCGACGAACCCCAACTCGCCCTGTGCGTGGCCTTCGCTGACCCACCAGAGTGAGACGTCAGCGACCACCTCGCCGGTATCGCGCAGCACGACCGCCGCGGCCAGGCCGTCGCCCTCGGTTGCGACCGAGACGCCGGCCATCTTCCGGACCAGCGACGGGCGCACCTCATCGAGCGAGCGCACGTCGTAATAGAGATAGCGGACCACTTCCTCGTGCGACTGCATCTCATACAGGGCCTGCAGATCCCCCTCCTCAAACGGGCGTAGCAACAGCCGCGCGGTCTCCATGGGCCATGCCGGGATGTACAGCGTCATCGATCGGCAATGGTATGCACAGCGCGGATGCACACTCACCGATGCGAATGGCTCCACCCAGCCGGAATTGGGCGTGCCTCTCCTGTCCCCGGCGTGAGCTGCGCATCGACGAGTACCGGCAGGACACAATGTGATACCTCAACTATCAGCTGAGGAATGCCCGACGCGGGAGGGGCCGACTCGTGGCGAACACAGCGTTCACGATCCTGCTGGTCGAAGACGACCAGGTCGTCGCAGAGATGTACCGGCTGGCGCTCGTCGCATCCGGACGCTCCGTCATCGTCGGTCGCGACGGCGAGCAAGGATTGGCCCTGGCAGCCGACGAGGATCCGGACTTCATCGTTCTCGACCTCCGACTTCCCAAGCTCGACGGCCTTGAAGTCCTCTCGCACCTGCGCAACAACGCGAAGACAAGGGATATCCCGGTGATCATCCTGAGCAACGTCGGTGACCCCCGAATGCTCGAGCGGGTGTCCAGGTCGGGAGTCGTCGAGTTCATGATCAAGGCGCACACAACGCCTGCTCAGCTCTCCCTGCGAATCGGCGAGCATGAGCGCCGCGCGAGGCAACCCGTCGATTAGCCGGATGGGTCGGACGCCTCTGGATGTTTGCGGCCACCTAAGATTCGGCACACGATCGTCACCGCCTCATCGAGCAGGTGCGAGGACGGGGCTGACAGGCTGACCAGGTGATGCCAGCCTTTGACCGCAACGAGCCTGGACAGCTCGTCGGGCCGGACCCCGCAACAGGTATCCCGTGTTCAGCTCGTGGGTGCACCGACCTGGACGCACAGCCGTGCCCCTATCACGATCGCCGCGGTCGGACGTGTCGCACCGCGTCGTGCCCGTCCCATGGAGTCGTGGTATCCGGTATTCGCTACTGCCGGCGTCACGCCGGGACCCTGCAGGCGCTCGACACAACATCCGGCCGCCAGATCGTGGTCCCCGATGTGACCGATCGGGCCGCGTCGTTGGTGAACTGGATCGCGCGTGACCTCGACGCTTCCATCCGCAGCTCGCTGACCCGAGCCGCTCGCGTCGGAGAGAGCGTCGTGTCGGATGATTACGTGCAACTCGTCCGCGATCAGTTTCGCGAAGTCCGTTGGGAACGCGGCTGGCGCCTCGTCGATCACACCGGCGTCGTCTTGAAGGTGACCCTGTTCGTGAACGAGTCAGATGACTCCGTGGTCTATTTGCGGCTCGGCGAGGTGATCATCGCGAGCGGCACGCCGCCCTGGATCGCAGACAGATCACAGGGCACCATCTCTGAACCGAGCGTCGACATCGCGCAGCGCCAGAGCTACCGCGAGTCAATCGAGACAGCGATCACAGCGGCGCTCGGTGACCCTTCGTACTATCGACGGATCTGGGTGTAGCCACCCCGTGTAGCTGGCGGTGACAGATCGGACCGTCGGTGGCAGCGCTCGGCTACTGATTCCTGAGCACGATCGCAGGGTCGCTTCGCGAGTTGACGCCGAGCTTGCTGTACAAGGGCCACCGCACCACGCATTGCGGCGGGGCCCTTTGTGCGTCGGTGCCGGCGGCGGCGTTGTGGCCACGCGGCGGCCGTTCCGGGGTGGGCGTTGGTGGCGACCCCTGCGGGCATGGATGGAACAACATATCGTGTGGCCCAGCGTCCGCATGTTGTGATCGTCGGCGCCGGTTTCGGCGGCCTCGCGGCAACGCGCGCGCTACGTCACGTCAACGTCGACGTGACCATCGTCGATCGCAACAATTACCACCTCTTCCAGCCGCTGCTGTACCAGGTGGCCTCGGGACTGCTTGACCCCTCGGCGATCGCAAGTCCGGTCCGCACCGTCGTCCGGCGAAGCCGCAACGTCGACGTCCTGCGGGCCGAGGTGACGGGCGTGGATCTGGCGCGGCGGCTGGTGCTCACCTCCGACAAGACGCTCCAGTACGACTATCTCGTCATCGCCTCCGGCAGCCTCACGGACTACTTCGGTAACGAGGAGGCGCGGCAGAGGAGCACCGGTCTCAAGGATCTCGGTGAGGCAGTGTCGCTGCGCTCGCGACTCCTGCTCTCGTTCGAACGTGCAACGCTCATCACCGACGCAGACGTTCGACGGCGGCTCCTGACCTTCGCCGTCGTCGGGGCCGGACCAACCGGCGTCGAGTACTCCGGTGCGCTGGCCGAGTTGATCAGGCATGTGCTGCCGAAGGACTACCGGCACATCGATTTCGCCGAGGTTTCCGTCGTGCTCATCGAAGCCGGGGACCGCGTGCTCGCGACCTTCGCGCCGCGTCTCAGCCGTCTCGCCACGCGCTCGTTGGAGCGGAAGGGAGTGCGCATCATGCTCGGCAAATCGGTGCGCTCCATTGACGACGACGGCATCGTGCTCGACGGCGGCGAACGCGTCGAAACGAAGACCGTCGTGTGGACCGCCGGCGTCCGCGCAACGACTCCGCTGGACCTCGATCGTGAGGACCTGGCCCGAGCCGGGCGCATCAAGGTCACGCCGGGGCTCCACATGGCTGATCACCCCGAGGTGTTCGTCATCGGCGATGCCGCAGCGTTCGAACAGAACGGCGTCGTACTGCCGATGCTGGCTCCCGTCGCGATTCAGGGTGGCACGTACGTCGGAAAGGTGATCGCCGCGCGCCTCAAGGGTGCGAGCAGTCCAGCCTTCCACTATCGCGACAAAGGAACGATGGCAACCGTCGGTCGCGGTGCCGCCGTGGCACAGATCGGGCCCGTGCGCATCAACGGACTGGTCGGCTGGTTCATCTGGATCTTCGTGCACCTCCTCTACCTGGTCGGGTTCCGCAACCGCGCCCTGGCGCTCTGGACCTGGGCGTGGAACTACTTCTTCTGGGACCGGCCGGTGCGTCTCATCATCACGCCGTCTGACGACACGTAACCGCGTCCGATCGGAGCGGGTCCGTGCCGATGCTTCAGCTACCGGGGAACGACAGGTTCCGCCGCTCTGGCCGCCTGCCTGCGATTGCTCACGCCGAGCTTGGCCAGGATCGCCGCCACGTGATGGTCGACTGTCTTTTCCGAAAGGTGCAATCGCTCAGCGATCTCACGATTGCTCATCTCCTCGCGGAGCATTCGGAGCACCTCGACCTCGCGGGTTGTGAGGCCGCCGGGGTTCTGCCTGGTGGACGGACGCGGCCCACGAGGGACGCCCCGAGCACCGCTCTCACGGAGAAGCCGTGCTGCCATCGCGGCAGCCGGTCTCGCCCCAAGTGACTGGAAGATGGTGAGCGCGCGCCGTCGGTCCTCATCACGCCCTTCCGCACAGAGCGTGATCGCAGCCTCGTAGTGGCATCCGAGCTCAGCCCATGCTGCAGCTGCGCCGACCGTCTCGCCCGCGAGTTCCAGCGCATACGGACCCACTGAAGAGGCAGGCCTCGCATCATGAATTCCACAGCGCCGGCGCCAAGCTGCCAGCTCGCTCAACGCAGGTATCGCTCCATAGCGCGTTGCGAGCTCCATCGCATGATCGGTCGCCGCGCGGGCCGCGTCATCGCTCGGTGCGCCGCCGTCGAGCCATGCGATCTCCGCCGACGCGGTCGCCACCGGTAGGAGATGCTGGAGCTCCCCGGTGGGTGCCGCGATCGCCTGAGCCTCCGCCAGGGGGCCGTGAGGATCGGGGTCGCCGCGTCGCGCGCGGAGCAGCGCGATGATGCAGTGAATCAGCGTTTGCGCCACGGCATTCGCGGTACCGGATCGCAGCAGTATCGACGTCGCCTCGGTCGCCTCATCCCAGTGGCCCTGGTCGAGGAGCCGTCGCGCCTGGTGCGCGAGGATCTCGAACCGCCACGCATCAAGCCCGCGCTCGAGGCAGTATTCGATGCCTTCTCGTTGATGCAACTCGGCGCGAGCGTAATCGTGCACGCGGACGCCGGCCCACGCCAGGTGGATGTAAGCGCGACCGGCCTGCTCGTCGAATCCCCATTCCTTGCACAGATGCAGGCTCTGTTCGAGGGCTTGCCGGCCATCGTCATCGCCGAGCAGATAGCCAGCCGTGCCGATGGAATTCATCGCATGCACGAGCGTCTCCCGGTCGTCGATGCGCTCGGCGAGCTCCTGGGCCTTTGCGCCCCAATAGCGCGTTGCCGCAGTGTCCTCGACGTTCAGCGCAAGCATCGCGCGATTCGCGTACGCCATTGCGAGTTCAGGGCCCGGATCGAGATTCTCGAGCACGGCGACCGCTGCTACTCCAGTCTCGGTCGCCTCGGCGACCTGCCCGTGGCAGCGGAGGTTTGATGACATCGCGCGCAGTGCGTCACCTTCACGCCGCCTGTCGCCGAGAGACCGATACGTCGCCAGCGCGGCTCGGCGTGTCTCGATCGCGTCCGAATAATGGCCAATGAGAAAGCACTCCCACGATCGAAGGGAGAGGAGCTCGGCGCGTCGCTCGTCGGTCAGCGCCCATCCAAATCGGAGCGCGCGCGCATACTGTGCGGCTGCCTCCCGATGCGCTTGCGCCTGCGCGGCGACAGCGGCCGCCTGAGGCGCGTAACAGAGCACAGCATCGACGTCACCGGCGCCTTCTGCGTGGTGTGAAAGTGACGTCGGATCGAGGGGTCCACGCCTCGGATCGGACAGCGCCGTCAGCGCCGCGCGGTGCAGCACCACACGGCGCTGCGGCGATAGCGAGATCTCAACGGCCAGGCGCGCGAGCTCGTGACGGAACGCCACCCCGTTGGGGATCGGCGCAAGCACGCCGGAAGCAAGGCATTCGTCAACGCAGGCCACGGCTTCGTGATCCATTGCCTCGAGGACGCTGATGTCGACCCCCGCGGGAATCACGGCGACGGTCTCGACCAGCCGCTGCGCGAGAGGCCCCAGGCGCGCGACCCTCGCCAGGACAGCGTCCTGGACTGTCGCGGGAAGCGCGTCTCCGCCTGCTGCGAGGACTTCCGTGACGAAGAATGGATTGCCGCCCGTGTTGCGGTGGAGCTCTGCAGCGTCGAGACCATACGGCGATGCGAGTTGGGCGACCGCGGCTTCTGACAGGGCGCCGAGGGTGAGGCGCGTGACGGCCGGGTTGGTCGCTATGTCACCGATGAGCACACGGAGCGGATGTGTGCGGTCGATCTGGTCGTCCCGGTATGTCGCGACCACGAGGACCGGCGCCGACTCCACCTTGCGAACCAGCAGCCTGATGACGTCCAGGGTTGCGTCGTCGGCCCAGTGGAGATCTTCAAGAATGACGATGGACGGACGGTTCACCCGCAACTCATGGAGAAACGCGGCTGCGACTTCATGCGGCCGGGCCCCCTGGATGATCAGCGCTTCGAGGTCGCCAGCCGTTGTATGGGCGATGTCGAGGAGCGGCCCGAGAGGATGCGGAGTCGCGAGCGCGTCGCACGCTCCGGAGAGGACACGCGCCGGCTGGCTGGCGGAGAAGCGCCGCACCAGCGAGGTCTTGCCGATGCCCGCCTCACCGCCAACGAAAATGAAGCGGCCGGCCGACGACATCGCCACGGTGGCGAAGTGGTGCGCAAGCGCAGCCAGGGGTTCGGCTCGCTCGAGCAGATCCCCAGATCCCGCAACGGCTTTCGACGTCGTCAGAGTCCCTGCCTCCCGTAAACAGGAGCAAGTGTACAACGGTGCCGAGTCGCGATCGACCAGCCTCGGGCACTCGGTCAGCATGCGATCTCGGCTCGCACGAAAAGATGGGTAATCGCACGTCCCAATCTGGGTAGGCCTCCCGATTCGCGCTCGGCGGAGCCGCTTCTAGTCTCACCACAGGTACTCGCGCGAGCGAGCGCAGCACATGGAGGAACGCCGATGCCGAGATACGTCGTGGAGCGGATATTTCCGGAAGGACTCAACATCCCTGTCGACGCGCAGGGTGCAGCGGCCTGCAGGGTGATCATCGACCGCAACGCCGATGACGGCGTCACGTGGGTCCACTCCTATGTGAGCGACGACAAGAGGAAGACGTTCTGCATCTATGACGCACCGAGTCCGGAGGCAATCCGCAAGACCTCCGACGGCAATTCCCTGCCGCTCGATCAGATCACGCAGGTGAGCGTCCTCGATCCGTACTTCTATAGGTGATGGGCCGTGACGCGCTGGACTCCCGATTGGCATGTGGGCTCGTCTCGCACGGCCGCCGGTAAATCCACCAAATGGTCGATGTCTTTCCCTTATGGCCCAGGGAGAGTCGGTCACTACAGCTCGGGCAGCCGAGCATCCGAAGATCACTGGAGGTAGCAACGATGTCGTCTCGACGGTTCCCACGTTTTGTTGCACGCCCTGCCACTGCCGTCGTGCTCACGCTGGGTCTCCTTGCCGTGGCCCCTCAGTTCAGGTCACCCGTGAGCGCGAAGGCTGATTCAGTTTCCTGCACCACGCCCGTCACGAGCGCCCCGACGGGCCGGGCGACCGTGTCGACGAAAACCACGTCATTTGGCACGGTGCTGAGCGTCGGGTCTGGCGCCAACAAGGGTTGCTCGCTGTATCTCCTCACGTCCGACGAGCTCCATTCGCTGACGTTTGGTCTTGCAGCGTTTGGCTGCAGCAACGGTGCCAACCCGATCGGTCAGCCGTGCGACAGCATCCTCTGGCCGGCGCTCCTGACCAATGGGAGCCCGATCGCGGGACCGGGCGTGAAGGCATCGCTCCTCGGAACGGTGACCCGCACCGACGTGCTCGCGGGCGAGAGCGTGCAACAGGTGACGTACGCGGGTCAGCCGCTGTACCGGTTCTTCCTGGACGAGGGGCCGGACCAGACCGACGGAGCGAACCTCTTCGACCCCGTGACCAGTCCCACCGGGACCTGGTACCTGGTGGAGCCGGGCCGGGGCCATCCCGCGCCTGGGCGGCTGCAGATGCGGGTTGAGACCGCCGCGGGCACCGAGGTGCTGGCAGCGTCGATGGACAACCACTTCGCCCTTCTGCCGCACGGGAACTTCCCCGTCTACACCCTCCGCAACAATGGCGGCAAGGCCTGCACCACGTTCTGCGCACTGATCTGGCCACCGGTCCTCACCTCCGGGGAGCCGCATGCCGGGACCGGCGTGGATCAGCACGCGCTCGGGTTCGTTGTGAGGCCGGACGGCACCCGCCAGGTGACCTACAACGGCAAGCCCCTCTATTTCTTCATGGAGGACGCGTACATCCCGGGTATCGCCGGAACCCAGAGCATCAACGGTGCCGGCGCGGTCACCCCATGGGGGACGTTCAACACGATCCCCTTGCCGTAGCCGCGGGATCAGCCCGGAGCAACAAAGAAAGCCCCAGCCGATCAGCCGGCTGGGGCTTTCGCAAGTCCGAAGGGATCGCGCGCCAGCTCCACAGTCGCGAACGACGCGTTAGCAGCGTTTGATCGAGCAGTCCGACGGGCGGGAGACCGATGCCATCACGGTCGCACGCCGATCACTGCACCTCGCGTCGCGATGGTCGGCCTGTGAGGCGAACGTCAGCTCCCGGATCAGCGTCCTCCAGCGCAGCGAGCGCGTCGCGTAGCGCCGTGGCGAGCCGGGTTCCTTCTCGCTCGGTCAGTGAGCTCGGCCGTAGAGCACTCCCATGGTCGCGAGGCTCCTCCGCCGAAAGGCGGGGATCCCAGGCTCCCGCCCACGGAGGCGCATCGGCGCCGCGCTCCCACACGGCGGGCGGGTCGGCCGTCCGGAGGTTGAACCGGTATCGGTTGCCGAAGTGGTCACCGCAGTAGGCCATGAGGTTCGCGGCCGGATGGGCACTCACCACGGCCGCGCCGGGGTCGAGGTACCCGTGCTCCTCGCCGACGTAGAGCATGTTCTGCAGGGGTCCGGGCTCGAAGATGTCGCCGGGCGCGAGGTGGAGCGCTCCCGAGAAGCCATTCGCCTCAGCGCCCGCCGAACGGTAGACGCTGCCCCTGGTGAGCATCCAGACGACGAAGTACAACGCCGGCCCGTTACCCACGTTGCGAACCCGAACTGCCGCCCACGGCTGTTCGCGGATGCCGACCGGAGGCTCGTCGAGCAGGATGAGCAGCGGCATGGCGGCGAATTCCCGATCCTCGCGCGCTTGCGCCGCCATGGCGGTGGCCCCTTCCGTCTGGCGGGCGACTGCTTCCAGCAACGCCGCGTTGCCCTCCTGGAGCTGCCTCAGCGCGGCATCGACGCGGTGGTTGCGGCGCGCCCAGAGGGTGGCGGCGATCACGAAGGCGATCAGCACCAGCACCGCGGTCGCCGCAGTGACCGTCTGGACGATGAGGCTCCAGTCCATACCTGCGGAGTCTATGCAGTGGCAGGCATATGCGTCCACCATCTACCATCGTGCTCAAGGGGGCCGGCCAACCACGACGCCGAGCGATCACGGACATCCGTCACAGGGATGCAATATCGGCGGCGGGGTTGGGTTGTAGGTTGTCGGCACCCACGGCGCGTCAGCACGAGGTGGTGAGTCATGGCCGACAGCGAAATCCTTGAGTGCCCGGAGTGCAGGTCGAACGAGGTGGCGGTGCACCAGCCCAGGACCACGGCCGTCAGCCCTTCGACACGGACGATCGTTTCCGGGTACGAGTGCGTCGAGTGTGGCTGCCGTTGGTCACCCGAGGTCGAGTTGACCGGACAAGCTCTCCGACCCGTCCCACGCTAAAGACGCCCGACGTCACGTGCGACGTGCGTCATGAAGCTCGGTTGCGTTAGCTTCGCAGCGTCACCGCGTTCGGACGATGCAGCACGCCGCGGTGTCCGGTCAGCGGTGATCAGGACGATGCCATGAGCAGCGCCGGCCTACTCGCTCTCATCGGTGGCGCCGAATTCCAGCCTGGTAACGAGCCGCACGACGAGATCCTCGCCGCCTCGGCGCGATCCAGAGGCCCCGCGTATGTCGTTGCAACGGCTGCCGCGCGCTCTCGCCCTCAGGAGGCCGTCCGGAATGCGACCGTGTGGTATCAGCGGTTCGGACTCGATGTTGTCGAACTTCGCGTGTATACGAACGCTGACGCGCGTGTGCCGGCGACAGCAGCAGATGCTGCCGGAGCCGCCCTCTTCTATATCGTCGGCGGTGATCCCGGACTCGTCGCATCCGTGCTGCGGGAAACACCGGTTGGGGACGCGATGATCGCAGCGTGGCGGCGTGGCGCGGTCCTTGCCGGTTCGTCGGCCGGTGCCATGGCTCTGTGCGAACACGTGCTGGTCCGGCAGAAGTTCCCGGGCAGCACGGAGCGCCGACCCGTGCCCGGACTCTCCGTCCTCCAAGGCTTGGCGGTGCTCCCGCACCACGACACGTTCGGCCGTGCGTGGTTTTCATCGGCACGCGCTGCGTTGCCCGGCGCAACACTGATCGGCATTGACGAACGGACCTGCGCCCTTTGGGACGATGGGATCTGGCGATGCATGGGTCCAGGGGCCATCACCGTCTACCGGGACGACGATACGACCGTTCGTTATCGGTCAGGCGTTCTCGAGGGAATGCCGGCGCCATCCGACGAACCGCACCCGTCCTAACCTCGAGGGCCGACCTGATTCAGCGCCGTGTCGTCAGCGTGTGCGTGTCAGCCATGCGTTTCTCCGACACCCGCGTTGAGTCACGCGTGCGCCGCACCTGACCGCGTGAGCGTCCCGGGCCGCGGAGCGAACACGTGCCGGAGCGTCGATCCAGCCCACAACACCACGAACACGCCCATGAACACGGCGAGCGCCGCGAGGCTGTTGCTGATCACGGTGACGACACCGGCTGTGACGAGGCCGGTCACCAGGAACCCGGCGATCGTCCGCCACGTCCCCGGCTTCGACACGGTCACCGACTCGCCCGCGACGGCGCACGCGACCAAGCCGAGCACCAGCCCCGTCGCCGCCACGCCACGGGCGTCGGCGATGAACCACACACTGGCGCCACCAACCACATTGAGATACAGGACGGCCATCGTCGCAACGATCAGCGTTGCGATCACATCTCTCACGACTCTCATCGTCGTACCTCCGTAAGGATCGAGCTGAGCGCGATCACACACTGATCGTTGCTCGGGGCATGCCACCCTGAACAGGGCCGAATGTCACCTCGCGATGGGTCGAGCGGCGGTGATGACAACCCCGGAGCCGGTCGGCTATCGTTTCTCCTTCCTGACGAGCGTAGGAACGGTCAAAGAGAGGGCTCAGCATGTCCAGGTTTCGCTTGCCACGTCGGCTCGTTCTGCCGGTAGCGGGGCCGGTGATGGCCGCAGCCATCCTGGTCAGCACCCCCGTCACCCTGGGCGCGGTCGGCCGAGCCTCCGCGGTCCGGCCCAACGCGGTCGGCGAACTCGACTGCAACGGGCTCAGCCCCGTCCAGGCCCCGGTGAAGGCGAACCTCGCGTGCGCCGACCCTCGCGGGTCGGACGCCGGCCGGTTCGAGGAGAACGGGAGCTACATCGGCCACGACGAGCCCTCGGTTCGTTTCGTGTCGTCCTCTCCCAGCTCCGGCAACGACTTCTCGATCACCGAGACCCTGCCGGTGGATCCCACCGCAGCACCGACCGTCGCCAGCCCCGGCCACGACGTGACCTACTGGTTCGAGCTCAGCGTCGCCCCGTGGTTCTCCACCGACGTCTGCGACCCGAACTCGGCGCCGCTGCTGCCGTGCACCCCGCGGTCTGACAGCAATGCACCGCGCGGGCAATACCCCGGAGGCGGCGCCGCGTTCGTGGAGCTGCAGTTCTATCCACCCGGGTTCGCCCC
Source organism: Candidatus Dormiibacterota bacterium (assembly GCA_049582105.1). GTDB lineage: Bacteria > Chloroflexota > Dormibacteria > Aeolococcales > Aeolococcaceae > Palsa-851. Next base: position 9,736 of record JBAUTG010000127.1, on the reverse strand, counting down.
CTTTGCCGACTCCATCAGCTGCGACAACACCCACTGGTGCTCCGCGCTCAACATCGACAGCCTCGAGTGCCAGGGCAACGGCTCCGGCAACTGCAACAACAACTGCGTGGAACCGGTGAACTTCGCCTTCATCCAGACGGACGGGAAGCCGACCGGGCCTCCGAGCCCCCAGCTCTCAAACCTGGCGACGTTCAGCCCGAACGCTCACACCCTAATGATGAACCCGGGGGACAAGATCACCGTCCACATGTTCGATGCGGCGATCCCGGGAGGTCACGCCCTGGAAACGCGCGAGCAGGACCTGACCACCGGCCGCAGCGGCTACATGATCGCCTCGGGGCGGAATGGGTTCATGAACACCAACCCATTCGACTGCACGGGCACGCCCTTCAACTTCGAGCCCGAGTATGCGACCGCGCGCCCCCAGAACATCATCCCGTGGGGGATCGGGCCGTACATGATCAACTCGCAGTTCGAGATCGGCCACTGGGAGGCATGCACGAAGGTTACGGGTGCTGCCACCAACACCATCGGGACGTTCACCGACACCTATTACAAGCACTGCCAAGGCCCGTACGAGACCGCAGCCGACAGCTCCAAGAGCAACGAACCCGATGATTCGCCCTGCTACCGCAAGGGAGACACCCACGGGGGCACCGCCGCGCCCAACCTGGTCACCGGCTGTGACGTCTTCTTCGGCGCCATCGGCGACCTGGACTATGACGGGCAGGAGTACTGGCCCGACTGGCCCGATGCGACCTCCGCCGGCCCCTTCCCCACGTCGTTCCTGCAGCAGCAGCCGACCTCGGGCGGCCAGGCCTATCCCCAGATCCAGTTCATGACTGATTCAAGCGCAACGCAGTTCAACACCAACTGCAACCTCATTACTGGAGCGGGGTGCCAGCTGCCGCCGAAGGGTCCGGGCAACTTCTACCCGTACTTCACGCTCGCGTCGGTCGGCGGCCAGTGCGTGTGGGAGTTCGGCAACATGGCCAACGGGAAGACCTTCGGTCGTGACGCGCAGTACGGGTCGGTAGGCCCGACGACCATCGGTGCCTTCGCGGGACCAGTCCGCAGCTACCCGAGTTGCTGATGAGGGGCGAGGACTAGAGCCAGTCGAACGAGCTTCCGGCGACACGACGCTGGCATGGTCTAAGGCCATGTTCTCAGGAGCTACACCGTCCCGAGGTTCAGTCGGCAAGGCCCGAGGGAAGGTATCCCAGTAGTACCAGCGCTCCAACCGCGAGGACGATGATTCCGGCCAGCACGTACACCCGCCAACCTACGCCACTCATCGCACCCAACCTAGCCAGCGGCCCTCGAAAGGTGGTGACGAAGCCGCGCCGCTCTGGCGACATCGGCGGATGCTGGCGTGAGCGACCCCCGTGTCGCTCGCTGGTGACAACCGGTGCTCGCGACCAGTTCCGCCGTGCGGGGTCGGTACGCTAGCGTTCTTGGCCCCCCCTCACGTCGTCATCGGTGTCATCGGGATTCTGAGTCTTGTTGGCGGCATCTTCATGCTGCGCTTCCGACCAAAGGTTGAGGCGTTCCTACGCCGCCAGCCATTTCGATTCTCGCCCATCTGGACCACGTCACTGGCCCTACCCGTTGTTGCGATCCCACTCGGCGCCTTCTTCGTCCTCTGGGCGCTCACGTCATGAACCCCGGCGTATACGTTCCCGGACGTATGTTCCGGCCCGTCGCCGGCGCTGACGCGTGTTGCCTAGGTACATTGACGGACCCTCGCCTGCACCACTATCACCTCCTTCAGCCCGCTCAAAGTTGGGCAGCACGTGTAGGCCGCGTTCAACAGCCCTCTACCGCGCGGCCCTCAGCATGGAGACGATCGGCGGGCAAGTTCCAGCCTGGGCCTCGCCTGTGACCACGAACCCGTGGCGCTCGTAGAACGATACGTTGCGGGGATTGGGGGAATCGAGATACGCGGGCAGATGATCTTCATCGACGATCCTGAGGCAGTGCCTCATCAACTCCCCGCCGAGACCTCTTCCCTGCACTGCCGCGTCAACGCCAAACCACGGGAGGTACCAGTGCGGGAATTTGGGGTGGGCATCCTCCATCTGACCGAGTACTGCAAACGTATCCTCATGCTTTTCCGGTGACACGGTTTCCGTCAGCACTGCGGCAATGGCGTCTCCGTCCAGCTCGAGGTGCGGTGGCAACCAGATAGCCACGCCGGCAAACGTGCCCAGCCGCCAAACGGTTTGCTGGGCGAACGCCTTGTCGCCGAACGCCGATAGGAATGCAGAGAAATGCGTCAGATATTGGTGCGCCTCCGGATACAGCCAGCGCTCGACCGGGTCCGCGGTGAACGCCACGACGAGTGTCTCGAGAGCCGTGTGACGTTCACTCTCGTGGACCGGGACGATCTGTGGTGTAACCATTTGCGCTCCTTCGAGCCAAGGCAAGTACCTTCATCGCCGGGCAACTCTAACGTTTGTGCCCACCGAAAGACGCCGATGCCCGCAGAGGTTGCGCCTGCCACCGCGCGTACCCGCGTGGGAGCCGGCGCTTTACAGGGTGTTCATGACACGATGGAAGCGCGCGAGGATCAGTACTCTCGGCCCCCTGAAAGCGACGCTGTGTTTGGGCTTTGACCCCCTGAAGGTTCGGTCAGGTTACGCAGCGCTCAAGGTACATTCACGGATGCTGGCCTGGCGAAACGTCTTCTACCGGCGTAGGGTTCAGCCATGGTCAAACTGCCCCAACAGCGCGGATTCCGCCGGCTGGTGAGCAAGCTGAACGCTGATCGCCATGACAATCCGGTTCGCTTCAAATACAACAATCCACTTCAGTTCGTCGTCGTCGGCGCCGCGTTCGTAGTTATCGGGGTCCTCAGCCTGCCTCTAACCAGCTTCGGACTCGGCTTGATTCCGTTAGGGCTTGTGATCCTTCTCGTCGTCGCCCTCTACTACTACCTGCGATAGCCGGCGTCGCCGGAAGAGTCGGATCTGACGACATTGGCGAATGCTGGCCTGGTGGACGATGTCGTCTTACGGCGATCGTCGGCGCTCGGATTCCACGGCACTCGTAAGACGACAACGCCCTCACAGCAAGACGTTGTGACCGCCCACCCGGCATTCGTGCGGGGAGTTGCCAAGCAGCTCGTCGACGCGATCGGCGCCAGACGTGAACGCCTCGCCGCTCTCGAAACTCACGCTGATGGTGATGTCCTCAGGGCGCACCGACTCAGGGCCACCGCCGTCTATACGCAGCCGTTCAAAGGCGGCTACCGTCAGGCCGATCCCATTGCTGTTGCAGCCGGGGATCCTCAGCAGTGCCGCGCGGAGCGGTTCCAGCACAGCTAGTAATTCCCGCTGTCGCTTGACGGTCGCAGGTGGATTTGGCATATCGCTCTAGGCTACAGGGGCCACGGCAGCCTGCCTGCAAGGACGATGAGGAGCAGGTGCGCCGGCAGGGTTCCTCCCTCGCTCAAGGAACCTTTACGGATGCTGGCGTGGGCTGATGTCATCCCGCTGGCCCCTTGTGGGTTGCAATCTATCTCTCCTCCCATCCTGTGGTCACCCGACTACGCTTCTCGGATGTATTCGCCGCCCACGGTGCCTTATCCGGGATGGAGCGAGGACACGGTCACGGTGCCGGTCAACTACTTCGAGGAGGGGCGGCTACCGGCGGTCTGCGTGGTGACGGGAGCGCCCGCCACATCGAATCTTCGCCGTCGGTACACCACCACGCCCGGCTGGGTCGGCTGCCTGTTCTTTGTCAGCTGGCTTGCGCTGCTCATCGCCTGGGTCGCGACGCGCCGAAGCGCTACCGGTTACCTTCCCGCGTGCAACGCGGTGGCGCTGCGTGTGCAGCGCCGTCACGCTGCGACGGTTCGGCTTGCTGCCCTCGGCGGCGTGGCCTGGATCGCGATCATCCCGGTATCGGCCATTCCCGTGCTGTCGCCGGTGGCAAATCCCCTGGGACTCGCGCTTGGGGGAGCCGGCTTGGTTGCGCTCATCTGCTCGGGGGTGGCGAGCATCATGGAAGCGGCGGCGCTCGGCGTCCAAGGACGCGTCGTCGAGGACGGGTTCGGCGCGCGCTGGGTCCAGCTGCGTGGCGTCCATCCGGCGTTCTCACGAGCGCTCGCGGTGAGGCTCGGACGCTGATAACTTCGCCGACTGTGGTGAGCGGCCTGGCACCATCACGAGCCGTGCCACAAGCGCGCGTTGCTCGGGCGTCATCCCGCAATACCGCCAGGGTACATTCGCGGATGCTGGCGTGGGCAAAGTACGTGGCACCGGAACCTTGATCCGACGACAATCTGATGGTGCAAAATCGCGTCGCCGTCGGTGTTACTGGGATTCTGCTCTTCGTTGGCAGCATCCCCATGCTGTGCTTCCGACCTAACGTGGAGGCCTTCCTGCGCCGCCGGCCATTTCCATTCTCCCCTATTTGGATCTCGTCACTGGGAGCCCCCATTGTTGGGATCCCACTCGGCGCCTACTTCGTCCTCTGGTCGCTGACGTCATGACCCGGCGCACACGATCCCCACGGTAGGTTCCGCACGGTAACCGGCTAGCTAAGACTGACCCCTATCCGATCGAGGAGAGGCATCCACGGCGACTGGGTCATTCGTTGGGTACACTTGCGAATACTCACGTGGGCAGCTATGACCGGACTTTCGCGGATGCTCGTCAGCGCCCGGTCGTGCTGCCAGACTTCTCATGGTGAGAGTGGTGTACGACCCACAGGCCGATGCGGCGATGGTTGAACGCCCGGGTAGTCTACGATCGTATGTCTCGACGGCCCCGCACGTTCGCGCTAGACACATCAGCCCTAGCCGACCATGGCGCAACCGTAGCCGTCATATGAGCGGGAAATTCCGAACCTAGCGACCCGTGGACGCAGCGGGTAACAGCCCGATGCGCTACTCGTTCGGGAAACCCATAGTGTTGTCGAGATATGAGAGAGGTCCGCAACCGCTGATGTGTTTCTCGGCCGAGGCGGACCTTGCGACTGGAATCGTTGTGGGTGCGGTCGGCATCTATGCGCTTTGCCACGTCGGTAAGCGCCATCAAATTCCGCTGGCTGCAACCCCACTGCTCCTCGCCATCCACGAAATCGACGAGTCGTTCGTGTGGTGGGGGCTACGTGGGCAAGTTTCATTGCCCATCGAGCACGCGGCGATCTATGTCTTCCTGGCGGTTGCCTTCGTGCTGCCATTCTGGGTGCCCTTCGCAATGCTCGGCGTCGAAAGCAGGGTGCATCGACGGGATTGGATGAAGGCATTCCTTGCCGTTGGCACCATCACCTCCGTTGCGCTGCTGGTGGCCGTCTTCCGTGGCCCGGTCGGAGCGTCCATCGACGGGTCCCACATCGCGTACACCGCAAATATCAGCTACGCCGGCATCCTCATTGCTCTCTACATTGTCGCCACATGCGGTTCCTGTCTGGTGGCGAGCAACAGGTGGCTCGTTCTTCTGGGTCTCGCCAATCTGGGTGCAGTCATAGCACTCGGATGGATCACGTTCACTGGGTTCACATCGCTATGGTGTGCTTGGGCGGCACTGACGTCCCTCGCGATCGCGATCTATTTGCGTCGATCCGGCCGAACCAGCGCACCAGTCGGCATGTCCTATGCCGGATCAAGCTGACTCTCGCCCTCTTTGATTCATGGCGCGACGCAAAGCAAATATCGAAGATGCTGCCGTGGTCGCTCGTCACGTACTGCATGACGCGGCGAATCTGCGAATGACAGTGCGCACACTGCACCGTGCGGGCCTCGCGATCCCCGTCAGAATCGGTCGGCTGCTCTAGGGATTTCTGACGACATTGGCGGATACTGGCGTGGGCGAGGCCGATCTCATCCCGCGCTCATCCTCCTCGACCCGGAGCGAACTGAACGACCCAGGCGGCGCCGCACCCGGCTGAGTGAGGGCCGCCCCCGCCCCGTCGGATGCAGTGACGGGGGCTTTGGAGTCAGCGTGGGACGACGAGGACCTTGCCCGAGCGCCCCCCGCTGGCCGCGTCCGCGACTGCTGCCTTGATGTCGCTCACGCCGTAGGTGGCGTGGATCGACGCGTGCAACCTTCCCGTGGCGATCAGTTCGGCCACCTCAGCTACGAGGACATGCCGCCGCTCCGCAGGCGCCTCGCGAAACCAGCGCGCGAGCCAGAATCCGCGGAGCGTGAGGTCGCGGAAGATGAAAGCCTCCGCTTCTATCGCACAGGGCTCTCCGCTCAGGCGGCCGTAGCTCACCAGCGTCGCGCCCTCGCTCAGGCAGCCAGCCAGCCGTCCCGTGGCAGCCCCGCCGACCGCATCGATGCCGAGGCGGATCTGTGCGCCGCCTGTCTCAGAGGCGACCCGTTCGCTCAGATCCCTGCCATCGACGAGGACGAGGTCGGCGCCGGCCTCGCGCACGACGGCGGCCGCGTCCTCGCGCCGCACGACGTTGACGGTCCGATGACCGCGATGCCTGGCCAGCTGCACCAGGTACACCCCCACTGCCGAGTTCGCCGCATTCTGAATCACCCACTCCCCCGGGTCCAACGCCACGAAATCGCTCAGCAGCAGCGCCGCCGTCGGCGGGTTGATGGTCATCATCGAGAGCTGGAGCGGGTCCGCCGCGTCCGGCAACGGAATCAGCCGTGTCGCGTCCGCAACCACGTGGGTGGACCAGCTACCGCACCCGACCGGCAGCAGGACCAACTGGCCCACCTCGATTCCGCGCGTGTCTGGACCGAGTGCTGCAATACGCCCAACCCCCTCGCGGCCTCCGATTGCCGGCAGCGGCGGGAGTTCGCCGTACTCACCGGTCAGCGTCAGAATGTCTGACGGGTTGATCGGCGCCGCGACGACCTGGACCAGCGCCTCCGACGCCCTGAGGGGCGGCGTTTCGAACTCCACAGCGTGAATGACATCCTGCGGCACCGGACCGCGTCGTTCGTACTGAGCTCTGAGCATGGGACGGACGTCAGTGTGCCATCGGTGTGGGTTCACTCGCGTGCGGCCTTGTGGGTGCGCAGCTTGGGCCTGGGCTCCGGAGCCGAATTCCAAGTGGTCATCGGTGAGGGAGGATTCTCCTCTCAAGCAGTGGCTAGGCTCGCCGCGACCCGGTAGTCAGGGGTCATTGGCGGACCCTGGCCTGCTCTGGGAGTCATGCTCCCGAGTACGATCAAAACTGCCTCGTCGTAGATTCCGTGCAACGCTGCGCACGTAGCGCGACGACTCGGCCGTTCGGCGTATCAGTCAACAACACCCATTCCGTAGCGATCGAGTGCTGCCCGAACCTGGTTGAGCCCTTCGATTCCCCAGTGGCGCCCATCGGGGAGCTGGTCGTCTCGATCCCAGCGCCAAGCTGTGACCATCGCACGTACGAGGACCCGGCACTCGCGAAGCAGCTCTCGATCAACAGCCGGATAGTGTTCGCTGACTTCTTCGGGTGCATGGGCGATGTCGAACTCGACAGGTCCTCGGCAACACGTCTCAAGGTCGATGAACAGCGGCCCTCGCTTCGTGTTCAGCAAGTTGCCCGCATGCGGCTCGCCGTGCAGCAGTTGCTCGGGTGCTCCCCGATCGACGATCGCGCGCCTCAGGCCCCGTAGCGAGTTGCTGAGAAGCTTCCGTCCCGCGTCATCAAGTTCCGGTGTCTGGGCGCGGTTGTCGACCAGCCACTGGGCTTCCGCGACTCGATCAGTGAAGTGCGGCGCCGTCAGATCGGTCTGGCGCATGCAGGTGTGGTGCCGCTCGAGCGTCTGCGCAAACTCGGCTGGCGCGAGGTCTTGAGGCGGCACCGTCACGTAATAGGTCCACAGCGTGATCGCGAAGCCGTCACGCACGTAGACGCGCGGCTCAACCCGAGGTTCAAGCTCTTCCACCGGGCAGCCCGCTTCGGCGAGCCGCCGACCCACCTCGACTTCGAACTCAGCACCAGCCTGATGCGCTTGAGGCGCCACCCGAGCAAGAACGTCACAAGGGGTCAGGCGCATGGCGATGCGGTTCGAGTTGTGGACAACGACTGCATCATCGACTCGAAGGCCGAGGGCGAAGGCCGTCGACCTCCCCGCTTCAAGTGCTCGTTGGACTTCCGACGGCTCCATCGTTTCCCTCGATCGTCGTTGAGTGGACCCAGCTGTGTCGGTCCCAGATAATCCTGGCGGACGAGGGGCAGCATGGGGCCGTAAACGGCACGAGGCGTCGCGTAGGCCCTGGGTACATTGACGGGTGCTAGCGTGGCTGGCCTCCTTGGGCGCGATCCATAGCGTCAGCGAACCTCCTCCGACTTCGCCACGCCGGCGATCTCTGGTGATTCCAATGGCCGTCGCCCGAGGCGAACGTCCTATCCAGCTGTTGACCGTTGGCCCTGTCGGCAGCCGCTTCAGGAAGGGACGATTAGGGAGAGAAAGGAGTGAGTTCGATGCGTCTGGCACAAGGAAGGATGGTCGTGACGCCGCTCAGCCCTGCAGGCGCTGTAGGAGGTTCGTCATGATGAGTCACGTTCGCAACAGGGTTCGCCCCGGCCGGCGGATCCCCGAGTTCCTCGCTGTCGGAGCCGGCATGGTCGCGGTGCTGGCCACGGCGTGCGGCACCGCGACCCCACGACCGAGTGCTTCGTCCACGAGCGGCGTGACCACCCCATCGCCATCGCCGTCCGCGACGCCCATGCCCGCAACGACCACCTTCAAGGTGCTCATCGTCAGAGAGACCGGAGTGGATAGCTGGACGCTCGATCTCTACGACTCGGCCACCCAGAAGACCAGCACCATCCCCACCGTGGACCTCGCGCCCGACCCGGCTCGGTTCGCTTCCGCTGGCCGCATCTCGTACATGACCTCGGCCGGTCACCTGGTGAGCCAGAACCTGGACGGCAGCGGCAGGCGCGTCGAGGTCGCCATCCCGATCCTCCAGTACGGCTGGGAGCCAGACGGCTCGCTGGCCTATACCACTGACACCGGCGTCGAGGGCGGCAAGCTGGTCATCCGCCCGGCGCACGGCGCCAGCACCACGGTGGACCTCGGAATGGGGACGGGGTACCCGTGGACGGATTTGCAGAGCAAAGTCCAGTTCTCCCCCGACGGTAAGCTGGTGCTGGGGGTGCAGTTCGCTTACAACAACCCGGACCACTTGCAGTCGCCCACCGTGACCCTGCAGGTCCGCCGGCTCGACGGCACCCTTGCGTTCGAACCCCCAGGCTCGGCGACCGAAGGCGAATTCTCAGGCGGGTGCCGCGACGTCACCATGGCAGCCTGGGGCCCCGATGGCAAGCTGTACTTCTGTGATTACCGCGGCATCAACGTCGCCGTTATCGACACCGGCGCCGTTCGCACGCTGAAGGCGGCCACCAGGTGGTGGGATCCGGACATCTCACCAGATGGGAACGCGATCTTCCAGACCGGCACCATCGTCAAGGCGAGTTCCGGACCACTTCGGATTCAGCACGGCCCACTCGAGTTGCTCGACACCACGACGGGCGCCACTCTCCCGGGCCCCCAGCGAGCTGACGGCACACTCGCTCGCTTCGTGAGCCCGTCCGTCATCTGGTTCTATGACGGCAGCAACAACGCTCACATGAGCACACCGATCCTCGCCTACGACCGCAGCACCCATACAGAGAGTCAGACCGGGCTGACCGGCTGGCTGACCGACCTCCAGTTGACGGGCTAGCAGCGGAGCCGCCCGGCGGCTCCGAATTCCTCGATGCCGTATGCGAATGGGGCCCGTATGCTGGGTTCACCCGCAAAGGAGGTTCGTGCGCGTCCTGTTCTCATCCACC
>JBAUTG010000126.1:0-27476 GCA_049582105.1 Candidatus Dormiibacterota bacterium | reverse complement strand
GCCACCCGGATCCTCGGCACACGGGCGAGGATCCGGGCGACCCGGCGGGTCAGCGTCGGCCGGTAGGTCGACAACTGGCCGGCATCCATCTCAACACCTGGTGCTGCTGTCTACCCCTTGATATCGGTCCAGGCATGCAGCCAGTCTGCGTAGCCTTTGCACACGTTGCCGCGGCTGTCCCCACAGTTTGCGAGCGGCACCTTCCAGAGTGCGAGATCGTGCAGGTAGATCGCGTCGCCGACGTGGTAGGTCGCGCAGAAGGTGGGATCCGTCTTCGCGATGATGTCGCACGCCTTCAGGTTGGCCGGCGCCTCGCCGAACCACTGCGCGACCTGCGCCTGCACCGCCGGCGTGGTGATCCAGTTCATCCACAGGTACATGCAGTTCGGATGCGCCGCGTGCGAGTACATCATCCAGGTGTCGGACCAGCCGGTCGACCCCTCCTTCGGGACGATCACCGAGACAGGCGTCGGGTTCTTGTCGGTGAGCAGGAGGTTCGCGATGACCTGCCACGTCGTTCCGACGACAGAGTCGGCATTCGCGAACGCCGACTGCTCCTTCGTGTAGTCGGACCAGTACGTCCCGATGACGGTGTGCTGCTGCTTCAGCAGGTTGACCGCGGCGTTGAACTGTGTGGTGTCGAGCTCGTACGGATCCGTGATGTGCAGATCCGGCTGTGTCGACTTCAGGTAGAGCGCAGCATCGGCGATGTAGATCGGGTCGTCGTAGGCGGTGATCTTCCCCTTGTAGGGAGAGTTCGGATCGAACACCACCGACCACGAGTCCGGAGCCGGCTTGACGATGTCGGTGCGCCACATCAGCAGGTTGGCGCCCCAGCCGTGCGGTACCCCGTAGTGCACCCCGTTGTACGTGTTGTACGGCTGATCCTTGAGGCTCGGGTTGATGTCGGGATAGTTGGTGAGAAGGTTGACGTTGATCGGCGCCGCGGCGCCACCGGCCATGAGACGCAGCGTTGCGTTGCCTGAGGCCGACACGCCGTCATATTGCCCGGTCTCCATGAGGTCGACCATCTCGTCGGAGGTGTTTGCGATCTTCGCGTTGACCTTGCACCCGGTCTGCTGCTGGAACGGCGTCACCCAGTCGACGGTGGGGTCGTCCTGCCCGGCCTCCGCATATCCGGCCCAGACGATGATGTTGAGCGAACCTTCCCCCGGCCCGATCTTGGTGAGCATGGTCGGGCCGGTCGAGCCGCCGCCGCCGGTGGAGCCGCACGCGGCAATGCCGATGGATGCGCACGCCGCGCCGATCCAGATCCGTGACCTGCGAGTGATCATGCTCCTGCCTCCAATTGCTCGCTGACGGGTGAACTCGAGCTCAGTGCCATCGTCTGGTCCCGATGCCAGACGAGACGCACGTCGCGACCCCTCTGCGCCAGTGCGTCGGCCGACGTGGTGACGACGTTCTGCGTGACCACGCTCAACGTGCGATCCGGCGCGACGGCGACCGCGTATTCCGTCTGCGCGCCGAAGTACACGATGTCTCGGATCGTGCCCTCGACCGCACAGTCACCCTGACCGATCGGCGCGTCCGGCGCGACGATTCGGATCTTCTCCGGGCGGATCATGAATCTGCCGCGCACGCCGACGATGCGCTCCGCGAGGTCGCCCTCGAGGAGGTTGGACGATCCCACGAACCCCGCGACGAAGGGCGTCGCCGGCCGCTCGTAGACCTCGGCGGGTGTCCCGACCTGCTCGATGTGGCCGGCCCCGAACACCGCGATGCGGTCGCTCAGCGCGAGTGCCTCGTGCTGGTCGTGCGTGACGAACACGAACGTGATGCCGACGCGACGCTGCACGCCCTTGAGCTCGCCCTGCATCTCTTCGCGCAGCTTGGTGTCGAGCGCACCGAGTGGCTCGTCGAGCAGCAGCACGCGAGGCCGGTTGATGAGAGCTCGCGCAAGTGCGACGCGCTGGCGCTGACCGCCGCTCAGCTGCGAGGGCTTGCGCGACTCGTACCCGCGGAGCCGCATCATCTCCAGAGCCTCGGCGACTCTCGTCGTGCGCTCGGCGCGGGGAACACGGCGCACGCGCAGGCCGTATCCGACGTTCTCGCCGACGGTCATGTGCGGAAAGAGGGCGTAGTCCTGGAAGACGGTGTTGACGTCGCGGTCGAAAGGCGCGACCGTCGTGACGTCGCGACCGTGCAGGAGGATACGACCGGAGGTCGGCCGCTCGAAACCTGCGATGAGACGCAGCGTCGTCGTCTTGCCGGACCCGGACGGGCCGAGCAGCGAGAAGAACTCGCCATCCCTGATGTCGAGATCGATGCCCTCGATGGCGACATGGTCGCCAAAGCGCTTGGTCAGCCCGGTCATCGAAACGGCAGCAGGTGCCGACGTCGCAGCCGTCTCGCGCTCGAGACTCCCCGTGGGCTCGTCCCGAACCAGCACTCGTCTCCCTCGTTGCGCTCGGGGCCGCTCAGCGGCACGAATCGCGAGCGTTACCGCGAGATCCTAGCTCCAAACGTGCCGTCACGTGGCGCCGAGCCCTGCACCCAGGAGCGCGACGTGCAGCGACAGGCACGACTCGACCGAGAGGTCGACGCCGAGGACCTGTTCGGTCAACTGCAGGCGGTTGTAGAACGCAGGCCGGCTCATGTGCAGGAGTTTCGCCGCAGCGGAGACGTTCCGCCCGGAGTCGAGATAGGCGCCGAGCACGCGGACGAGATCGCCGCCGTGGCGTTGATCGTGATCGATGAGCGGTGAGAGCTCGCGCTCGACGAACGCGTGGACGCGCCCGTCGTGCTGCAGGAGGTGCAGCAACCCACGAATCCGGATGTCGGGAAGCCTGTAGAAGGCCTTGAGATCCCCGCCGTCCTCGACCGCGGCGATGACCTGTTCCGCCTCCTCGAACGACCGCCGAACGTCGTGCAGCGAGAGGACCACCGAGCCCACGGCGATCACCACCTCGCGCCGGGCGCTCGTTCCGGACAGCGCCGCATGGATTGAGTCTGCGAGCCGCACAAGCGACGCATCGGTCCGACCCTTCTCGGAGAGCCCGGCGAGGATGCCGACGGAACCTGACGGCAGGACGCCGACGAGCGCCGGGACGCGCGCGTCCCGGCACGCGGTGGCAACGCGGTCGACCTGGTCGCGCCGCCGGGCCTCCTGGCGCAGGGTGTCGCGTTCGTCGGGGAGGCCGCGCAGCTTCACGACGCATCCGATGAGTGCGCGATCGACGAGCGGGATACCGAGGTTTCGTGAGCGGTACTCGACTTCCTCGAGGGACGCGTAGGTTCTGTTGAGGATGTCCACCAGGAGCGAGCGATGGGATTGCCGCTCCAGCCCTTCGCGATCGCGCTCGATGAGCCGATTGAGCGCAAGCGCGGTGGCTGCGCGTTCGAGCACTCCCCACTCGAGCTCGGTCGGCTCAGCGTCGTCGGCGACCATGACCAGTCGCGCCCACATCTCGCCTCGGGCCCCGACCATGGTCACGAGCCATCGCTCGTCCCCCTTGACGAGGAGGCGCCGCCCGTCTCCCGACGCACGTCGCGAGCGCCGGGCCCAGTCGTCAAGGAGTGGTTCAACCGGCTCGCCGGCGGTCTCGTAGGCGAGGATCTTGTGTTGCAGGTTCTCGAGCACCACCGGTCGCCGCAGGATGCGCGCCGCCTGCCCGACCACCTGTGCGGTGGACGCGCCCTCGAGCGTCAACTCGGTGAACACCTGGTGGATCTCGACTCGCCGCCGCTGCTCGGTGAGCTGCGAGTTGATGATCAGCGTATGTGCCGCCTCGGTCACCTTGACGAAGCGGACTTCCTCGTGGAGGACGATCAACGGAAGCCCCAGTCGTTCGGCCGCGGCCACAAGCGGGGCCGGCGCCCCGCGGAACTTGCGACCGAGCTCGATGACGAGCGCACTCGCCCGCGCGCCGGCAAGGCTTTCGATCCACTCGACGATCTGGTGGGGCGCATCCGGCAGCCCGATCCCCGTGGTCAGGAGGAACTCACCTCCGTTGAGCAGCCGCGCGATATCGGCCGGCTCCGCGACATGGACCCAGCGCACCTCATTCGCGAGACCGCTCTCGCCGGCGAGCACCTCTGGCACGCCCGCGACGAGCTCCGGGAGCGCCAGGATCCGCGCGACCGTCGGCAGCATTGACAGGTTGTAACAGATTGGGGCGCCCGCTTTACAACTTGCTATTGACAGTCCCACAGTCGCGGCCCTAGAACGGCGCGATGATCCCGGGTACACGCGCGCAATGAACGCTGACGAGATCGTCCACCTCGCGCGCCGCTACACGCTGTACGACTGGCAGGCGCAGGAAAACGCCAATCCAATCCCTGTCGACCGCGCCGAGGGCGTGTACTTCTACACACCCGACGGCAAGCGTTACCTCGACTTCAACAGCCAGTTGATGGGCGTCAACATCGGGCACGGCGACAAGCGTGTGATCGCAGCCATCGCCCGTCAGGCCGAGCAACTCGCGTACATCAGCCCGTTCATGGCCACCGAGGCTCGCGCGGTGCTCGGTCAAAAGATGGCGCAGATCCTGCCCGGCGACATCGAGAAGGTGTTCTTCACGCTCGGTGGCGCCGAGGCGAACGAGAACGCGATCCGCATGGCGCGCGCGGTCACGGGCCGCCAGAAGATCCTCGCTCGGTACCGGTCGTATCACGGCTCCACCAGCGGCTCGATCAGCCTGACGGGCGACCCGCGGCGCTGGCCGAACGAGCCGGGAATCCCCGGTGTGATCCACGTCCTCGACCCCTATCACGGCCCCGATCGCCCCGTCGACACCGCCGAGGTGTCACTGCGCTATCTGGAGGAGACGATCCAGCTGGAAGGGCCGGCCACGATCGCCGCGTTCATCCTCGAGCCGGTCACCGGCACCAACGGGATCCTCATCCCGCCGGACGGGTACCTGAAGGGCGTGCGCGACCTGTGCGACCGGTACGGGATCGTGATGATCGCCGACGAGATCATGTCGGGCTTCGGCCGCACCGGTGAATGGTTCGCGGTGAACCACTGGGGCGTCGTCCCCGACATCATCACGATGGCGAAGGGGCTGACCTCGAGCTATGTCCCACTTGGTGCCGTGGGCATGCGCCCCCACATCGCGGAGTACTTCGAGAAGCACGTGTACTTCGGTGGCCTCACGTACAACAGCCATCCGCTTGCGTGCGCCGCCGCGATCGCGACGCTCGACGTGTACGTCGAGGATGGACTCATCGAGCACTCGTCGCAGATGGGCGAGTTGATGGGCGCGCATCACCAGGCACTGCTCCGCAACCACCCATCGGTCGGCGCGGTGAGAAACATCGGGCTGTTCGGCGTGCTGGAGCTGGTCCGCGACCGCACAACGATGGAGCCGATGGCTCCGTTCAACGGCAACAGCGACGAGATGCGCGCGCTCGATCGATATCTGCTCGACCACGGTGTCTACACGATGGTGCGCTGGTGGGATGTGATGACCAACCCGCCGCTCTGTATCACGGAGGAGGAGCTCAACGAAGGCTTCGCCGTCATCGACGAGGCGCTGGCCATTGCCGACCGATCCGTCAAGAGTTAATCGGGTACTGGAGGAAACGCGGTGAGCTCTCAAGCAGGGGGTGTGCAACACACCGGACTGAAGGCCGGAGCCCTCGGCCTCGTCGGGGACACGGTCGCGTCGGTCGCGAACGTGGCGCCTTCATCGAGCGTCGCCTTCACGCTCGCGCTGCTCGTGTCCTTCGCGGGACTCGCGTCCCCGCTTGCTGTGCTGATCGCGGGAATACTGATGCTGCTCTGCGCATCGGGCTACTCGCGGTTCAACGACTGGACAGCGCATGCCGGTGCGCCGTATGTGTGGATCGGCGCCGCGGTCAAGCCGTACCTCGGCTACGGGCTCGGCATCATGGCGATCGTCGCGTGCACGGTCGCCAACATCGGCAACATCACGCTCGGCGGGACGTATCTGCTCTCCGGCGTGCTCTCACCCGGATCGACGTTCTCCAACCTCCTGGTCTGGGTCGTCTCCGCGCTCTTCATGGCCGCAGTCGTCTTCCTTGCGATCCGCGGCATCCGGCCGACGATCGTGGTGCAGATGACCATCATCGGCTTCGAATACGCGATCGTGATCCTCTTCATCATCCTTGCCCTCAATCGCGAGATCGGCGGATTGGCAGTGGGGGTGCATGCGCCGTCGCTGAGCGAGTTCGCGTTCGGCACATCGCCGAACGGATTCACCGGCGTCGCAGACGCCGGCGTGATCTGCGGATTCCTCTACGCCGGTTGGGAGGTGCCGCTCATCCTCAGCGAGGAGACAACGAAACCCAACTTCAACCCGGGTCGCGGCGCCATCCTCGGGGTGATCTTTCTGACCATCTGGTACACGTTCCTGACCATGGTCTTCGAGGGTGTTGCGCCGCAGAGCCAGATCCTCGCGCATGGCACGGACGTCATGGCATACGCGGGCAATCTGCTCCTCCCGCAACCGTGGGCGCGGCTGCTGCCACTGGCGGTGTTCTCGGCGGTGTTCGCGACGACGCAAATGCAACTCACCGAGTCCGCCCGGATCACGTACGCCATGGGCCGTGACGGATTGCTGCCAAAACTCTTCGGCAGGATACATGGCGTGTTCCAGACGCCCTGGGTCGCCTGCCTCATTCTCGGATGCATTCCGCCGCTCTTCCTGATCCCGTACCTCGTCAGCTCGGGCGCGACAACGGCCATCGGCTACATCATCAGCGCGGACGGGCTCATCTACCTGGTGATGTACTTCGCCGTCGCGGTCGGCTGCGTGTGGTACTACAGGAAGGTGCTGACCACCAGCGCGACCAACTTCCTGCTCACCGGTGTGGCACCACTCGTCGGTGGGCTCGGCGTGCTCGGGCTCTTCGCGCTCGGGCTCACGACACAGACTCCGCAGGTCGCGATCGTCGCCGGTGTCGCCGTGCTGCTCTGCATCATCAGCGGCTTCGTCGCCCTCGGTGTGATGCGCCAGCACCCGTACTTCAACCAGAAGTCAGTCGCGCACGAGCTGACGACACCGTCGACAAGCGTGGAGTGACGCACTTTCGGGTGCGAACGCCGGCGTCCCATGCCCAATGAGTACCCCGGGGATGTGGGAGGAGGGCCTCCCACCTCCCTGTGCGTGGGCGCTGCCGGCCGCATCGTCGGCGTCCTGGAGGACGAGCACTCGAGCGTCGGGCTCCTGAAGTCGCGGCCGGAGGTCCGGTACTGCTTCGTCGAGGACGGCGCGGCGCCGCCCGACGAGATCTTCGAATCCGACGCGCTCCTGGTCTGGAACGTGCGGAGCAGGTTCCTGCGCGACAACTGGTCGCAACTGCACCATCTTCGCTGGGTGCACGCGACAACCGCCGGCGTCGACCGTGTGCTCTTCCCGGATCTGATCGACAGCGACGTCGTGCTCACCAACTCCCGCGGTGTCTTCGACAGGGCGCTCGCCGAGTACGTGATCGGCCTGATGCTCATGCTGAGCAAGGATTTCGAGACCACCTTCGTCCATCAATCCGAGCATCGATGGGTGCAGCGGGAGACTGAGACACTGCACCGCAAGGTCGTCGTCGTGGTCGGCGTCGGGCCAATCGGGCGAGCGACAGCGCGACTCGCCAAGGCCTTCGGCATGACGGTCCGCGGCATCGGACGCACTGCGCGCACGGGCGACCCCGATTTCGGCGACATCGCGGGGCCGGAGAGCCTGTGTGATCTCTTCGCCGAGGCCGACTACGCAGTGCTGATCCTGCCCAAGACGCCGGAGACGGTGGGCATGATCGATGAAGCGGCGCTCGAGGCGCTGAAGCCGACCGCACGGGTGATCAATGTCGGCCGTGCCGCGACGCTCGATCAGAATGCGCTCGTGCGCTCGCTGCGGGAGGGTCGTATCGCCGGCGCGGCGCTCGACGTCATGAGCCCCGAGCCACTTCCGTCGGACGATCCGCTCTGGGACGTCCCGCACCTGCTCATCTCGCCGCACATGTCGGGGGATCACCGAGGCTGGAAGGACGACACGGTCGCCTTGTTCGAGAGCAACCTCGACCGCTGGCTGCGCGGCGCGCCGCTGCTGAACATCGTCGACAAACAGCTGGGGTACGCGCCCGGCACCGAGGGGAAGTGAACATGGATGTACCGAGACGACTCGTCGGCAAAGTCGCCGTCGTCACCGGGGCCGGGCATGGAATCGGACGCGCCAGCGCGCATCGGATGGGACTCGAGGGAGCGAGGATCGCGGTCGTCGACCTGCGTGAGGAGGAGGCTCGGGAGACCGCGAGCATGCTCAAACAGGACGGTGTCGACGCGATCGCGTGGCGATGCGACATCTCCCGCGGCGAAGAGGTCGAGTCCACGATCGCACAGATCGCAGAGCAGTTCGGTCGCATCGACATCCTGCATAACAATGCCGGCGTCGTCATCGCAGGACGCGTGCACGAGGTGCCCATCGAGGACTGGGACCGCGTCTTCTCCGTGAACATCCGCGGCATGTTCCTCGTGACGCGGGCGGTGCTGCCGATCATGCGCGCACAGGGCGCCGGATCCATCGTCAACACAGCGTCAATCTCGGGGATCGTCGGCGAGCCGCATCTCGCCGCATACAACTCATCGAAGGGTGCGGTGATCAACTTCACGCGACATGTCGCAGTCGATTACGCCCGGGACGGCATCCGCTGCAACTGCGTCTGCCCTGGTTGGATCGACACCGGGTTCAACGACCCGATCTTCATCGCCGACAAGCTCGACGCCGAGGGCGTCCGGCTCCTCGTGGAACAGGACGTTCCAATGAACCGGCAGGGCACGGCGGAGGAGGTCGCGCCGGCCGTGGCATTCCTCGCGTCGGATGACGCCGCGTACATCACTGGCCATCCGCTCGTGGTGGACGGAGGCCAGATGGCGCTGTGACAAGGATTGGAGTCATCGGCATCGGCAAGATGGGTGCGCCCATCGCGACTCGCCTGCTCGATGCAGGCGGCAACGACGTCTCCATCTGCAGCCGTTCACGCAACGCGAATGTCGAGTCGCTCATCACACGGGGCGCGACCTTCCGTGCGACACCCGCGGATGTCGCCGCCGGTGCGGACGTGATCCTGACGGCGTTGCCGACCGAGGACACGGTCCGCGACGTGTACACACAGCTGGCCGGCGCCGCTGTTGACGGACAGCTGTACGTCGACCACTCGACGGTGAGCATCGCGCTCAATCGATGGTGCGCGGAACACCTGAGCGCGCGGAGCGCCTCGTTCCTGGACGCGCCCGTCTCGGGCGGACCGGCGGGCGCGCTGGCGGGCACGCTCACCGTGATGGTCGGCGGTGACGAGCAGGTCTTCAACCGAGCGCTGCCGGTGTTCGAACAGTTCGGCAGCAAGATCCGGTTGTGCGGGCCGGTGGGATCCGGTCAGGCGATCAAGCTCGTCAACCAGTTGCTCGTCGCCGTGCACACGATGGCGTCCTCTGAGGCGGCAGCGCTCGCGGTGCAACTCGGCGCCGACCTCGCGACGGTGCAGGACGTCATCGGGACATCGTTCGGCAGCTCTGCGATGTTGCTGCGCAACCTGCCGCGCTTCATCGCGCACGACTTCACCCCAGCCACCCCGATCGGCTTGATCGCCAAGGACCTCTCGATCATTCACACGGAGGCGGTGAACGCAGGGGTCCCGCTGCTCCTCGGCGCGCTCGTCGAGCAGTACTACCTCGAGGCGAAGGCGCGCGGGTGGGCCGGGGACGACATGGCGGCGCTTATCCGGTTCTGGGAGCGAAGCGACAGCGAGGGGTCTGCCTGACATGCCGCTCTTCGCAGCGAACCTCAGCATGCTCTGGCAGGAACTCGACCCGTACGACCGTTTCGCCGCCGCATCTGCCGCCGGGTTCACGTACGTCGAGATGCTGTTTCCGCACGAATTGGACACCGACCGTCTCGAGGGAACGCTCGAACGTTACGACCTCACGATGGTGTCGTTCGACCCTGCGCCGGGCAATTGGGCTGCAGGCGAGCGCGGGCTGTTGACTCTTCCCGGGCGAGAGATGGAGTTCCTCCACGGCGTGCGCGAGGCGATCAAGCTCGCCGGGAAGATCGGCACGACCAGGCTCAACACGCTGGTCGGCATACCGCCGCCGGGCGTCACCGATGACGTGGCGCGGGCGACGGCCGTCGCGAATCTCACCATGGCGGCGCCGCTCGCCGCCAACGCAGGGGTCACGCTGCTTGTCGAAGGCATCAACAACATCGACATCCCCGGGTACTGGGCCGGCTCGGTCGCATCGGCGGTGGCGCTCGTCGAGGCGGTCGATCATCCAAACGTCCGGCTCCAGCTGGACCAGTACCATGCAGGCATGGCGGGTGAAGATGCGATCGAGTGCCTGCACTCGCACCTGCCGATCGTCGCCCACGTGCAGATCGCCGATGTTCCCGGGCGGCACGAGCCGGGAACGGGATCGCAGCCCATCGAACAATTCCTTGACGACCTCGACCGCGTCGGATACGAGGGCTACGTCGGTCTGGAGTACCGGCCGCTGGTTGACACTCCGACGAGTCTCAGGTGGTTGAAGGCGTATCGGGCACAGCGGGCATTGAGATGACCGACCCGGTGCGCAGAATCCGGCCGAACGAGCTCACCGACGGTCCAGTGACCACGGGGATGCAGCGCGGCCAGGCGTTCGCGACCGGCCGCGTGTGGTCGGGCCTCGTGCACACGGAGGCCGGCGCCTTCTCAGCGTGGCATCACCATGGCGACCATGAATCGGTGATCTACGTGGTCTCCGGCGGCCTGCGCATGGAGTCCGGCGCCGGAGGAAGCGATGTCTTCGATGCGGCACCGGGCGAGTTCATCTACATCCCGCCGTACACCGTGCATCGCGAGGGCAACACGACCGATCTCGTCGCTTCCATCGTGGTGACCCGCGCCGGATCCGGCGAATCCGTCATCAACCTCGACGGCCCGGACGCTCCTGTATCGACGGGATCCGACGACGACACCGGCTGACCGCTCCCTGTTCCAGGAGGACGACTCATGACCGCGACCAGCGGCGACTGGGCAGACAAACCGCGCGCTGCAGCGGCACCTGGACCGCTCCGGCCTGACTCAGGTGCTGCGCTAGGAGATTGCTGAGCAATCGGGTTTCCGATCAGCGGTGAGCGCCCGTGAGAAGGCTCTTCCATGATCGGTGCACGCGACAATGTGCCACGTCAGACAGGTCAATTGCCGCGAGCCTTCCGGCGTGCCGTGACCCCCACGGAAGACGCGCAGCCTACGAGGAGCCGGCGGACATCGACCGTCCAGGTGCTGCCCGGATCCCCACGATGTCGGGCGTCCCGCTCAGCTGACGACCGTCCGCCGTGTCGAGCATCTCGCTGAGTGCCGGTGCGATCGTTCGGAGGTGGTTTGGCTTGTTGAGGACACGCACGTTGTCCATCGTGCCCAGGACGTTGAGTCGCGGATCGTCCGCGTCAACACCGGTGAACAGCACGATCGGGAGCGCCGCACAGGCGCGGTTGCCCTTCCGGCGGCGTCATACGCCCAGGGTGTCCCCG
Organism: Candidatus Dormiibacterota bacterium; assembly: GCA_049582105.1. Lineage (GTDB taxonomy): Bacteria > Chloroflexota > Dormibacteria > Aeolococcales > Aeolococcaceae > Palsa-851. The sequence continues at coordinate 15,996 of JBAUTG010000126.1, read as the reverse complement.
GCTCGTAACAAATGCAGCAAGACCCAGCGGCGCGAGGCAGACGGCCTTTTCAGACGCCGCGAAGCAGGTCGTTCATGTCCTCGAGCATCCGGTCGGCAAGGCGCAGAAAGCTCCGGGCGCGCCACGCCGCCTGGGTTGGTTCACCGGTGCCGACGAGCACCGGGATCACCGCCTCCTTGATCTGGATCAACAGATTCTCGAGGTCGCGCATCAGGTTCATGACGCGCGCTAACGCATCTTCCTGCTCATTCACTGTCCCCCCCTCGGTGCTGGTTGGCACCACGTCCATCTTTGCACAGAGTATGGTGCGCTTGATGCGTTTGATCGTATGTCGGCTCCGCAGTGCCCGGGCGTCGAGTGAGGCGGTCAATGTGGAAGCACGGAGCTGCCGAATTCGTTCTCGGCGGGCGCACATTCGATCGCGCGCAGCGGAGTCTGAGGGTTGTCGCGGGAGCGTGACGCACATCCCGGCACCCTCCAAACACGCTGCCCCGGGATGACGGTGTTGGGCAGACGTCACGCACGGTCGCCCGGCGGTCACGAAGTTTCAAAACCCGGGATACCCGACCTTTCTACGGATCCGAACGGCGCGATTCTGACGTCAGTCAGATGGAACCCACATCGAGAGGAGCGTCGAAACTGCCTCCCGGATGCGCTGCCACCGCCCCGAACCCGGGCAGCGTTCTCGGGGAGTTGACCCGGGACTTCGCGCGCGCCGAACCGCCGGCGATCCGCGACCACACGAGCTCGACCGCGCGGCAGGTCGTCTGAGCCGGACGGAGCGTCGTGAAGGGAGGAATCAGGCCAAGGGTGCGAGCCCTGGGTACACCGGAGCGCAGGGGCTCGAGAGTTCTCCGCCAGGTCGGCGCGGCGCTCGTGGCGGGTGCGGTCTCGCTCTTCTCCGGCGGCGTCATCGGTCACGCGCTGTCGGTCTCGACGACCACGCTCGCCTCGGGCGCCAATCCCTCGGTCTGGGGCGAGTCGGTCACGTTCACCGCAACGATCACGCCTGTGTCGCCGGCGCCGACCGGGACGGTCACCTTCCAGGACGGCGGCGCCAACATCGCCGGTTGCGTCAACAAGGCGGTCGCGGCTCGGGTCGCGACCTGCGCGACCGCGGCACTGACGGTCGGATCGCACACGGTCACCGCCGTCTACAGCGGCAACGCCACGTACGCCACCAGCACGTCGGCACCGGTCGTGCAGGTCGTGGGCACGGGCACGACTGCGACGGCGCTCGTCGCATCGGCCAACCCATCGGTGAGCGGTCAGACCGTCACCTACACGGCCACCGTGACCGCTGTGGCACCGGCGGCAGGAACCCGCACCGGAACCGTCGAGTTCCAGGACGGCGGCGTGGACATCGCCGGCTGCAGCGCCAAGGCCGTCTCTGCCGCAGGGAAGGCCACATGTGCGATCGCGTACACGGGGCCGGGCTCGCACACCATCACGGCCATCTACAGCGGAGACGCCAACTTCAGCGGCTCGACGTCAGTGCCACTGACGCAGACGGTGAACCTCGGCACCACGTCGACCGTGCTCACCTCCGGCACCAACCCCTCGATGACGGGTGCGACAGTGACCTTCACCGCCAACGTGACTGCCACCGCCCCCGCGTCGGGGACACGCACCGGCACCGTGGAATTCCTCGCCGGCGGCGTCGACATCGCGGGATGCAGTGCCGTGGCGGTACCGGCGTCGGGCAAACCCACATGCGCCACGAACGTGCTACCGGTCGGCACGACGACGATCACCGCGGTGTACAGCGGTGACGCCAACTTCGCGGCGAGCTCCGCGGCGCCCCTGACGCAAACGGTCAACCAGGGCGGGACGACGACCAAGGTCGTGTCGTCGCTCAATCCGTCGAGCACCGGTGTCACGGTGACCTTCACCGCCACCGTCACCGCGACCGCCCCGGCCACCGGGACCCGCACCGGAACCGTCGCGTTCGACGACGGCGGTGTCGGGATCGCGGGCTGCGCCGCCCAGGTGCTCACCGCTGCAGGGACCACCACGTGCGCGACCAACGCGCTCACGGCAGGCGCGCACACGATCACCGCGGTCTACAGCGGCGACGGCAATTTCACGACGAGCACGTCGCCGCCGATCACTCAGACAGTCCTCACCACCACGACCACCTCGCTGTCCTCGAGCGTCAACCCGTCGGTCTTCGGGCAGAGCGTGCAGTACACCGCCACGGTGGCAGGTGGTCCCTCGGTGACGGGCACGATCACCTTCAAGGACGGCGGCAGCAATATCGCCGGGTGCGTCGCGGTGGTCGTGATCGCGGGGTCCGCGTCGTGCACGGTGTCGCCGACCGCCGCGTCGCACACCATCACCGCCGTCTACAGCGGCGATGCGAACAACACCGCGAGCACATCGCCGGCCATGACCCAGGTCGTCACGGCGGATCCCACAACGACTGCCGTCACTGCGACGGTCAACCCGACCGTGTTCGGGCAGTCGGTGACCTTCACCGCGACCGTCACAGCCAACGCGCCGGGGTCGGGAATCCCTGCGGGAAAGATCAACTTCCAGAACGGCGGCGCGAGCATCGGTGGATGCGGCGCCGTCACGCTGGTCGCCGGCGTTGCGACCTGCACGACCGGTGCCATCACTGTGGGCTCGCACGTGATCACGGGCGTGTTCAACGGCAGCGCGAGCTACCTGACGAGCACGTCGGCGCCGATCACCCAGACGGTGAACCCGGGCTCGACGACCACGGCAGTCACGTCCGCCATCGACCCGTCGGTGACCGGTCAGCCGGTGACCTTCACGGCGACCGTGACGGTGGTCGCGCCCGGCGCCGGGACGCCGACCGGCAAGGTGAACTTCGAGGATGGCGGCGTCACCATCGCGGGCTGCGGCGCGAAGGCGCTCGCAGCTGCGGGGACCGCCACGTGCGCGTTCACGTACACGGGTGCGGGAACACACACGATCACCGCCATCTACACGGGTGACACCAACTTCGCAGGCTCGACATCGACGAACTTCACCCAGACGGTCAATCAGGCGTCGACGTCGACAGCGGTCACCTCGTCGCTGAACCCCGCTGTGACCGGCCAGCCCGACACCTTCACCGCAACGGTGACCGCTGTGGCGCCGGGTGCAGGGGCGCGCACCGGGACAGTCGTGTTCCAGGACGGTGGCATCACGATCACGGGCTGCGCAGCGCAGGCGGTCTCGGCGGCGGGAACGGCGACGTGCGTCACGCCGTTCGCCACCACCGGGGGCCACGTGATCACCGCGGTGTACAGCGGTGACGGCAACTTCACCGGCTCCGCCTCACCGGCGCTGACCGAGACGATCAACCCGGGTGCCACCCGGACGGTCGTGGGCTCGTCGTTGAACCCGTCACTTCCGGGACAGACCGTGACGTACACGGCGGTCGTAACACCCACCGCTCCCGCTGCGGGCACGCCAACCGGCACGGTCACGTTCATCGACGGCGCATCCGGCATCGCGGGCTGCGTCGCGACTCCGCTGGTCGGCGGCGTGGCGTCGTGCAGCGTTGCGTACCCCGCGGCCGGCACTCACGCGATCACCGCTGTGTACGGCGCTGACCTCAACTTCACCGGCTCAACGTCGCTGGTGCTCACGCAGACAATCAACCAGGGCGCGACGGTGGCGGCTGTCACGTCGTCGGTGTCGCCATCGGTCTCCGGTGAGGGCGTTTCCTACACCGCAACCGTGACCGCCGTCGCGCCCGCCAGCGGGACGCCGACCGGGACCGTCGCCTTCGTGGACGGCGCGTCCGCAATCGCGGGGTGCGCCGCGCAACCGCTCGTCGCCGGGGTCGCGACGTGCGATCTCACGTACTCGGGCGTTGGCAGCCACGCGATCACCGGCGTGTACAGCGGTGACGCCAGCTTCACCACGTCGACGTCACCGGTCTTCACGCAGACCGTGAATCAGGGAGCCACCGCAACCGTGGTCGTGCCGTCAGTGAACCCGTCGGTCTCGGGCCAGGGTGTGACGTACACGGCAGCCGTCGCCGCACTTGCTCCCGCGAGCGGCACGCCCACGGGAACCGCCACGTTCATCGACGGCGCCACACCCATCGGCGGCTGCACCGCGCAGCCACTCGTTGGTGGCGTTGCGACGTGCACCGTGGCGTACCCCGGTGTCGGTGCGCACTCGATCACCGCCGTGTACGGCGGTGACCCCGACTTCAGCGCCTCGACATCCGCTGCGACGACGCAGACGGTCGTCCAGGCGGCCACCTCGACCGCACTCGCGTCGTCAGTCAACCCGTCGGTGACCGGGCAGGCGACGACACTGACCGCCACGGTGAGCGTCACAGCCCCGGGCGCCGGCTCACCCACCGGTACGGTCGACTTCATGGACGGCGGCGTCGCCATCGCCGCATGTGCCGCACAGGCCGTGACCGGCGGCACGGCGACATGCTCGACCTCGTTCGGCGCAGCGGGCACCGGGACGCTCACCGCCATCTACAGCGGGGACTCCGACTTCAGCGCTTCGACGTCGCCGGCACTGACGCAGACGGTGAACCAGGGTGCGACCGCCGCACTGGTCACGTCATCGGTTAATCCCTCGGTGCCCGGTCAGATGGTGACCTTCACCGCATTCGTTGCGGCCGTGGCGCCCGCGAGCGGAACCCCGACGGGGACGGTCACGTTCATGGACGGCGCGGCGCCGGTCGGCGGCTGCGGTCCCGTCCTCGTCGGCGGCACCGCGGCGTGCACCATCGTGTACGCCGGCGTCGGGTCGCACGCGATCACGGTGACGTACGGCGGTGACGCGAACTTCACCGGCTCGGCGTCGCCGGCGCTCACGCAGACAATCACCCAGGGCGCGACGGCATCGGTGGTCACTCCGTCGGTGAATCCCCCAATCGCTGGACAGGGGATCACCTACACGGCCACCGTGTCCGCCGTCGCGCCCGCCAGCGGGACCCCGACCGGGACGGTGACGTTCCAGGACGGCGGTGTGCCCGTGAGCGGCTGCGCCGCGCAAACGCTCGTCGCAGGAACGGCCTCGTGCACCGTCACCTATGGAGCCGCGGGCACGCACAGCGTCGGCGCTGTTTACGGCGGTGACGGCACGTTCACCGGCTCGTCTTCGCCTGCCGTGACCGAGGACGTCGCAGCAACTCTGTCCGCGACCACCGTCACCTCGCCGGTGAACCCCTGGACCGCCGGTGATACCGGGCTCTTCAGCGCAACCGTCGCGGTCGTGTCGCCTGCAAGCGTGACTCCGTCGGGGACCGTCACGTTCGTCGAGTCAGGCACGCCGCTCACGGGATGCGCCGCGCAACCGGTGGTAGCAGGCACGGCAACCTGCACCGCCGTGTATTCCGGCCCCGGCACCCATGCGATCACCGCGGTGTACAGCGGCAACGCCGCCCTGGCCGGCTCAACGTCGCCGGAATTCGTGCTGTCGGTCTACGAGGATCCACCGACACCCGACACCGGCTCGCCGCCGGCAACCCCGTCGTCGCTCGGCTACCTCGCCGTGCTCGGCGGTGTGGTGCTGGTGTTCCTCGTCGGATGCGCCCGCCTGCGCCGCCGCGGCACCGGCGGGGACTGAGGTCCGCGGCGGGCAGCAAAAGGGCGCCGCCATTCAGGGAGCTGGGGATGAGACTCCGCTGAACGACGACGCCCGCGACGGACAGTACGCCCGTCAGTGTGTTGCCTGGTGCAGATGAGCGCAAAGGAACCCGCGCGTCGATTCGCTCCGAGTGACCCCTGTTGATGCATGGACCCGTTCCTGGGACGGATCGCGCGGACCCGTCGTCCGGCGCATTCTAAGAGAGGTGGACCGGGGTTCGCTCGCAGCCCGGCGCAACCGGCGACAGGCTGTTGTCGCGGGGCGGTTCCACGCTGAGCCCATGACCTTCACCGTCGACGATGCCCGCCGCTACATCGCCAGGGTTCGCTGGCAGTTCGCCACGTCGATGGCGCAGTGGCCCCATGAGTACACCGTCCTCACGTGGCAACCGGAACTCGGGGCGGAGTTCTTCGACCTCGTGCAGCTGATACGCAGCGACGGCGTGGTGAAGCCCTGGCCCAAGGACTCGCCCAATCCGCGGTATCACCACCACTATCTCGAGGTGGATGGCTGGCAGTACTGGACGATGGACGACGTCATCGCCGAAACGAAGCTCATCAATCGCGCTCGGATCGACGAGCCGACCAGCGCCTGATCTAGTCCCCGGTCGCGATCGGCTCCGCGGGAATCCGGCCCTCGAGTAGGGGAGCGACCAACTCCGGGAGGCGGACAGGAGAGAAGTGCTCGATGCTCGCGACCATCTCGTCCAGCGCCCACCATCGAAACTCCCTCGACATTTCGAGCTCTTCCGGATCGAGTCCGCTCGTGTCGACCTCGTGCTCCTCGATCCGGATCAGGAAGAAGCGCTCGAGGTGGCGCTCGTCGACGTTGTGCCACCTGAAGATGTAGTCGCGCGTCCACACCGGCGGCCCGAGCGTGGCGGGATCGACGACGAGCCGCGTCTCCTCCTCGAGCTCACGCGCGAGCGCCGCCGCATCGCTCTCACCGGGCTCGACGGCGCCGCCGGGGGTGTACCAGATCGGCACATGGTCCGGCAGGTCGGCGTGAAAGAGGAGCACGCGGTCGAAGCGATTGACGACGATCGCGCGCACCGCCTGTCGTTCCGGAGGCATGGCGCCGCGGCCGACTAGAGGTTGCCCCGCGCCGCCTGCTCGCGCTCGATCGACTCGAACAGCGCCTTGAAGTTGCCCTTCCCGAAACCCTTGCACCCCTTGCGCTGGATGACCTCGAAGAAGAGCGTCGGCCGGTCGCCGACCGGGCGCGTGAAGATCTGGAGCAGGTAGCCGTCGTCGTCGCGATCGATGAGGATGCGGAGCGCGCGCAGCCGGTCGAGGTCCTCGTCGATGCCGGCGGCGCGGTCGCCGAGCGCGTCGTAGTACGCGCCGGGCGTGTCGAGGAACTCAACGCCACGGTCAGACATCTGCTGCACGGTGCCGACGATGTCGTCGGTGTGGATCGCGATGTGCTGGATGCCGCTGCCTCGGTAGTAGTCGAGATATTCCTGGATCTGCGACTTCTTGAGCCCGACATACGGCTCGTTGATCGGCATCGTGATCATCGTCCTCGGGTCGCGCGCCACCTTGGAACGGAGCGAGCTGTACTGCGTCGCGATGTCCTTCTCGTCGAACTCCTGGAAGACCGTGAAGCCGAAGACCTCGGAGTAGAACGAGACCCAGTCGTCCATCTTCCCGGTCTCGACGTTGCCGACCGTGTGGTCGATGAAGCGGAGCCCGACTCCGCCGCCGCTGCGGTTGTCGGCGCGGTATCCGGGCCAGAACACGCCCGTGTACTCATCGCGCTCGACGAAGGTGTGAATCGTGTCGCCGAAGGTCGCGATCGACGCGGAGGTGATGATCCCGTGCTCATCCTCGGAGCGGCTCGGTTCGGCAACGCTGCGGGCGCCGCGCGCGGTCGCCGCCTCGTATGCGGCCTTGGCATCCTCGACTCGCAGCGCGATGCGGCGGACACCGTCGCCGTGCAGGCGAAGGTGATCGGCCACCTCGCCCTCCGGCTGGAGCGGTGCGGTGAGGACGAGGCGAACCTTGCCCTGCTGCAGGACGTAGCTCGCCCGGTCGCGCACGCCTGTCTCGGGGCCGGCATACGCGATGACATCGAATCCGAAGGCCTGGCGATAGTGGTACGCGGCCTGCCGCGCGTTGCCGACCCACAGCTCCACGTGATCGGTGCCCTCGAGCACGGGCACGGCGACTTCCGCGACCTGATTCATCTGGGCCTATTGTCGCCTCTGCGCTCTGACGGCGTCCAGACGCGATAGCGAAGGCGCCGCCCGCCTCTCTGGAGCTCGCGTCCAGCCGCCCTACAATGGAATTCATGACCGTGACCGACGCCGCATCGGATCCTCGCGAAGCTGAGTTCCAGCGGCTGATCGACAGCGATCAGCGGATCGAGCCCCGCGACTGGATGCCCGACGGCTACCGGAAGTCGCTCATCCGCCAGATCGCGCAGCATGCCCACTCCGAGATCATCGGCATGCAGCCCGAGGGCAACTGGATCACCCGCGCGCCGTCGCTGCGGCGCAAGGCGATCCTCATGGCCAAGGTGCAGGATGAGGCGGGGCACGGTCTCTACCTGTACTGCGCCGCCGAGACGCTCGGCGTCGACCGCGCGGAGCTCATCGACCTGCTCCACGCCGGCCGCCAGAAGTACTCGAGCATCTTCAACTACCCGACGCTCACGTGGGCGGACGTGGGTGCCATCGGCTGGCTCGTCGACGGCGCGGCGATCACCAACCAGATCCCGCTCTGCCGCTGCTCGTACGGGCCGTACGCGCGAGCGATGGTGCGTGTCTGCAAGGAGGAGTCCTTCCATCAGCGACAGGGGTTCGAGCTCCTCTACGTGCTGTCGCATGGGAGCCCGGAGCAGCACGCGATGGCACAGGACGCGGTGAACCGCTGGTGGTGGCCGTCGGTCGAGATGCTCGGACCGCCCGACACCGAGTCGACGCACAGTGCGCAGTCGATGGCATGGGGCATCAAGCGGTTCTCCAACGACGAGCTGCGTCAGCGCTTCGTGGACATGGTCGCGCCGCAGGCAGTCGTGCTCGGTCTCACGCCGCCGGATCCCGACCTGCGCTGGAACGAGGAGCGCGGTCACTTCGACTTCGGCGCACCGGACTTCGAGGAGTTGCGCCGTGTGGTCAGCGGTGACGGGCCGTGCAACCGGCAGCGCGCCGCGCATCACCTGAAGGCACACGAGGATGGGGCGTGGGTTCGCGCTGCGGCCGCCGCGTATGCCGCGAAACATGCCGTCGCCGAGCACGCCGCGTGAGCAACGACACCCGGCTCCCGCTCTGGGAGGTCTTCATCCGAAGCAAGCGCGGGCTCTCGCACAATCATGTCGGCAGCCTGCACGCCGCGGACGCCGAGATGGCGCTGCGCAACGCGCGCGACGTGTACACGCGTCGCATGGAGGGCGTCAGCATCTGGGTCGTACCCTCATCGGTGATCACCGCGTCGTCGCCGGATGAGAAGGACTCCTTCTTCGATCCGGCCGCCGACAAGGCCTATCGCCATCCCACCTTCTACTCGATACCCAAGGAAGTCCAGCAGCTGTGACCCTCGTGGTCGCCGGCGCGGCGGCCGTCGCCACGCTGCGCACCGCGGATGACTGCTTCGTGCTCTCGCACCGGCTCGCGCAATGGTCGTCGTACGCGCCGACGCTTGAGGACGACGTCGCGCTGACCAACATCGCGCTCGATCTCCTCGGCCAGGCACGCGCGATGTACGCGCGAACATCGGAGCTCGACGGAACCGGCCGTTCGGAGGACGACTACGTCTTCATGCGCGATGAGCGCGAGTTCGTCAACTGCCTGCTGGTCGAACAGGAGAACGGCGATTTCGCGACAACGATCGTGCGTCAGCTGTGCTGCTCGACCTTCCAGCTCGCGCAGTGGCAGGCGCTGGTCGCCTCGACCGACGACCAGGTTGCCGCCATCGCCGCCAAGGCGCTCAAGGAGACGACGTACCACCGCGACCACGCAAGGGACTGGACACTGCGTCTCGGGGACGGGACGGAGGAGAGCCACCGGCGCATGGACGCGGCGCTCACGGCGTTGTGGCCGTTCACCCACGAGCTGTTCGAGACCGACGACGTCACCAGGGAGGCGGCTGCCTCGGGCGCATCTCCCGACCCCGAGGAGCTGCGACCCGAGTGGGACGCGTACATCGGCCACGTGTTGAGCCAGGCAACCCTGACCCGGCCGGAGATCGGCTGGACGCCGACCGGCGGCCGCAAGGGTCTGCACACCGAGCCTTTTGGGTACATGCTGGCTGAGATGCAGCACCTCCATCGCTCCTATCCGGGGGTGACCTGGTGATCCCCGCCGAGGAGATCCGCCGCCTCGCCGGCGCGATCCCGGACCCGGAGCTGCCCGCGCTCACGATCGCGGATCTCGGCATCCTGCGCGACGTGCGCATCGATGGCCACGGTGCCGTCGTCGTCGACATCACCCCGACGTACTCGGGCTGCCCGGCGCTTGAGGTCATCCGTGAGGACGTCGAGCGTTCGGTTCGCGACCAGGGGTACTCCGATGTGACGGTGCGCGTGGTGCTCTCGCCCGCGTGGACCACCGACTGGATGAGCGACGAAGGCCGCCGCAAGCTGCTCGAGTACGGCATCGCCCCACCTCGCGAGCGCGGTGCCGATCTGCAGTTGCTGCAGCTCGCCGTCGCGTGCCCCACGTGCGGATCGACGCACACGAGTGAGGTCTCGCACTTCGGCTCCACGCAATGTCAGGCGGTGCGAACCTGTGCAGGGTGCCGTGAGACCTTCCCGCACTTCAAGGAGCACTAGGGTTTGACGGTCTCGTCCCTGGAGGCGCCCGCGGGACACCGGCGCGCGACGATCCATCCGCTGCGCGTCAGCCTTGTGGAGCGCCTCACCGACGACGCCATCGCAATCGAGTTCGAGGTGCCGCCGGAGCTCGCCGACGAGTACCGGTTCTCCCACGGGCAGCACGTGTCGCTGCGTTCGCTCGAGGCCGGTGACGACCTCCGGCGCAGCTACTCGATCTGCAGCTCAGCTGGTTCAGGACGACTGCGCGTTGCTGTGAAACGGCTTTCCGGCGGTGTCTTCTCCGCGTACGCGCACGAGCATCTCAAAGCCGGCGACATCATCGAGGTCGTCACGCCGATCGGTCGCTTCAACACCCCGCTTGACGCGGCGCAGACTAGGTCATACGCCATGGTGGCGGCGGGCAGCGGCATCACGCCGATCCTCTCGATCCTGACGACGATTCTGGAGGTGGAGCCCACGAGCACCGTCACGCTCATCTACGGGAACCGGACGGTCCAGGACATCATGTTCCTCGAGGAGCTCGAGAACCTGAAGAACCTGCACCCGGAACGCCTCGCGATGTACCACGTGCTCTCGCGCGAGGAGCAGGACGTCGCGCTCTTCGGCGGCCGTATCGACCGCGAGCACCTCGAGCAGTTCTTCGATCAGGTCGTGCGCCCGGAGGACGTCGACGAGTGGTTTCTCTGCGGCCCCCGCGAGATGGTGGACACCGCTCGTGGGCTGCTCATGGAACGCGGTACCGAGCCGAGCCACGTCCATTCGGAGCTCTTCCACGCGGACGACGCGCCTCGCCCGCCGAAGGCTCGAGAGGCGACGGCCGCCCCGGCAGAGGGCATGAGCGAGGTGACGATCATCCTCGACGGCAGGAAGTCGACCTTTCCGCTTGCGCGCGACGGGCAGCGGGTGCTCGACGCCGCACTGCGGGTCCGCTCCGACGCGCCCTACGCGTGCAAGGGCGGCGTGTGCGGCACCTGCCGGGCGAAGCTCGTCAGCGGCAGCGTCGAGATGGAGCAGTGCTTCGCGCTCGAGCAGAGCGAGCTCGACGCGGGGTTCGTCCTGGCCTGTCAGTCACACCCGACGTCGGACAAGGTCGTCCTCGACTTCGACCAGTAGGCTGCGTCAGCCGGCGGCGACGACTTCGGGAGGCACGGCCTCGGTGACCGGCGTGCGAAGGATGCTGTCGAGCAGTCCCGGGTAGGCCTCGTTCAACTCGGCGCGACGCAGGCTCGTGAGCTTGCGGGTTCCCTCGACGCGCATCTCGATGATGCCCGCCTCGCGAAGGATCTTCATGTGGTGACTGAGCGTCGACTTGGTCACCGAGGCGATGAGGCTGCCGCACGGCCGCGGTTCAGTCGACTCGGCGAGATCGCGGACGACGGTGAGGCGCACCGGGTCGGCGAGCGCCTGCAGGAGTTCGGTGATGCCGGCGACCGGGTGCGGCGTGAGAACGCTCGCGTCGTAGACATGCCCCTCGGGGACGTCCGTTACCCAGCCCATTGTTTGACACCCATCGAACTTTGTTGTACGATCCACATCGAACGTTACCACAGGAGGCCTCAAATGAAAGTAATGCTCCCGACCAACAGCCTCGTGGCTCCGGTCCCTGCTCGGAGGCTCGTATGACGTCGCTGCGCTCGGCGGCGGCCCGGCGCTGGGTTGCGCTCGTGGTCCTCTGCGTCGGCCAGCTCATGATCGTGCTCGACTCGACGGTGGTGAACGTCGCTCTGCCGTCGATCCAGCGCGATCTCCACACCGACCAGGCGTCGCTCGCCTGGGTCATCAATGCCTACCTGATCACCTTCGGAGGACTGCTGCTGCTCGCGGGGCGCGTCGGCGACCTGATCGGGCGCAGGCGCATGTTCCTCGCCGGTGTGGCCATCTTCACCGCCGCATCGGTCCTGTGCGGGCTCGCGCCCACCGAGGGGCTGCTCACAGCCGCCCGCTTCGTACAGGGCGTGGGCGCCGCAGTCGTGTCGTCGATGGTGCTCGGCATCCTCGTGACCCTCTTCAAGCGCCGCGAACAGACCGCTCGCGCCATGAGCATCTACGCGTTCGTCGCCTCGGCGGGTGGATCGATCGGCCTGCTCGTCGGCGGTGTGCTCACCGAAGCCGTCAGCTGGCACTGGATCTTCTTCATCAACCTGCCCATCGGCCTGGCCGCCTTCGTCCTGGGCGCCATCCTCATCCCGCAGCACACGGGCTCGGGGCTTCGTGGCGGCGTGGATGTGTGGGGCGCGGTGCTCATCACCGCGGCACCGGCGCTCGCGGTGTACGCGATCCTCGAGACGAGCAGCAACGGCTGGACCTCGGTGCGAACCCTCGGGATGGCCGGAGTGACCGCGGCGCTCATCACCGCCTTCATCTTCGTCGAGTCGCGCGCCGCGCATCCGCTCGTGCCCCTGCGGTTCTTCCGCTCGCGCAACGTCGCTGGCGCCGTGCTCGTCCGTGCGCTGTTTCCGGTCGGCATGTTCGGCTCCTTCTTTCTCGGCGCCCTGTACCTGCAGCGCGTGCTCGGGTACTCGCCGGTGGGCGCGGGATTCGCGTTCATGCCGATGAACCTCTGCGTCGCGCTCTTCTCGCTCCTGGTCACCGCGCGTCTCGTACAGCGCTTCGGCGCCAAGGCCACGCTGATCCCGGGACTCGTGCTCATGACCGGCGGACTGCTGCTGCTCGGTCAGGCGCCGGCCCACGCGGTGTATGCCGTCAGCGTGCTGCCTGCGCTGCTGGTCATGGGAATCGGCGCGGGCCTGATCTTCATGCCGAGTGTGCTGCTCGCCATGAGCGGCGTCGACGGCAGCGATTCCGGTCTCGCGTCCGGTGTCGCCAACGTCGCCATCCAGATGGGTGCCGCTGTGGGGGTTGCGGTGCTGGCGAGCGTCTCCGCCTCCGACAGCGCCGGTCTCCTGTCGCGGGGCGCGAGCCTCAACGTCGCACTGACCTCGGGGTACCATCTCGGCTTCGTGGTTGCGGCGGGATGCGTCGCGGCGGCCGCGATCGCGGGTGCGGTCGTCCTGCGCGGCGCCCGGCCCGCAGTACGCGTGCAGGCGCAGGAGGTCCCGATCCTCAACGTCGACCTCGCAGCCTGACGGTCCCCAGGCGCCCGGCGGGCGCTGTCGAGGCCGGGTTAGACCTCGATAGCCCCGCCGACGTTGCGCAGGTGGTCGCGGAACGTCAGTGAAGGCGTCTTGTTGCGAGCGGCAAGGTAGGCTGCGAAGTGCACCTGCTCCCGCAGTGGGACGCCGTTGCGAATGCGGTCCGCCTGACGCCGCTCGGTGTCGCGGATCGTCTCCGCGAGCGTGAGGATTTCGCGCGCCCGATCGACCGGCACGAACAGGACTCCGTCGTTGTCGCAGAGCACGAGGTCGTCGCGGCTCACGGTCCAGTCTCCGACGGTCGCGGTCGCCAACGCCTCCTCGTCACGAGCATCGAGCCGTTGCGGACCCGTCGGCAATGACCCGAGGCTGAAGACCGGCAACCCGATCGCTCGAATGTCGGCAGTGTCGCGGTGGAGCCCCCAGATCACGATGCCCGCAAGCCCGGCGGTTTGCGCCTCGAGCGCGACGAGATCGCCGACACATGCCTCATCGAGCCTGCCGCGGTTGTCGACAACCAGCACATCGCCCGGAGCGGCGGACTCGAATGCCTCCAGGAAGATGTCGACGCTCCCCGCATGGCGTGCCGGGCAGGCGCGGCCTGCCACGTGGCTCCCGGGGATGACGGCCTGCAACGACGAGGGTGCGCAGCGCACATCGAGTCGAGCGCGAATGCACGCATCCGCGACATGCGCGGTGGTCAGCGCCGCAAACCGTTGCTGCAGTTCCGCGTGATCCATGGCGTCCCTCCGGGTCAGGCGATCGGTGTCAGCCAGTCCGCGTGGCGGTCGTCCTCGCCCTTGCACGCTGCGAAGTAGCGCTCCTGGAGCGCGCGGGTCGCCTCACCGGGCTCACCGTCGCCGACGCGGCGGTGGTCGATCTCGATGACCGCTGACACCTCGGCGCCGGTGCCGCACAGCAACACCTCGTCGGCCATGTAGAGCTCGCTGCGATCGATCTGGCGCTCGACCACCTCCATCTTGAGGTCGTCGCGCGCGAACGCCATCAGCGTGTCCCGCGTGACCCCTTCGACGATGTTCTCGGACGTCGGCGGCGTGATCAGGACACCCTTGCGGACGATGAAGAGGTTCTCGGCGCTCCCCTCGGAGACGCGCCCGTCCTGCGTGAGCAGGATCGCCTCGTCGAAGCCGTTGAGGAAAGCCTCCGTCTTGGCGAGCGCGCTGTTGATGTAGATGCCGGTCGCCTTCGAGCGTGGCGGCGCGACGTTGTCGTCCATGCGCCGCCAGCTCGACACCTGGCATCGGATCCCGCCCGTCGTGTCCACATAGGCGCCGAACGGCACGGGCACGATCATGAACCCGTCGCGCAGGTTGTGAAATCGGATCCCGATCTCCTCGTTCGCCTTGTACACCAGTGGGCGGATGTACACGTCGGTGGTGAACGCGTTGCGGCGCATCATCTCGACGGTGATCGCGCAGAGCTCGTCGACGCTGTGCGGCAGCTTCATGTGCAACATCTGCGCGTTGCCGGTCATGCGCCGGAAGTGCTCGGGCATCTTGAAGACGTTCATGCGCTGCTGACGCTCGCTCCAGTACGCGCGAATGCCCTCGAAGCACCCGGTGCCGTAGTGCAGCGCGTGCGTCAGGAGGCCGAGATGCGAATCGCCGTATCGGCACAGCTCGCCCTCGAAGTACACCCACGTGTCGGCTTGCGCGCGGCGAAGCTGCGATTTCTCGATCGGTGCCCTGGTCGGGGACTCAGCCATCGCCCACCGCCTCGTCTGGTGCCTCGATCAGATCTGCCAGGTGCCGGATGAAGCCACCGGCGACGCCACCGTCGGCGACGCGATGGTCGAACACCAGCGAAAGCTCCACGGCGGGACGCGGCACCACGTTGCCGCCGACGACCCACGGCCGTGCTGCGATACGACCGACGCCGAGGATTGCCACCTCAGGTGGGTTGATGATCGCGGTCCCTCCGTCGACGCCGAACGCGCCGAAGTTGGAGACGGTGAACGTGCTCCCGCGCAGCTCGGCGGCATCGATCGACCCGTCGCGCGCGGCGGTTGCGAGACGCTGCAGATCGGCGGCGATCGACGCCAGCGATTTGCTCTGCGCATCGCGGATGACCGCAACCACGAGGCCGCGGTCGGTCTGCACCGCAACGCCCAGGTGCACCGGTTCGTAGGTGATCACCTCGTTGGCCTTCGTGTCGAAGTGCGCGTTCAACCGCGGGAACGATCGCAACGCGACGACGCACAGCAGCAGGATCACGGCGAACGGCGTGACCTCGTGCTGCGCGCGCAGCTCCATGATGCGGGTCGCGTCTGCGCTCAGCCACGCTGTCGCAGTCGGCGCCTCGTGGTGCGAGCGGGCGAGACGCTCGGCCGCGATCCGGTCGACGCCCGCCAGCGCCTTCCGCGTTCCACCGGGGATCGTGGACGGCGCCACATCCGGTGCCGCCCCATCCGTGCCGGCGCGTTCCAGGTCGGCCTGGGTGACCATGCCGCCCGGGCCGCTTCCCGTGATCGTCGCGAGGTCGATGCCGAGCTCGGCCGCGAGGCGTCGCACCAGCGGCGACGCAGGCGGTGTTGCCG
>JBAUTG010000125.1:0-7146 GCA_049582105.1 Candidatus Dormiibacterota bacterium | reverse complement strand
ACCGAAGCGGCGCACTCTCGCGTCGCTGACGCTCGTGCATCCTCAGGTTGAATCGGATCTGAGCCGGCGAGTCACTCATACGATTGGGCAGCGCTGTGTTCTGGATGTGGATCACGCGCACCGACGCACGACGCGCCTCATCGAGCAGCGTGACAAGTCTGGGCAGGGACGTCTCATACATCGACAGGTCGACGCCGAGCGACACGAAGAGTCCGCCGGCATCGACGAAGTCGTGCTGCATATCGATGAGCAGCAGCGCCGTGTGCGCGGGATCCACCAGCTCCGACAGCTCCGTGAAGACATCCTTGCCTTCAACCGTGATCAAGCGGCCTCCTCGTGTCCAGCGATGTACGCCGGCGTGCTCATGGGTCGAGATCGTACGCCCCGACAGCCGTTGGATCTCTTTGCAAGGGCCTCATGCGGTCCGAGGGTCCGGCGCTTGAATCTCGACCGACGCGGCTGATCCGCTGCGGCCAGGTGGGAAGCGAGCCGGCGCCGGCACCGTCCTCAACTGGACCGCCCAGGAACACTCGCCGGCCCGAGCAGCCCGAGATCCGATCGAGCGATCACCGATGCCTGCGACTCTGTGAGCACGCCGGTGCCAACCAGGCGCCCCAGGACGTAGTCCATCCGCCGGCGCGCGGCGGCGAGATGGTGGACCGGGTCGAGCGCACTCGGCGCCTGCACGATCCCGGCGAGAAGCGCCGCCTGAGCCCAGGTCAATGCCGCCGGCGCGACGCCGAAGTACCCCTCGCTCGCGGCGCGAATCCCCCAGTAGCCGTGGCCGAAGTACACGGCGCTCAGGTACATCGAAAGGATCGCACCCTTCGTAAAGTGCGTGTCGAACTGGAGCGCGAGCGAGACACGGTGCACATGCCCCCAGAATCCCTGGGTCGCCGCCGGGAACAGCAGGTGTGCCAGTTGCATCTCGATAGTGCTGCCACCGGTGTCGGTCCCGGTGAGATAGCCCCAGAACGCGCGGACGAGGGCGGGCACCTCGACACCATTGTTCGAGTAGAAGGTTGCGTCTTCCGATGCGACAAGCGCGATCGCGATCCGGTCCTGCGGCGCGACCGTGGCCGGCGTCGCGTGGTGCGCAACGTCGATCGCCTTGACGATCGCAGGCGCCCGCGCGACGCTCGGGTTCGTGGCGACATTCACCTCGAACGCTCCCGCGCCTCCGATCATGAGGACCAGCAGGACGCGCGCGGCGATCCTGACGAGCCCTACCGATCGTCCGGGCCGGGCCGGTGCGTCCGAGCGCGCCTCGCCCGCCGGGGTAACGGCAGTCGCCGCAGGCGTCGTCTCAATCGAATCGTGGTGGGTTGTGTTGACCGGCATCGCTGCTCTTATCGTGGTTGGGGCCGAGGGGCCGCTGCACGGAGAACGCGCCGTCGATCGGTGCCGTTTCAGACGGATCCGGGCGGCGTCACTCGCTCACCAGCTCGTACTCAGGGTTCAGCATCGCGAGCCGGCGCGACCACGACCCCACCATCCCCTCGACGATCAGCCGCGCCCCGGGCTCGATCCCGGGAATCCTCGGCCGTCCCTGGAAGACGAGCAGGAGTACCCCTGTGTCGTCGGTGATCTCGCATTCGAGGTTCGTCGTGCCCCTCGCGGTCTGGACGCGCAGTGATCGAATCCGTCCGGCGATGCGCGCCCGCGAGCGGAAGCTCACCGTGCTGACGGGCACCGTGCCCGTCGCCCGGCGCGCGAGCGCCCGGTCCACACCGACGCCGCGATCCGGTTCGCGCGCCGGGGTCGTTGAGCGCGTCTTCCGAAGCCGGAATCGTCGCGCCGCATCCGCCTCGAAGTTGAACGGAGCGATCGTCGCCGCCACGTGCGGAATCGTCCCGACGGCATCGGCGATGCGATCCGCGGTGCGGTCCTGCAGGAGACGCTGCATGCGCGTGCGAAGCGCCCGGCGCGGCAGCAGCACCGTGCACTCGGTCCTGCCGTCGGCGGCGATGTCGGTCACGTATTCCAGTGAAGCGCGCTCCAGGCGTCTGTCTCTGCACTCGACGACGTCGAGCGGCAGATGCGACAGGCCAAGCCGCTCCCACTCGGTTTTCAAGCGCTCGGTCGCGGCGTCATCGATGTTGAAGTGGACGAAGCGCAGCACATCGGGGCGTAGCGTCCGTGCGTACTGCACGGCGCGTGCCGTCGCCATGTCGAGGCGACCGACAACAACGATCACGGCATGGCGCTGCAGGAGCGGCGCCTCGGTGGTCGCGACGGCGCCGGTCTCGAGCTGCTGCTCCTCCTCCACGTACTGCCGGTGCAGGCGGAGCAGCGCGAAGTACATCGGCGGACCGACCACGGCCACGATCCACGCGCCCTCGACGAACTTGGTCACCAGCAGGATCCCGACCACGGAGAGTGACAGCGCACCGGCGAAGCCGTTGAGCCACGCCCCGATGCGCCATCGGCGCTCGCGATGTGCAAGGTGATGCTTGAGCATGCCGAATCCGGCGAACGAGAACCCCGTGAACACACCGATCGCGTAGAGCCCGACGAGCGCGTTGAGCTGCGCTCCGAAGACGACGATCAGGAGGATCGCGACGCCGGCGAGGACGAAGATGCCGTTCGAGAAGGCGAGACGATGTCCGCGTTTCGTGAGCTGTCGCGGCAGGAACGAATCCCCTGCGACGAAGCTCGCGAGGTACGGAAAGCCGTTGAAGCTCGTGTTCCCACCGGTGAACAGGATGAGAACGGTCGCCGCCTGGACGACGAAGAACATGGCGGTCCCCACCCAGGTGGAGCCGAGCACGTACTGCACCTCCTGGGACACCACGGTCGGCGTTCCTGCCGCGTAGGGCACCGCGTGGGTCCAGTGCGCGAGCAGCGACGTGCCGAGCACGAGGAATCCGAGGATCGAGCACATGACGACGAGCGCGATGCGCCCGTTGCGTGCTTCGGGCTTGCGAAAGCTGGAGATGCCGTTGGAGACCGCCTCGAGCCCGGTGAGTGACGCGCCGCCGTTGGCGAACGCGCGCAGGCAGTAGAAGATGCCCAGCCCCATGAGAAACCCCGTCTGGTGTCCCGGTGCGTATCCGAGCATCTTCACCGTCGGAAAGGCGTGCGCTTCGAGACCGCCGAGCACGCCCTTGACCAGACCGATGATCACCACGAGCGAGAGCGAGAAGACGTAGAAGTACGTGGGGATCGCGAAGACGGATCCCGCCTCACGAATGCCACGCAGGTTGCCGAACAGCATCAGCAGCGTGACGCCGACAGTGATCGGCACCGTGTACGGCGTCAACGATCGAACCGCGGAGGTGAGCGCGGCCGTGCCCGCGGACGTCTGCACGGCGACCGTCACCGTGTAATCGATCAGCAGCGCGACAGCCGCGACCTGCGCAACACGAGGCCCGAAGTTGTCTCGCGCGACGACGTACGATCCGCCACTTCGCGTGTACACGCCGATGACCTGCATGTATGAGGACATCACGAAGAGCATCACCAGGAGGATCGCGATCGTGATCGGAATCACCATCGTGAACGCGGCCACGCCGATGATGGGGACCATGATCAGGAGCATCTCCTCGGTCCCGTACGCCGATGAGGAGATCATGTCCGGCGCGATCACGCCGATGGCAACGGGGTTGGAGAGTCGTTCCTGCGTGAGCCGCTCCGACACCATCGGCTTCCCGAGGATCAGATTCTTCAGCCGGTATCCCAGCGACTCAGGAACACTCTCACCGACCGGCGGTCGTTCGAGCTCCGGTGCGAGGCGCCGCGATTGCGGCAGAGTCGGCTCGCCGGCGTCGTTCACGGCCGCAGTATGCCGTGTGACGCGCGCCGTCCAGAGTCGCTAGCGGCGTGGTCTGCGACGGGTGAGATACACGCCGGCAAGGCACAGCACACCGCCGGCCACGGCGAGCGCGGCGGGCTGCTCCCCGAGGATCAACCAGCCCAGGATGATCGCGACGGCCGGGACCAGGTAGGTGGTCGCGCCCATCTTCCCGGCGGTGGTACGGCGCAGCGCGTATGCCCAGGTCGTGAATCCGACGGCGGTCGGGAAGACTCCGAGGTATGCGACCAGGAGCAGGCTGCCGGGTCCGGCCTGCCCGACGTCGTGGACGAGCGACGGCGCGAACGGCACGCAGACGACCATCCCCACTGTGCAGCCCAGCCACGTGACGCTCAATCCCGGCAGGTGGCCGAGCAGCGGCTTCTGGCTGACCACGCCAATCGAGTAGGCGACGGCGGCGAGGATGCAGAGCACGATGCCGACCAGATCGGCGTGAGCTCCGGTGGATGCCGACAAGGCGATGACCACGACGCCGGCAAAGGCGAGCAGGCTGCCGCCCATGAGACCGCGCGCAAAGCCCTCCTTGAGCAACCAGCCCGCCAGGAGTGCGATGAGGATCGGCCCGACGTTCACGACCATCGCCGCGATGCCGGCATCGACATGCCGTTCCGCATCGTTGAGCGCCACGTTGTAGATGCCGAACCAGGCGGCCCCGAGGATGAGGATGCGCAGCCAGTCGCGACCGGTCGGGCGCACCCGCTCGCGCCGGACAAGCACGAGGATCCCCAGGACGGCGCTGCCGATCGCGAGGCGTCCGAGGGACAGAGCTCCAGGGGAAAGTTGCTCCCCCGCCTTACGAATCGCGACGAACGCCGACGCCCAGAGCAGCACCGTGACACCACATGCCGACACCGTCAGCCATGTCTGAACAGCCGGCGTTCGTGTCGCGGGCGGGCGCAGCTCGGTGATCACCCTGGGGGCACCATTCTCATGTTGTACCTGGGTTCCGCCGGTTGACGCGAGCCACATTCGGACATGCGTCCCACCCGGCGACTCCGCCTCAGGGCGCGCCGTCGGCGATGATCGTCAGCACGACGTTCCCCGTCTTCCCCATCGTCTCGACATACCGCGTCGCAGCGACGACCTGTTCGAGCGGGTAGCGGCGATCGATGACCGCTCGATACTTCCCCGCCTCGATGATCGATCTGAGGAACACGACATCCTGCTTCGTGAACCGCGGGGGAATCGAAAACCGCACGCGCTTGTCGCCGACTCGTGCGGTCCACACCGACAGCGGCACGTTCCGGAGCCCGTCGGTCGCGAGGTAGACGCCACCAGACTTGAGAGAGCCACGACATGCGCTGAAGGTGAGGTTGCCCACGGCATCAAGGATGGCGTCGTACGTCCGGCCGTTCTTCGTGAAGTCCTCACGCGTGGAATCGATGACGTCATCGGCCCCGAGCGAGCGCACGATGCCGGCGCTGTTCGGACGGCACACCGCGGTGACGTCCGCCCCGAAGAACCTCGCGAGCTGCGTTGCGGCGGTGCCGATGGACCCCGAGGCACCGTAGATCAAGAGCCTCTGGCCCTTGTGGAGATGCGCGGGTCTCATGGCGTTCAACGCAAGGATCGCCCCGTCACACACCGCCGCCGCATCCTCGTACGACATCCCCGCCGGCATCTGCGCAACCGGCCCGCGCGCCTGCATGCACATGAACTCCGCGTGGGTGCCGAACATCCAGGGATTGATGCCGAACACGTGGTCCCCCACCGAGAAACCGGTCACCGCCGCGCCGACCGACGTGACCTCGCCGGCCAGGTCACTGCCGAGAATCCGCCGCCGCGGCCGGCGGACTCCTGTGATGCAGCGCGAGATGAACGGAGTGCCGGCGCGAAGCGCGACATCCGTCCGGCTGACGGTGGCCGCATGGACCTTGACGAGAATCTCGTCGTCCTTCGGGATCGGCTTCGGGATGTCGACGAGCCGCAGCACCTCAGGCGGCCCGTATCTGTCGTGGACGACCGCACGCACGCGAGCATTCTGTACCGAGAGCCCGGACGCCGCACCTTTCAGGCTGCGTAGCCCCGCATGACGCCATCGACGACGCGCTCGGCGAAGGCGAGATCGAGGACGCCTCCGAACATCAACCGGAAGTAGACCGGGCCGACCAGCAGCTCTGTCGCCAGCTCCGAATCGGCGTCAGGGCGCAGATCACCCCGCGCCACCCCGCGCTCGATCACCCTCGCGACCTCCGCACGACGAGCAGCGACGACGGTCGCCCGAAACGGGTCACCCAGCGACGGATTGCTCGCGATCTCCGAGAGCAGCGCCCGGATGACCGGTCCGAAATCAGTTTCGGTCACGGCCCGCATCGGGTTGACGACGGCGGCGAGGAGCTCGTCGCGTGTGTTCCCGGCCTCCGCGATATCGATGTGCGGTGACGCCAGCTGCGACAGCAGGCCCTGCGCAAGCGCCTCCTTGGAGGGCCAGCGGCGGTAGATGGTCGCCTTGCCCACGCCGGCCCTCGCGGCGACATGCTCCAGCCGCATCGCGGCAAACCCCCTCTCGATCAGGAGTTCGCGCGCCGCATTGAGGATTGCCTGATGGGCCTTGTCGCTTCGCGGGCGGCCCACCCGCCCGGAATGTGCCTGAGATGCCGGCTGCGGCGACTGGTCCGATCGGCGCGTTTCCATATTGGATGCTATAATACGGAACGCACCGTATCGGTGCAAGGAGATCAAGGCATGAACCAGCACGAGATGAACAAGAGGGACAACGTCCGGATCGTCACGCTCATCGAGCGGGCCGAACGCGAGACCCCGTTCTGTGATTGCGGTGAGCCGATGGCCGCGACGGCCCGCGACGGGCAGATCTGGCTCGACTGCACGGCCCATCAGCACCCGCAGGGCGGGCGTATCCGCCGGCTCATTGCCGCGCTCGCGTCAGCGGAGCACACGCGCAGGCTGATCGTCGACCCCGTCTGAGGCCGGCTCCAACGAGCCCGGCATCGGTCTGCGCACGCTACCGTCCGTGGCCGTGACTAGACCCGAAACGGTGGCCGACTACATCGCAGCCGCCCCGAAGGCGCTGCAGCCGATGCTGCAGCAACTTCGCGAGACCATCCGGGCGGCAGCACCGGACGCCGACGAACGGATCAGCTACGGCATGCCGTTCTATCACCTCCACGGTCGCCTCGCGTACTTCAAGGCGCACGCCCGTCACATCGGTCTCTATCCGTGCAGTGTCGAGGAAGCGCGCGTCGCCGGACTGGAGCGGTACATGGCCGCGAAGTCAACGCTGCAGCTCCCATTCGATCAGCCGTTGCCGCTCGACGCGATCCGCGTGCTCATCCACAACCGCGCGGCGAGCAACGCGTCGAAGTCTGCCTGAG
>JBAUTG010000124.1:0-31530 GCA_049582105.1 Candidatus Dormiibacterota bacterium | reverse complement strand
CGCCCTCGATCCGGCGACGTTTTCCTTCGTCAGCCGGCCGGCGCCCGGCGGAGCGAGTGGCGGTGTTGTGCCGCCAAAGGCGCCAGTGTCTCAGCCCGGCAAGACGCCGGAGCCCACATCTGCGACCGCAGGCTAACGGCTTCCACGGGATGGGTTCGCGGCGCGGCGAGCAACCGAACCGCACCGCATCGTCAACACGGTGAGCCCTGGACACCATCATCGCGTCGAGCTGAGTTCGCAGCGACGCGCAGACCCGGCGGGCGGCGCCCACGGTCGACCGCGGAGCCACGGCGTCGGCTACCCTGACCGTCCCCCTGCACGAATCAGTCGATGCATGCGAGCGGGATCGTCGGGTTAGCCCGGCCGCCGGAGTTCAGCACGCCCGTTGCGCGGGAGCTCGACGTAGACGGGCTATCGCCGGCTCAGCCGATCAGCGGTTCGAATCGTCTCTCCTCAGCCGCTCGGAATCCGAAGATTCTGATCTCGAGCAGCCGCAGCCGCGCGAAGGAGCCGGTCGCAGCACAGGGGGAACACAGTGGATTCATGTTCGCCGCGCGAAAAGAACTCCCACGCCCGACGCTCTCCGAAGCCTGGGTGGCCCACGCACGCGCTCTGCTCCGCTCGCCATGTACGCTGACGGTCCAGCGGCGAAACTGAATCGGCCAGTACTCGCAATCCACATGAGCCGCAGCCTCGCGCAAACGTGACGTGCAGGTTTGACAATCCGGGCGAGCTGGGTAAATGAGTCGTACCGGGGGCCTTGCTCTATCAGGGGTGGTTCGTATGATCGTCGCCGCTATTCCGCTCGGCCTCAAAGAGGCTCAGGCGAACCACAAGCTCAAGATGGTGGATCCGCGCATCCCCCACTACGGAAGGCGCACCGGAGACCGTCACCGGCCAGCTGGTCACCACCACCGTCAGATCGTACTGGGGTCGTCGCATCGATCATGAGGTCGGTAGTTGGATCGTCGATCCGGCGACCATCGTTCCGGTGGACGCCGGCGACCAGGACGGCGGGGCGGCCGATCATGCGCCCTCGGGTCCTTCATGACCGATACCAGAATCCGCAACTGGAAGCCCTTCGCAGAACGCTGGGGCATTGTGGACGACGTTCAACGGGTCACCGTCTGGTCTCTCGGTACCGATCCCGCGACTATCAGTTCTATCTATGAGCTCGAGTCCGATGGGCACGTGCATCTCACCGAGGGCCGCACACCTGACGAGTTCATGGACGACGGGGTTTGGCCTCCGGATCAGCCGTCGCCGATCATGCCAAGTGAGGGCGTGGACTTCCTGCGCGGCATCTTGCTCCTTGGTCGCACCGACTCCTACGTCTCCTATGAGCCATTCCCCCCGCTGACCAAGTCCCGCTCTGAGGTGGAGTGACCCGGGCAAGGCGACTCCACACCGAAACCCCCACGGGCGAGCGCGACGTGATCAAACCGCTACTCACCCCGGCCGGTTCCAAACTCGAGCTGATCCGCGCCTACGGACAGTTCTGGCGCGCCGATGAAATCGACTGGGACGGTCGTGGACGCGCCGACGACGGGCTGCCGAACTTCGCGCTGCTCGGTCATCTCGGCGATCTGAGCCGCAAGGCCACCCTCGTCGCTGACTTCAAGGAGCAGCGCGGTCTCTACATCCTCTACGGCAACTACGGGCCGTACTACGTTGGTGTGACCACCAAACGCGGCCTGGGTACACGACTCCGCGAGCATCTCGGCGACGCTCACGAGGGAAAGTGGGATCGCTTTTCCTGGTTCGGCTTCTGTGCGGTCGATGCACCTGCGAAGCCCCCCGGTCCCTCGACGCTCGTGAGCATGGCGATGAGCTCGGAGGCGACCGTGGTGCGCAGCAAAGTCATCGCCCAGATGGAATCGCTGCTGATCCATGCCATAGGCCCGCGCAACCCGCACCTGGACCCCGCCTCGCTGGTCAGCGAGGAGTGGCAGCAGGTCACCCGCGCGGAGCGCGAGCAGGGTCTCAAGCAGCTGGGCTAAGCCGCCGATCATTCACGACGTTCTGTCTTCAGCTCGGTCATGGAGCGAACACAAGGGATGGACGTAGTCATGGCAGCATGGCCGCGTCGTGATCCTTTGCAGCGGATGTCGCCAGCCTACGGTATGCAGCTGTGTTGACACACGATCAGATCCAGGACGCGCGGCGGCGGGCGGCAAAGCTGCTCGGAGAGGCGGGGTTCGTCCTCACCGATGAAGAGCGCTACGGCATCGAAGTGGCCGACTTCGGCCTCTGAGAGCTCGATCGAACGGGGCTGGAGGTCGTCGTCCACGTCAACACCCAGCGCGTCTGCGCCAAGGAGATCGTGATGTTCCCCGGCCAGGCCTGCCCGGAGCATCGCCACCCGCCGTTCGACAGTACCGCGGCAAGGAGGAGACGTTCCGCTGTCGCAGAGGTCTGGTTTACCTCTAGCTTGACGGCCCGCCGGCTGAGCGGCCCAGGTGCCGACCGGCACGGGCAGACCGAGGCGCGTACACGGTCTGGAACGAGGTGATCCTCCGGCCGGGTCAGCAATACCTCGTCCCGCCCAGCACGCTGCACTGGTTCCACGCGGGACCGGAGGGTGCGATCGTCTCCGAGTTTTCCACGCAGAGCCGCGACGATCTCGACGTCTTCACGGATCCGGACATCGCTCGGACCACCGTCGTCACCTCGAACTGCGTTCCGGCGGGCGGCGAAGGGCGGGGACCGGCGGCCGCTGCTCATCGGTAGCGCCCCGCCGGAGTGGCCATCCTGGGGCGGCCGATGACCGCCGCATGCTATGGATCAGTCGATCCTCAAGACCGGGGTCGTCGGGTTGGCCCGCCCTCCGCAGTTCAGCATCCCCGTGGCGCAGGGCTGGAGGTAAAGCGGAGAACTCCGGCTCATCCCACTTGACGTTCGAACCTTGCCGAATCCGGCTGCGTCGGCCCCGCCGCTCCTTGGCTCGCCGACGGTGTCCGGTGAAGAGGTTGCTCGGGGACTCCAGCGACACCAGCAACCGATGAACGCCGGTATCGGCCAATGCTTGAGCCGAGTGGGTAGCCGAAGTGTTTGTCAACCCTTGAATCCCGGGACCAACCTCATCGATACGCCCGGCCCCCGGACCTGCAGCCATGCCGCCATGCTTCGTGATCGCGGTCGGTACCATTCAGTGCCGTCGGATCTCTGAAGGAGCACGTCGTGATTTGCTCGAATTGTGGAGCTGAAACGCTCCCGGGCGATGAGTTCTGTGACACGTGTGGATCTCCGATCGGGGAGGAGTGTGTCTCCTGCGGCTTTGTCAATCGTGCGGGGGCTCGGTTCTGCAGGAAGTGCGGTAAGGCCTTGAGGGCAGCTGGCAATTCCATTCCTGTTCGAGCACTCAGCGCCGGTCCACCGACTCCCGTCCCCACGCGTCCACAGACCACGATCGTTGCGGAGCTCCGCCTTGTTTCGGTGTTATTTGCCGACTTGGTCGGGTTTACAGCGCGCTCGGAGGGGCTGGACCCGGAGGAGGTGCGCGAACTCCTCTCCCGCTACTTCGATGTCTGCCGGGGCGTGATCGAGCGCTACGGCGGCACCGTCGAGAAGTTCATCGGCGACGCCGTCATGGCGGTGTGGGGAGTGCCCGCGGCGACTGAGGACGACGCCGAACGAGCCGTCCGTGCCGCGATCGACCTGGTCGCTGCGGTGGCAGCGCTCGGCGCTGCCGCCGGGGCCCCCGACCTTCGCCTCCGCGCGGGTGTCCTCACCGGCGAGGCGGCGGTGACCCTCGGGGCCACCGGCCAGGGAATGGTTGCCGGGGATCTGGTGAACACGGCGTCCCGCCTGCAGTCCGCCGCGGAACCGGGCACGGTCCTCGTCGGCGAGACGACGATGCGTGCCGCCGGCCAGGCAATCGCCTTCGTAGCCCGCGACCCGCTCACTCTCAAGGGCAAGGAAGCACCGGTGCCCGTCTGGAAGGCTGAGCGCGTTGTTGCACAACGCCGAGGGGTGGGCCGATCGGAACGGGCGGAGCCACCCTTTGTTGGCCGGGAGGAAGAACTACGGCTCCTCAAGGAGCTCCTCCATGCCACCGCCCGGGAGCAGCGGGTCCGACTCGTCTCGGTGACGGGACTCGCCGGGATCGGCAAAAGCCGGCTCGCCTGGGAGTTCCTCAAATACGTCGACGGCCTCGCCGAGACCATCTACTGGCAACAGGGCCGCTCCCCCTCTTACGGCGACGGGATCACCTTTTGGGCGCTCGGAGAAATGGTGCGCATGCGGGCGGGGATCAGCGAAGGTGAGGATCCCGTCGAGGCGCGCGCCAAATTGGCCGCCTCGGTGGGCGACTTCGTCTCGGAGCCGGCGGAACGCCGCTGGGTGGAGGAGGCGCTCGCCTCCCTGCTCGGGCTCGGCGACGCGCCCGGCGGCGACCGCGAGGAGCTCTTCTCTGCATGGCGCACCTTCTTCGAGCGGATCGCCGAACGCGGTCCGACGGTACTCGTGTTCGAGGATCTCCAATGGGCAGATCCCGGATTGATCGACTTCATCGAGTCGATCGTGGAGTGGTCGCGGACCCGGGCCATCTTCGTGCTCACCCTGTCGCGACCGGAGCTGCTCCAACGGCGCCCCACCTGGGGAGCTGGGCAACGCTCATTCACCGCCCTGCACCTCGAGCCGCTGGCGCCAGAGGCCATGGCCGCGTTGCTGCGTGGCTTCGTCGCGGGGCTGCCGGAGGCGGTCGTGGAGCAGGTGCTGCAGCGCGCCGAAGGAGTGCCCCTTTATGCCGTCGAAACGATCCGGATGCTTGTCGACAGAGGGCAATTGGCGGATCGCGACGGGGTGCTGACCGTGACGGGGACGCTGAGGGCGCTCGAGATTCCCGACACGCTGCATGCGCTCATCGCGTCTCGCCTCGACGGGGTGTCTCCCGTCGAGCGCTCACTGCTTCAGGACGCCGCCGTGCTCGGCCAGAGCTTCTCGATCTCCGCGCTGGCGGCGGTGTCGGGCCGGGACCCGGCCGCCCTGGCGACGCCCCTCCGGGACCTGGTGCGCAAGGAGTTGCTGGCGTTCGACACCGACCCCCGCTCGCCGGAGCGAGGCCAGTACGGCTTTGTCCAGGGGCTGATCCGGGAGGTCGCCTATGGCACGCTGGCGAAGCCCGAGCGGCGGGCCAAGCACGTCGCCGCAGCCGGGTACTTCGAGGGCTTGGACGACGAGGAGTTGGTCGGTGTGGTCGCGACGCACTACGCCGAGGCGCAGCGTGCCACCGCTGAGGGCCCGGATCGGGACTCGCTGGCCGCCCGCGCCCGTGAGTGGCTCACCCGCGCGGGGCGACGAGCATTGGCACTCGGCTCGCCGGAGCAGGCCCTCACCTACCTGGAGCAGGGACTGGCGCTGACCCAGGACCCAGCGGAGCGGGCGGCGCTCTTGGACGCAGCCGGCGACGCCGCCTTCCGAACCGACGCATTCGAGCGCGCGGTGGCTCACCTTGAGGCTGCGATCACGGCACACAGGAGCGCAGGCGAAGCGGACGCCGTCGGGCGCAGCACGGCCCGGCTCGCCGAGGCTCTCGGCGACGGACTGGAGCGCGTTGCTGACGCCATCGCACGCGCGCAGGATGTCCTCACGGAGCTCGGAGAAACGGGAAGTGAGCGAGCTCGAGCTGATCTGGCTGCCACGATTGCCTCACTGCGGAGCGGGTCTGGGGCGTCTGAGCAAGCCCTCGCCTGGGCTGAGACGGCGTGCACGCTCGCCGAACGCCTCGACGACACCGATCTGCTTGGGCGCGCCATCGGTGCCAAGTCCGTAGTGTTGTTCCGCGTCGGGCGCCACCGCGAGGCCGTGATGCTGGCTCGCGGGCGCATGGCCCTCGCCGAGACCGCCGGCTCCCTCGTCGAGCAGGCGTTGGCGGGTCTGTACGTGTCCATCTTCGTGACCGATGAGGATCCTCACGAGGCGATCAGACTGGCGCTCGGGTCGGCTGAGCTGGCGCGTCGCGCCGGCGCTCGCAGCTTCGAGACCGTGAACCTACTCAACGCCGCGGAGGCCGCGACCAACCTTGGACAGTGGGACGACGCCAGAGCGGCGCTGAGCGCACTTCGTCAGCGGGATCTGCCCAGTCCCCGCCTGACTCAGCTCGAGCTCTGCGAAGCAGTGCTCGCGGCGTTCAGCGGAGACACTTCCCTCGCCATGGAGCTGCTCGCAGCGACTGCAGACGCCGAAGGAAGCGAGGACATGACCGCGCGGGCCAACAACCATCGTGCTCGAGCCGCTGTGCATATGGCCGCCGACGACCTCGAAGCGGCCCACCGGCACGCATCGGCCGCGCTGGCGGCCGAACCATCGGGGATCAACAGCGCCGCGGCACTCGCGATCCAACAGCGCGCCGCGCTGTGGCTCGGTGACGCCGGGCGCGCTCGCGAGGCGCTCGCCGGCATGCAGGCGTTTCGCGGCCGCTGGATGGCGGCAGTACGGCTGACCGCGGAGGCAGGGCTCGCGGCCATGGAGGGGCGGCGCGATGAGGCGGCGACGGCCTACGCCCGCGCCCTCGACGCTTGGCGGACGATCGACTCGCCTCTCGATCTCGCCCTCTGCGCCCTCGACCGGGCAATACTCCGCGGATCCGCCCCCGCCCCGGCAGGCGAGGACGACGAGGCTCGAGAGATCTTCACCAGGATCGCTGCCACCCCGTTTCTCGCGCGACTGGACCGGACCGCTGCGGCCGCACGGAAGGCTGGCTGATCCGTTCGAAGGGCCATGGTGGCGAAGGCATACTGAGGGCGGTTCTCGCGAAGAAAAGAGAACGTCGAAGGGCTCGCGGAAGTGTGCCACTTGAGGTTGTTGCCTCCCCGGTCCTGCCGGGGGCCCGGTCAAGTGGAGATGTGAATAGCCTTCAGCTCGACCGGCGTGCCAGCCCGAAGGCTGTTCGGGATCTCAGCGATACGGTCCACGTGCCCAACCAGCTCGCGCAGCTTCTCAGGTGGAGCGTTGCCCGAGATTTCGACTTCGTAGCCCACGGCCGTCGAAACAGCCGGTGACCCGATGAAGTCGCCGGTTACCCTGACGACCACTCGGTCGAGAGCGACGCCCATCGCAGCGGCCTCTCGGAACAGGTCGTTCGAGACGCAGCCCGCAATGGCCAAATACAGCAATTCACCACCGTTGAAGCCGCGTCCGCCACCGCCTGCCTCGACAGGTCGATCGACGACGAGCGTAAAAGGACCGGCAGCACCCACCGCGGTCACCTGCCCAGCGATATTGCGAATCTCGACGTCGAAGCTCACGGGACCGCGATTCTAGGCTGACCGCTCGGAATGGTGATTCAGACCGCCCCAGCCAGCTCCTTCGGACGCGATCGCATCTCGTCCCGCCCAACACGCTGCACTGGTTCCAGGCGGGGCCGGACGGCGCCATCGTCTCGGAGTTTTCCACGCAGAGCCGTGACGATCTCGACGTCTTCACGGATCCTGACATCGCTCGGACCACCGTCGTCACCTCGAAATGGGTTTCGGCGGGCGGCGAAGGCGAGGACCCGGCGGCCGCTGCCCAGCGGTAGCGCCACGGAGTCACGGAGTGACCATCCTGGAGTCCCTCGCGGCCGCGTCGCGTGGATCAGTCCATGACCAAGAGCGGGGTCCACGGGTTAGCCCACCCTCCGGAGATCAAGCAGGGCGTGGCCCAGGCGCTGGAGGTGGAGCGGAGAACTCTGGCTCAGCCAGTCGGGGATCGTGCGCGTTTAACGTCCTCCTGCGGCCGCTCGCATGCGCGCCTCGTCGTCCTCCTCCTTGCCGGTTTGCCGGACAGGCGGCAACGCGAGGGTGGCGATGAACCCGACGAGGACGAACAGCGCTCCACCGAACGCGACCGCATGCACGGCGTCGACAACGGCAGCCGAAGCGGCGTTCGCGACCGCCTGACCACCCGGTTGGGCTCGCAGTCCTGGGATGGCCGTGCCTCCGGTGGACTTGACCAGGGCGACAATGGCTGTTCTGGCGGCAGGGGGAACATGGGCGGTCGTCAATCTGGCGTCGAGACTGTTGCCGATCCCGGTGATCAGGATGGTCCCGAGCACCGCCACACCCAGGGCTGAGCCCACCTGTCGGAAGGTGCTCTGAATCCCCGAACCCTGGCCGCTGAGGCGGATCGGGACGTCAACGAGAATCACGCTGGTGAGCTGCGCGGTGGCAAACCCCACACCGCAGCCGTAGACAAAGAGCCAGGGCACCATGGACCACGCCGCTGTGTCGACACCGACGGTGAACCCGAGCCCGGCGATGCCGATCACTTCGAGAGCGAGGCCCAGGCGAACGATGCCTCGACCCCCAAGGAGGCGAGCCACCTGGGGCGTTGCTCCGCCGACGAGGAATGCACCGGATGCCAGCGCGAGCAGCAGCGTTCCGGTTCCCAGCGCGCTGTAGCCGAGCACACCCTGCAGGTACAGGGGAATCGCAAACAGGAGACCGAACTCGCCGAGGGACACGATGAGCGCCGCGATGTTGCCGTAGCGGAAGCTTCGGAGGCTGAACAGCGACATGTCGATCACCGCAACCTTGCCGGCCCGGCTCCGCGACCGCTCGACCAAGAGCAGCACGACGAGAGCCACTGCCCCGGCGGCGAAGGCCACGGGGGACGGGGCGATGCTCTGAGACGGCCATGTCCAGCCGCCGACGGCAAAGGTCTCTCCTGGCACCGGCGACCACCATCCATAGGTCTGACCTTCGATCAGACCGAAGACAAGCGCACCCAGCCCGACCATCGAAGTCGTGACCCCAGCGATGTCAACCCCTCGGCGAGCCTCGGCGTCTCGCGTTTCGGGAACGAGCATCGAAGCTCCGATGAGGATCGCGACACCAATCGGGACGTTGATGAGAAACGCCCAGCGCCAGGAGTAGTCGGTGGTCAGCCAGCCGCCCACCAGCGGGCCGATCGCGGCAACGCCACCGATGGTCGACCCCCAGATGGCAAAGGCGATGGCGCGGTCGCGTCCCTGGAACAGCGCATTCAGCGTCGACAGCGTCGACGGCAGAATCATGGCCCCGCCAACACCCTGCACGAACCTTCCCAGGATCAGGATCGAGCCGCTCTGCGCGGTCGCCGTGATGAGGCTCGCGATAACGAAAACCGTGGTCCCGATCATGAAGAGACGTCGCCGCCCGAAGAGGTCGCCGGCCCGACCGAAGGTGATGAGCAGTGCCGCGAACACCAACGAGTAGATCGAGTTGAACCACTCTGCCGTCGGAGCAGAGGTGCGCAGGTCGCGGATGATCGAGGGGATCGCCACGTTGACGATGGTTGCGTCGACGATGATCATGGCGACGCCGAGTGCGATGAAGGGCATGCCGAGCCAGCGTCGACGGCTCTGTGTCGTGCTCATGCGCTGCCTCGTCCTCCGGTGGATGTGCCCAGGTGACTGCCCAGTTTGGCTGGAGAGCTCCGCTCCGGTGGCCTACCAGCCTGCCGTACGGTGCTCGCCCTTGAAGGGCCCGACCACCTTCGATGTGATCCAACCACCATAGAAACCGCCGGGTTGGGCGATCACCGTCTCTCCGTCGAGCGTGATGTGATCGACACGAGTTGGGTAGAAGGCGAGGTGGTCGGTGAGTGCCTCGAAGCCACGAGCCGGCGTTGGGTATGACCATGCGACCTCCCGATCGCTCCCTGCCACTGCCCAGTACGCGGCTTCGCCCTTCCACTCGCACCATGTGTGCCAGGATGTTCGCTCTAGAACCACGTGGACATCGGCGGGGTCGACGTAGTGCACCGGCGGGTGGCTGGTTTCGAGTACACGTAGGCTGCGTACAGTGTCCACCACCACCTGACCGTCGAGCCGGATGACAATGTGACTCGTCGACCGCTCGAGGCGAGGGGGGCGTGGGTAGTCCCAGACTGACTCGTGCCCGGGGTTCGGCTCAATGCGCAACCGTCGCGGCATCGCCGAGGACGAAGTGGAAGCGCGCAGAGTCGCGGTGACATCCTTGCGCGCTGGCGGAACGGTTTCCATTCTCTGACTCCGTTATTGAGGACGTGCAAGGCCAGGCGCCATCGCCGATAGCCTCGTCTGGCGTGTATCGACACCCTCGACCGCCGAACGAGGGAGCGCCGATGTTGACGCATCCCAGACGGTGGTCGTGACGTCGCCGACCATGCCAGCGGTTCGGCTCAACGCGATGACCTCGTGACCGTCGCTCATCAGCGATTTGACCAGCGCACGACCGATCAATCCGGTCGCGCCGGTGATGGCCACCTTCATGCGGACGGCGTCCTGTCGACGGGGTCAGCAGACCGGCCGTGCGACGGTGCTTCCACGATGCGTTTCAGGCGAGCAAGGTTTCCGCGCCAGATGCGGGTGAGCATCGGTCCGGCGATACGCTCACCGACGACGCCACCCAACCACCAGGGAAACGTCAAGCGCTCCTCCCACGAGAACCGGGTCCGCTGCTTGCCGGACTCGCGCAGCGTGAAGACACCGGTTCCGCGGACGACCCCTCGGTGCTCGACGCCCATGGACGCGCCCGGAGCCCACTCGGTGATCGACATGCTGTCGACGATGTGGAGGGGTCCGATCCCGGTGCGACAGTCGAACGTCGTCCCCACACCGGCGCGTTGCGTTGTGGTGAACGTGATCGACTGGGCGTCGGCCATCCAGTCGGCATGGGTGTCGATCTGCTCGATCGCCGACCACGTGGTCTCCGGTGATGCGTTGATGGTCGTGCCGACGCGAACGTTGGTGGTCATGCGGTCTCCTGACGTGGGTTGTTCTCTGGCTGATGCGCGCCCTGCGCGCGCCCGGCAACGCCGGGCCGATGTTCTGTGCGCCGCGAGGTCCGCGGCCGCGCTCCGTATTATTAGCACTAAATACACAGTTGTCAAGTCAGAGCATGTCGACAAACAGCCGATGGCACATGCGATGGCACATGGTCGCGACGCACGCGGCGCAGATCCACCTTCCCCCGATGGCTACGACCAAAGGGCTGCCGGCGCGTCGGCAACCGTGGAAGAACTCAGCCGGGGATGCCTCGAGGGCTTGCTAGGGGAATGGTGATCGACAGATGCCGAATCAAGGCGTGACGAGCAGCCGAACCGCATCGTCGACATCGCGAGACCAGTGATCCGCGCCAAGCGCTTGCGCTTGCGTGGCGGTGATCCCGGCGCCCCCGACCACGATCGGAGCGACGACACCTGCCTTTCTGATGGTCCGAATCAAGGTGCCAACGCTGCCGCGGTGTCGCCCGATAGTCACCGCGATCCCAATCCCGGTCAGCGACTCGACGGCTGCCGTGCATGCGGCGAAGGCATCGGCAGGCACGTCGGCGCCAAGGTCGATCACCTCGAGGCCGTGGCTGCGCAGCAGGTCGGCGACAAATGCGGTTGGGAGGCCGTGTCGCTCGCCGGCGGGCGCGCCCACGACCACGGTGCCGGTTCGCGGACCGCGAGCTCGGAAGAGCGGGCCGAGCCGTCCCACTAGCCGATGCACCACCACCGACGCGCGATGCTCGTCGGCGACGCTGATAGCGCCTCGTGCCCAGAGGTCGCCGATCGTGCGCAGTGCGGGACCGAAGAGTTCGACGTACACGTCCCTGGGCACCGCACCGCCGGTCAGCGCCTCCTGCACGATCGCCCAGCTCCCATTCTCATCGCTGACGAGCAGGCGGGCGACCAATCGCTCGGCGGCGTTCGAATCGAGGCGGAGCCGCTTGCCGCGCCCGCCTGTGACCTTCTTTGCACGGCCAAACCGCTTGAGGTCGGCAGCCGAGATCTCCCACTGCGACCCGGCTTGACGCGCCGGAAGCCGGCCGGTCCGGATGTAACGGTAGACCGTCATGTAATGGACCCCGAGAAACTCGGCCGCCTCGCGCAGACCGTAGGTCGCCTGGGCAGTCACGACAGCGCAGCCAACTCGTCACCGGTGATGCCGCTGCGTTCGCAGCAGAACGTCCAGAGCCGAGCCCGCTCAGCGGCGGTGTCGCTCCGGCGGGTGCGGCCCAGGCGGTGAGGGCTGCGTTGCCGGCGGTCCAGCCACAGCGATCCGGGCGGGGTGCCGGCCCCCGGCGCGGAGGCGAGCCACACGATCGTGTCCGCACCCTCTGACGGCGTGCGGAGCAACGGACCCACGACTCGACCGAAGGTCGGGAGCGAGGTGCGCACTCCAGGGGTGTCGGCCCAACCAGGATGCATCGCGGCGATGGTAATGGCGAGACGATTCAGCTGGGGAGCCCACCGCTCCACGAGCGAGACCTGTGCGCGCTTTACCCGCGCGTATGCGGTGACCCCGTCATAGACATCGGCGCTCATCTCGAGCGCATCGACGTGCAGCGGCTCCGTGTACATTCCCCCCGAGGTCACGAAGATCACTCGCGAAGGGCGGTTCCTCAGCTGCGCTCCGACCAGGTGGGTGAGCAGGAACGGCCCGATGAGTTGCGCGGCCACCGTCTGCTCAATTCCCTGTGGAGACACCTGTCGCGTCCTGCTCAGTGCTCCGGCGTTGTGGATCAACACGTCGATGCCCGGGAGCCGGCGCAGTGACTCAGCGGCACGCCGGACCGAGCCAATGTCGCCCATGTCCGCCTCGACTACGGTGACGTCGTTGCTTCCGGTCGCTGCGGTGATCTCACGGCCGACGGCACGGCCGCGCTCCGTGTCTCGCACCAGGAGGACGACCCGACTTCCGAGGCGGGCAAGCTCCGTTGCCGTCGCGAGTCCCAGACCGGACGTCGCCCCCGTGACCACCGAGATCTTCCCGTCGATTCGATGCGCGGCAAGCGGTTCCCATCCGAACAGACGGCTCCGCACGGCCGGGCCGATGCGTGTGAAGCTACCTGCCACGGAGGCTTCGAGCGCCCGATCCACGCCGGTGCGAACACCGTCGAAGTTGGTCATTGCGCGCTCGTGAGCACCGATCGCAGCGAATCCCGCGCTCGGTCGCCGATTCGGCGGAAGGTGAGTGCGAGGAATGGGTTGGCGAGGGCCGCAATTCCCTTGAACCTGAGATCCGCGTCGTACGTCATCCGGCACGCGTCACCGAGTGCTTCGAACGTCAGCGTGTCGACCGACTCGAGCAGACCCGTCGACGCGGCGAAGACGACCTGGTGGGGAGCGTTCAAGCTCCGCACCGCGTATCGAAGGGTCATCTTCCGCCCCGCGAAGGGAACGGTTAGATCGAAGGATGAGCCCACCTTGACATGGCCCGCATCGAGCCGCTGCGCCGCCAGCACGCCGGGGTCCCAGCGCGCCGCATTGCTGAAGTCGCTCATGAACGCGAAGGCCTGCGCCACGCTCCATGTGGAATCGATGACGGTGAGGTAGCGGGGCATTATTCAACCTGCTTGAGGGGTTGGCTTGACTTGCCGCAGAGTTTAGCACTAATATCAGGCACATGCAACGCATTGCCATTGTCGGCAGCGGGATCGCCGGCCTCAGCGCAGCTCAGGTGCTCCATCCCGCCCACGAGATCACCGTGTTCGAGGCAGATCATCGAGTTGGCGGCCATTCCAACACCGTGGCGGTCCACGAGACCGAACGGACGCTCAGCATCGACACTGGCTTCATCGTCTACAACGAGCGCAACTATCCCGCGTTCACCGCCATGCTCGAGGGGCTCGGCGTCACGACCCAGCCGAGCGAGATGAGCTTCAGCGTCTCATCCCTGGTGTCCGGGCTCGAATACCGTACGACCAGTCTCAATACGTTGCTGGCCCGGCGCAGCAATCTCGTCAGACCGTCGTTCGTCCGGATGGTGGCCGACATCCCGCGATTCAATCGCGCGGCGCGCAGGCTCGTCGAGAGCAGCGACATCACCACCTCGCTCGATGACTTCCTCATCGAGGGCCGGTACTCGCGGCCGTTCATCGATGACTACCTCATCCCCCTTGGGGCATCGATCTGGTCTGCGGATCCGCAGCGATTCATCGAGTTCCCTGTGGCTCCGCTCGCACGCTTCCTGCATCGCCACGGTCTGCTCTCCGCGGGCATCAAACCGCAGTGGCGGACGGTGTTCGGCGGCTCACGCGAGTACGTTCGCCGCCTCACGGGGCCGTGGCGTGACCGGATTCGCACCGGCTGCGCGGTACGCCGGATCGATCGAGACGATGAGGGAGTCGTCATCCACAGCGGGGCGCACCCGGACGGGGAGCGCTTCGACAAGGTGATTCTGGCAACGCACGCCGACGTGTCCCTCGCCCTCCTCGGCAATCCCACTCGCGCCGAGGTGTCGCTGCTCAGCGCATTCGGCTACCGGCGCAACCGGACGACGCTGCACACCGACCGAACGCTGCTTCCGCAGCGGCGCCGCGCCTGGGCGAGCTGGAATTACCGGCGAGTCGCGGCCGACCAGCAGGTTCCCACGCTCACCTATTACGCGAACCGGCTCCAGAGGCTGGGCTCGGTCACCGACTACTGCATCACGCTGAACGCCGACGACGCCATTGATCCGGCGACGATCATCGCCTCGTACGACTACATGCACCCTGTCTATGACAGTGCGGCGCTGCAGGCGCAGCGTCGCCGCGAAGAGATCGACGGCCACCTCAACACCCATTACGCCGGCG
This sequence comes from Candidatus Dormiibacterota bacterium, assembly GCA_049582105.1. Lineage (GTDB taxonomy): Bacteria > Chloroflexota > Dormibacteria > Aeolococcales > Aeolococcaceae > Palsa-851. The sequence continues at coordinate 17,023 of JBAUTG010000124.1, read as the reverse complement.
CGTACTGGGGGTACGGCTTCCACGAGGACGGAGTCCAGAGCGCGCTGACCACGACCAGACGCCTGCTCGCCAAGGAGGCGCAGCGCGAGGCGGTGTTCACGCGATGAGGCGTTCCGCGCTCTACGAAGGCACCGTCATGCATCAGCGCACGGGTGCGCACGCGAGCGGCTTCGTCCGGCGAATCGCCATGCCATTGCTCGACCTCGATGAGGTTGACGACCTCACCGACCTCGCGCCGTTGTGGCGCGCCGAGCGCCCCGCGCCGATCACGTACCGCCGGCGCGATTTCATGGGGGATCCCGACACCTCGCTTCGCACGACCGTCCTCGACCTGGTGGAACGCCGCGCCGGCTTTCGCCCCGACGGTCCGGTGCGCCTGCTGGCGCTCCACCGCTCCTGGGGATGGTGCTTCAACCCCATCGCCCTCTACTATTGCTTCGACGCGGCGGAAACGCTCCAGGCGGTCGTCGCCGACGTGACCAACACACCGTGGGGGGAGTCGCACGCGTACGTCCTCGATGTTCGCGGCGGGCTTGGTGACGTGAAGACCGAGCAGAAGCAACTCCATGTGTCGCCGTTCCTGCCCATGGATCTCACCTATCGCTTCCGCCTCACAGCGCCAGGGAAGCGGTGCGGACTCGGCATCACGGTCATGAGCGGTGAGTCGGTCGTGTTCCGAGCCGGCCTGTCATTGCGGCGCCGACCGCTGACGCGCAGTGCGATTGCGCGCCTTCTGGTGCGCCACCCGCTGATGACCCACCGCGTCTCCGCAGGGATCTACACTCATGCCGCCCGCCTCTGGCTCCGCCGCACGCCCTACGTCGCCCACTCACGAGTAGCGGCATGAGCGACGCCACGGCGCCCTCTGTCACCGGCTCCGGGCAACGCACCGGATGGGCCCGCAGGCTGGCGATGGCGCTGCTCGGTCGCCTCGAGCACGGGACGCTCACTGTCGTCGAGGGCTCGGAGCGACAGGTCTTTGGTCGCCGCGGCGGCGCCGGGATTCACGCCACGATGCAGGTCCACGACCCGGCGGTCTGGAGGACGGTCCTCAGCCGCGGGAGCGCTGGACTGGGCGAGACCTACCTCGAGGGGGGCTGGGACAGTGACGATCTGGTCGATCTGCTCCGCCTGCTCCTGTTGAACCTCGACCGGCTCAGCCGATTCACGAATCGAGCCGTGTGGCTCCGAGACCTGCTGGCGCGCCCCGCGCGGCAGCTTCGATCACCGTCCAAAGCCGACGACAGGCGAAACATCCATGCGCACTACGATCTCGGCAACGAGTTCTTTGCACTCTTTCTCGACCCCACGATGGCGTATTCGTGCGGCGTTTACGAGTCCGAAGCGAGCACCCTCGCGGAGGCTTCGACCGCCAAGTTCGACCGGATCTGTCGCAAGCTCAACCTCGGACCAGCCGACCACGTCGTAGAGATCGGCGGCGGTTGGGGTGGCTTCGCGCTGCACGCCGCCTCGCGATATGGGTGCCGTGTCACGACGACAACGATCTCGGCACGGCAGTTCGACCATGCGGTGCGCGCGGTCGCGCAAGCCGGGTTGGGCGGCAGGATCACCGTGCTCAACAAGGACTACCGCGACCTCGAGGGACAGTTCTCGCACCTTGTTTCCATCGAGATGATCGAGGCGGTCGACTGGCGCCTTTACGATGCGTTCTTCGCAGCGTGCGCCCGTCTGTTGCGGCCGGATGGACGTGCGGCCCTGCAATGCATCGTTATTGACGACCGCGAGTACGAACGGGCCAAGACCCGGAAGGACTTCATCAAGCAGTACATCTTCCCTGGCGGGTGCCTGCCGTCGGTGACGGCCATCACCGCCGCGGCGACGCGGGCGAGTGACCTGCGCCTCATCGACCTCGAGGACATCGGCCCGCACTATGCGCGAACGCTTGCCGACTGGAGGCGCCGCCTCGAAGCTCGCCGGTCGGATGCGCGCGCGCTCGGCTTCGACGATCGGTTCCTGAGGATGTGGCGATTCTACTTCGCCTATTGCGAGGCCGCGTTCCGCGAACGCCGCATCAGTGACGTGCAGCTGGTGCTCGCGCGGTCCGAGTGGCGCGGCGATGTCCGCGTTCGCGCGGTGTAGCGCTCAGAGTTCCGAACCTGCTAATCGAGCACCTGTGGAGCGGACCAACCCCAACACGGTGCCGATGGCGTGAATCGCTACCCCAGTCCCTGAGACCGCGTCAGCGAGAAGCTCCTCTCGGCACATCTGAGCAAACATGAGCGTCGACTACGCGCTACTGGGCGAACCTGGACCCGGAGCGGCGGCGCAAGCGGTTCGGGCTCATCCTTGACCAGGGGCGTCAGATCCGTCCCTTTCTCACGCCCGACGACCCCGATACGGTGGAGCGGTTGATTCGCGAGCGCGCCCTTCTGCCCGACAGTTCTGGAGACGCAGGTCAAAGCCCGATCATCTGAGCCCCCCGACGCAGCTCATGTCCGGCATGTCGGGTGTCGTGTATGCACTGGGATCAGAACGCTTTGGGAGAGAGGATTCTTCACCCCTTATTGTCGGATCCAGACTCAGACATTCGAATCCTCTCTCCCCAGCCAATGTCATGTCTCAAGTGATGGTGCCGACCTGTCTCGGGACATAGTGCCCGTTCTTTGGTCGGCCGCAGAGTGTGCCGGGTGGCTGGTAGTCGCGAGTGGGATCGATCGTGAGTTCACGGATGAGTCCGCCGTCCTCGTCGACCACGCGGATGCGCGCCCCGCGATGAGCACCTTCGGTGCGTCTCGACAGACTCAGCCCGGGAGCACTCGCTTTGACAACAACCCCCGTGCCACCGCATCCGCCAGGTGATCCGTTTCACTATGAGCAAGTCCTGTCCTCGTCGGCTGGCACGTGCCGCGAGGGGCTCGGCGTTTGGAGGGTGCGAGCACTCTCAAAGGGCCAGCCTATAATGTGCCGCGAAGTGAAGGGTTGGACCGGTCAGGTGCCGCGAATCCTTGTGGTCGGATGGGGCTTTCTCGGCGCCGCGATTGGGATGAGCCTTTCAGACCATGGTGTCGACGTATGCGGTTTGACGCGATCGGAGACATCACGAACCCACGCCGCACATCTCCGCGGCATCCACATTTCGATTGGTGACGCCGGCAACCAGAAGACGATCGAGAGCTCCATGCGGGGCGTCGATCACGTTGTTTATGTGGCCGGAGGGCTGGACCCGCCGTCGGCGGCGCTCCGTCCCCTCGAAGATGCGGTTGGGACACTGTCGCCGTTACTCGCCACGTTGGAGACCACGCGGTCTTTTGACCATGTCAGTCTGACCTACATTTCGTCCGGCGGAGCCGTCTACGGTAATCCGATTCACACCCTCGCAACAGAGGCCGACATCCCAAGACCCGTGTCATCGTATGGTGTCTCGCGCTTTGCAGGGGAGGTGTACTCGCAAATGTACGCGGCGACCTTCGGCATCACGGCGCAGATCGTTCGTTGCGCCAATGTCTATGGTCCGGGGCAGTCGCACGCGAGACCGCAGGGCGCAGTCGCGGTGTTCTTGCATCGTATCGCGGCCGGTCTGACGATCTCCGTTGTTGGGAACGGGAGATCCGTCAGGGATTACGTCTACATCGCCGATGTCACAACAGCTCTCGCGCGACTGGTGCTCGATCGCGTCGACTGCGGTGTGGTGAACCTGGGGTCGGGGGTTGGACATACCGTAACCGAGCTTCTCGCCGTGGTCAGCAACACTGTCGGGCGAGCACCCGTTGTCGAATTCGCCCCGCGACGCTCCCACGATGTCGATGCCATTGTGCTCGACATCTCGAAACTCCGTTCGCTCATTCCGTACGAGCCGACTGCGCTCGAGGACGGCGTCCGCGCGACCTGGGAGCGGCTCGGTGCCGAGGAGGGACTCGATACTGAAGCGGGTTTCCTCTAGGCTCAGGGCGATCATTCGCGTCGTGCCGGGGGCCCGGCCATTGCGACGACGCATCCTCGCGTACTGGGCTGGTCGTCGCGCTGCCCGGGACACGGAGCAGCCGCGAGGAGCGGTCGACCAGCCCGACGGGGTGACGCTCCTGCGCGAGGGAGTTGCGTTCAGTGGATGGGCACTGGTGGGCCTCCGAACCGCTGCCACGGTGGAGATCGTCCTCAACGAGATGACGAAGGTTCGGGCCACGCTCGGGACGCCGCGTCCAGATGTCCGCGCGGCCTTGCGTGAGCGTGGCGTGGCAGTCGCGTGCGGGTGGACGTCTAACATCGACCTGACCCCGTGGCCGCTCGGCGATTTGCGAGTCAAGGTGATAGCGACATCGCGATCAGGCATGTCGTCGGTAATCGGGCTGCGGACGTATACGCTGAAGGGCGAGGGTTTCGAAGGGTATCTGGACGAGCCTCGCGAAGGGGAGGAGATATACGGTGACCTTCTGGTCGTGCGAGGGTGGGCGACGATGGCCAGCCGGCCTGTGTCCCGTATTGACGTCCAACTCAACGGGCGACAAGTCGGGCTCGCGCGGCTTCGGCTTGCACGCTGGGACGTGGAGCGCCACTCCGCTGGTGCCTTAGGCCCGGTTACAGGGTTTGAACATCGGGGCGTGGTGCCCTCTGGCCACAGCCAAGACATCGAGATCGCCATCACCGCGCATGCATTCGACGGCACGGCAATCGCAGTGCCCCCCCGGCACGTCCGCATGATCGCTGACCATGAAGCGATCGACCAGGCGCGCACGAAGCGACTACTGCCGCGCACGCGCAGTGCAACAACAGCGCCCACCGCGGAGTCGGCTGCCTCCAGAAGCGGAGCACGCCCCCGGTTACTGGTCTTCACGCATAGCCTAACGCTGGGCGGTGGTCAACTCTACCTCTCCGAGTTGCTCCGCCTTCTCGCACCATCGCTAGATCATTGTGTGGTCGTCTCGCCCGTCGATGGCATTCTTCGGCGTGAGCTCGAGGACCTAGGTGTGGAGGTCGTGATCCTCGGTGACGCGAACGACACCAGTATCGAGCGCTACGAGCGCCACGTTCACAGGCGAGCAGCGCTTATCCGTGACTCCGGATGCAGCGTTGTCCTTCTCAACACACTTGGTCCGTGGTCTGCTGGAGATGCCTGTCACCGAGAAGGTAAGCCCTTTGTGTGGGCCATTCACGAGAGCTTCGAACTCTCCGACTGGTTTGGGCTCAACTTCGGAGCGAATCGGCTGCCCGGCTACATGCGGCGGCGAATGGAAAGCGCACTCAGCGCCGCCCATCAGCTCGTCTTCGAGGCGAACGCAACCAGCGATATGTTCGCTCGCTATGCGAGCGCGAAGCGCAGAATGGTGGTGCGATACGGAGTGGATACCACAGCAATCGCTGCGTTCGCGCGTGGTTTCGATCGGGCGGCTGCCAGGCGCGATCGAAGCATCCCCAAGAATGCGATGGTAATGCTCGGCGTGGGGATGTTTGAGGAGCGGAAATCACAAGCGTGCATCGTCGAGGCATTCGTGGAAGCTGCTGCGGCGCATCCTGAGGCGTGGCTGGTTCTGGTTGGCGATCAGCCAAGCGAGTACTCCGAAGCGGTCAAACGGATCGTCGACCGAGCCGAGATAGCGAATCGCATATCGCTAGTCCCGACGACTCCAGACATCTGGGACTGGTACGCGCTTTCAGATGTGCTGATCTCCGCATCGGACATCGAATCCATGCCCCGCTCGATGCTCGAGTGCATGGCGTTTGGAGTGCCCGTGCTTTCCACGAACGTATTTGGTGTGCCTGAGCTCGTGGAGGACGGAGTCAATGGCTGGCTATATGGACCCCGCGACATGAGTGCGTTGACAGCAGCATTGCGCCGAGTACTCTCCCTGACACCTGAGGAGCGTCGTGCGGCCGGCACTCGTGGGCACCTGAGAGTACAAGAGCAGCATTCGTCCGCTGAATATTGTGAAGCCTATCGCGCGCTGTTAGCAGATGCCATCGCAAGTCACTGAGCTCATTGGACGACGGCTCACCGCCGGCCGAAGAAGTCACTGGCCAACGGCCAGGGCCTGATCCCGAACATGGCTCTCATCAGCGACCGGCCCGCCGAGGTGACGGACCGAGCCGTCCCTGGCCGGTGACTAGAACACAAATCCCGGATCAGCCATCAGGCGGTTTATGACCACGAGCGCTCTGCACGATGGTGCACGCAGGCGAGTCCATCGTCCGCGCGACGGTCGGTAATCCCATGACGATAGTGGCGATCCTGATATGTCGACCCTCGCCGGACGCCCGACGAGGGCCGACAGATCACCTTGGTGATGAACTACTCAGCTGAAGGTGAAGAAATGCTTGGCGACGTTATGAAACGAGTTGTCCTTCCGCGACACCGCCACGTTGCCGTTGATCCCCAGCCACACGCCGTACTGATCGTTGAAAATCCGGTTGTCACTGATCGTCACGTGCACCGGCACCGTTCCCGAGAACACCAGAATGCCGGTTGTCACAAAGTCCTGCGCGGGCGGTCCATCGAGTGGATCTCCGGGGACGAATGGGCTGCCGACATTGTTACGGCCGATCACGTTGTCGATGATGCGGTTGCCGTTGAGATCCTCGAACATCCCAGGCCCAGGTGGAAGCGTATGCGCGTGCATGGTCACACCGGCCAGCTCGTTGCCGGCGATGTAGTTGTCTTCCACGAGGTTGTTGTACGAGGCGGTTCCCGGCCCTGCATTGGCGAAGAGCACGCCCGCGCCCTCTCCCTGCAACCCGTTGTCTGTGATGCGATTGCCACGGATAACGTTGCTGTACACGCCGGCGACCGAGGGCTGCGGATTGCCGCTTGCATCCAGCGCAAACGGGTTATGCCCAGGGACGGTCACGCCGCAGTCGAAGGGGTTCCCGGTGAGCGTGTTGTCTTCGACGAGGTTGCCGTGCGTCGGCCCAAACTCGTCCGTGAGGAGGACGCCACCTTCGTTGGCGCTGACGTGGTTGCCGGCAACCACGGAATGCGCGACACCCATGAGATGGATGCCCTCGCCGCAGTCACCTGGGATCTGCCCGCTGGCCGCGCACTGCGGATAAGGCGAGTTCGGACTCGGGGGAATCCCGCCGACGTTGTTACCGACGACCCGGTTGTCCTTGATGCTCACGTCGGTGATCGAGCCGCCCTTCAGGGTGCCGGTGGCGAGGATGCCCTCACCGATCGCGCCCGTGACGGTGAAGCCCTCAATCGACACGTGCGAGCTCCTGATGGTCACGCCGGCCAGGCAGGGAGCCACGCCCGGGCCGTTTGGTCCGAGTTGATCGCACAGGAGCGTCGTCGTCGCGGTACCTTTGATCGTGGCGTCGCGGCCCTTGAGGGTGAGCGGCGAGGACACGACCACGTCCTCCGTATACGTTCCCTTGCAGACCACCACGGTGGCCCACTTCGGGGCGACATTCACTGCTGACTGGATCGTGGTGTAGCGCGCGGTTGCGCACGACCCGCCCGAATTGGTCGTGGCCCCACGCGGCGACACGAAGATCGCCCCCCTATCGTGGTCGCCGGTGCTCGCTGCGGCCGCATCGAGGTTTTGAGCGACGCCGACGCCGGCGAGCAGTCCTGCTGCCAGCACGAATCGGGCAATTCTTGTAGCTTTCATTGCTTCCCCCATATAGCTGGTCGGACATCTCCCAGCCATTCACTACGACACACGCAACCCCCGAAGGGCTCCGGCGCAGTCTAGCCTTTTTGAGAGGGCACCGATGTGGGGGAGTGTCCCGATTGCCTCGAACGGGTCAAGCGCCTCCCGAGAGCTGCGGCCCGTTTGCGCTTATGGATACCCTACAGTCGACGGGGCTCTTGAACCGGCAACAAACGACCCCAGTCGGAGCAGAGGGAACCAGTACCGGTGGACATGCGATCCGCGACGGCCGTATCGGCAGTTGCCACGGCGCCGGGGGACGCGCCGCCGCGGCTGTCGATTCAGATCGTTCCACGCGCGGCGCTTCCTGTCATCGCGGTCATCGTCGCCGGCCTGATCATCACGATTGCCGGCAATTGGCGCTGGGCGTTGGTCTTCTACCACGTGGTCGGCGGCGGGTTGTGGACAGCCATCGACCTGTTCGTCGGATTCGTCATCGGCCCGATCCTCGGGCGGCTCTCCACTCCGGCTCGCGCTGAGTTCTCGGCACGATTCATGCCGATGATGGTGGTGATCATGCCCACGGTTGTGCTCATGACCTTGGCCTCGGGATTCCAGCTGGCGCTCGGGCTCGGGAACCTCCAATCCCTCAGCCCGAACCACGGGTGGCTGGTGGCGTCGTTCGTCGTCGTCGGCGTCATGGCCACCGTCGCGCTTGGCATCCTCGAGCCCGCGAATGTCGCCGTCCTGTTCGAGATGAAGAAGCCGCATCCCAACGGAGAGCTCATCGCCCGGTTGATGCGGCGCTTCGTCTATGCGGCCGGGATCACTGCGGCGATGCAGATCGCGACCCTGGTGATCATGACCCGTGTGGCTACGCAATGACCGAGGTCGGCCGTCACGGCATGACACCGAGCGCCACGAGGGGTGCATACCCGCCCGCGGCCGAGCTCGCGACCGTGTCACTAGCTCTGGTCGTTGTCGGCGGAGTGTTTATGGCGGCGTACTTCCCGACGCGACCGCCGCTGCCACTTCCGATCGCGCTTGTCGCGGCCAGCGCCGCGTTGCTGGGCAGCGCAATCCTGCTCCTCGTGCGCTGGCGCGGCTTTGCGTGGGCAGCTTTTTCGCTCGTCGTGCGCTGGGCCCTGGTCGCATATGTCATCTCGGCGGGGATGATCGAGTTCTCATTCGTGCGCAACCACGCCGCCGGTGGGCAACTGGTCGTGGTCTCGCTGATGCTGGTGTTGTTCGCCGTCGACGTGCCCGTGATCATCGCTGTCACCGTGGCGCGCTACCAGTCGTCGCACCCCGTCTGATCCGCGCGGGAGGCGATCGCGGGTCCGCCTAGCGCTGCGACGGTCAGGACATAGAGGTCGGCTGCCCTATTGAGTTCCTTGTGCACGGTTGGGAAAGTACTTGCCAAAGTGGCAAGTTGTTGCTATGATGGCAAAGCGTCAGAGTTGCGAGAGGAGCGAGAGATGGATGCCCCAATTGAACCCCGCGCCGCGTCAGCTGCGCTCGAGGACGTCTCCTTGCGGCGGCGGCAGGTCGTTGACGCTGCCACGACCTTTCCCGGTTGGTACTGGCCAATCATCGGTCTTGCGATGGTCGGTCTGGCGGCAGTCGTCGACACGCGCAACTCGGTCGCAATCGGTGTTGCCGCAGTCGGCTTTGTCGTGGCGGTCCTCGGCGACACTGCCTTCGTCGTGGCCCCGAGGTATCGCCGCGCTCAGTGGAACCAAGAGCTCCTGGGCGCTCGCGGCGCCTTCGCCATTGTGGCCTTCGTCTGGGTGGTGGTGGGCGGCTCGCTCGCACTGGCGTTCGCCCTTCAAGCCGCTGGGGTCTCGCATCCGGCGACCATCGGGTGCGCCGTGGGAGCCATCGCCGTGATATTCGGTGGCCCGAGACTGATGCGCCGGCTTCGGAGCATCATGCTCGGCGAGGCGTAGGGCGACCGTGGCCACGCCGCACTTCGACGACGTCATCCACGCACCGACGAGGCTCGCGATCGTCGCCCTCCTCGCCGCCACGGACTGGGCAGAGTTTGCCTTCATTCGCGATAGCGTGAGGCTGTCGGACTCGGCCCTATCGAAGCAGCTCGCCATCCTCGAGATCGCGGGGTACGTCAACATCCGTAAGTCGTTTGTAGGTAAGCGGCCGCGAACCTCGGCGCGCCTCAGCCGGGTGGGTCGTTCTGCGTTCGAGCGACATCTCGCCACGCTTCAGGAGATCGTTGCCTCAGCGCGATCTGCGGTGGAGCGCATGGAAGCTGAGGTCGCGCCAGGCCTCAAGCCCTCGATTTCCTCTGGCAGATACCGACGGCGAGTCCCGGCCTACCAGGCGATCGCTGAGGGCAGGTAATCGTCAGATCCGCCGTCTCTTCACGGTTACGCTATGCCCGCAACACTGATCGAGAGATCCGATCAATCTTGCCGCGACAGGGCGACAAGATGGGCAATGCGCTCTCGCACTCGGCGCGCCGACACCATGTTCTCCTTCCGCTCGTAGAGAGCGAGCGCTCGCTGAAGCGGCTCGACACCGTCGGCGGCGTGGCCGATCAGACGCAGCACCTCGGCGAGATCGACCAGCGCGTCGCCGTGCTCCTCGAGTGAGTCGCTCGGTTCCATAAGCGCTACGGCTTCGCTGGCAAGCCGCAAGGCATCGTCGGCTTCACCGCGTTGCGCGCACAGCTTGGCTGCCGCGCGTCGCCACACCACCTCGTTGATGACATCATCGCTCGACCCGGTGCTTCGACTGATCTCCATGTACTCGGCGGCTTCCGCGTGCCGTCCCAGGTCATACAGAACGAGCGCGAGCCATGCGGCGGCCGTGCAGCTGAATGCCAGGGCACCTGTCCGCTGCAACAACTCGTAGCAAAATCGAGCAGCGCGCTCAGCTGCGTCGGCATCGCCCGCTAGCGTTTCAATCCTCCTGGACAACTCACGTGGATACGCCTGCGTGTCCATCTGACCCAGTGCATCCCCGATGACCATGCCGCGTGCCACGAGCTCACGCGCCTCATCGAAACGCCCGCCAAACGCCGCCGCCATAGCTGCGAGCAGCACCCACGCATGCTCGTGTCTGGGCGTCGGGGAGCCGGCGTCGCGCAGGTCTACCGCGATCCGCGCCATCTCGCTCGCCGGCGTGGGACCGTTGACCCTGCCCGCGGGTATCCACAGATCGTTCTCCATGATCAGCGCTTCGTCACCGGCACGCTGAGCGTGGAGTGTCGAGCGCTCGAGGGCATCGACCATCGCCGCATTGTGCAGGGCGTCCATCTCGGCATTCCCGATCGCCTGCCATGCCTGTGCGAGGCCGGCATCGTCACCGAGCTGCTCGAAGATTGGCATGGCCCATTGGGCCGCGCCGAGGATCTCTGCGCTCGAAACCAACGGATCCCTCATTTCCCTGAGTCGCGCGCGAACAATCGTCGCGCGAAGCTCCAACGCTCGCTCTCCCGCCGCGTTCGCCGCCTCGATCACCGAGTCGATGATCTCCGTCGCGCGTTGCAGATCGCCTCGGAGCCTCAAAGCCCAGCCCAGCCGCAACAGAGCCGACAGGCGGGCGGTTTCGCCTGGTGGGATCATCGACACCGCACGGTCCAGCAAGGTGATCGCCGCACTGACGTCCCCTCGGGCGAGCGTGCGGTTGCCGGCGGATGCAAGCAGTGTTCCCGCTTCGAGGGCCAGCTCACGGCTGTGGCTGTCGGCGGGACCGAGCGCGACCCGGTACCTGGCGGCCTGCTCGAGGTGATAGCCGAGGATGGCATCGGCCTCCGGACGCCGCTCCGCCATCTTGCCCCCGAGCCAGCGCGCAAACCGCTCGTGCAGTTCAGCGCGCACCGCCTTCGGGAGGCTCTCGTATGCGGCATCCCGTATCAAGAGATGGCGAAAGCGAAAGCCGTCCTCGCCCTGCAGCTGCGCGGGATGCGGCTTCACCATGTCCTTGCGCACAAGGGAACTCAACCGCGTGGTGACGTTGTGTTCCTCAGGCAGGAGCGCCTGGATCGCACCGCGGTGGAACACCTCGCCCTCAACGGCAGCGCGAGCGAGGACGCGACGCTCGAGCGGATCGAGTTGATCGATGCGGGCAGCGAGCAACGCCTGAATCGACGGTGGGACCAGCACGTCACCCTCGCCAGATGCCTGGACCATTGCGGTCATCTCTTCGACGAAGAGGGGATTGCCACCGGCGGCGGCAAGGATCCGTGCCCGGATCTCGCCGGCCAGTCCGACGCTCCCCGTGCACTGGTCGACGAGTTGCTCGGCGTCCGCGGCCGGCAGCGGTTCGAGGTGGACGTCAACGGTCCAGCCGGGGCGCTTCTCGAGGAGCTCGGGGCGAGCCAGACATACCACCAGGATCGGAGCGTCCCGAGACAGGAGTGCCAGATGTTCCACCAAATCGAGGAAGGCGTCCTCGCCCCACTGGATGTCATCGAAGAGCAGCTTCATCGGGGACTCGGCGGCAACGGCCTCGACCAGCTTGCGGAATGCCCAGGCGATCTCATCGGTCGACGCCATGGCAGAGCCGCTGAGCAGGTGGTCGATGGTGGTCGCCGCGCCGGCTTCGATCGCGAGCTCGGAGAGACGTGGCGCGACTGGTGCCAGTGCCTCAACGATGGGCCAGTACGTAACGCCCTCGCCGTACGAAAGGCAGCGTCCCGAGAGCGCCGACGAGGGGTTCGATTCCAGCAGGTCGCGCGTGAGCCGCGTCTTGCCAACACCCGGCGCGCCGAGGATGGTGAACAACCGGCAGGTGCCGGTGCGCACGACGTCGTCGAACGCATCACGCAACCTGCGCAGTTCCATCTCGCGGCCCACCATCGGTGCGTCCAGACGACGGCTCGGTCCGCTGCCGGGACGCAGGCTCACCAGGCGGTACGCAGGCACCGGCCGCGACTTGCCCTTCAACTCCAGCTCTCGCCGTTCCACTTCGACGTTGCCGCGGATCAATCGGAAGGTCTGGTCGCCAATCAGGATCTGACCCGGCGCAGCCGACTGCTCGAGGCGCGCTGCGATGTTCACGGTGTCTCCCGTAGCCAGGCGCTCACTGGTGCCGGTCACCACTTCCCCGGTGTCCACCCCGACGCGCACCTGCAGGCTCGTGCCGAACTCTCTTGTCAATTCTTCGTTGAGCGAGGCGAGAGCCTCGGTCATCCCCCACGCAGCTCGCACCGCTCGGAGCGCATCGTCCTCGTGGACGGTAGGCACCCCGAACACCGCCATCACGGCGTCGCCGATGAACTTCTCGACGGTGCCGCCGAACCGCTCGATCACCGCCTGCATGACTCCGAAATACCGAGCTAGAATGCGGCGCAGGCTCTCCGGATCGATCCGCTCGCCGAGCGTGGTGGACTCGGTGACGTCGCAGAAGACGACCGTGACCGTCTTCCGAGTTTCGCCATCCACCCCAGTGGCGAGTGCGGCCGCAGATGCCAGAGCAGCTCCGCACGAGTTGCAGAAGCGTGCACCCACCGGGTTGTCAGCCCCACAGCCTGCGCAGCTGGCCATCGGCCGAGTATAGGCATCACGAGAATGCAGTGAATAGCCAAGCTACCATCGCTCAGGCGGCGAATCGGATAGCAGTCGATGCCTGCGACGATGTCGAGGACTTCGATGCTCTCAAGGCGTGTGATGGAGCACCACCGTCGGATGATGAGCAGAGTCGGATCTCCCGCGTATCAGTCTGTGTCGCTGACCTCGCAGAGAGCCGATGTCGAAGGCAGGATGCTAGTGACTAATTTGGCATTAATCAAGGCCATGTTCCGCACAGCGATGAGCTCGCTGCAGTCACCGCTGGGCTCGGCATCAGTGACGCTGATCGACGGGCGTGTAGGCGCGCCGAGGGCTGCCCATATAGAGCTGCCTCGGCCGCGAGATCTTCTGTTCCGGGTCGAGCAGCGACTCCTCCCACTGCGACAGCCACCCAGCGGTCCGGGCCACGGCGAAGAGCACGGGGAACATCTCGACGGGGATCCCGAGCGCGCGGTAGATGAATCCGCTGTAGAAGTCGACATTGGGATACAGCTTGCGGCTGACGAAGTACTCATCCTCGAGCGCGATCTTCTCGAGCTCGGACGCAACGTCGAGCAGCGGCGATGAGCCGGTCACGCCAAGCACCTGGTCGGCCATGCGCTTGATGACTTTGGCACGAGGATCGTAGTTTTTGTAGATGCGGTGGCCGAACCCCATCAGCCGCTCCTTGCCCGCCTTGACCCCGGCGACGAAGTCGGGGATGCGATCCACCGAGCCGATGCGCTCGATCATGCGCACCACCGCCTCGTTGGCACCGCCGTGCAACGGACCATAGAGTGCGGCGACCGCAGCGGCCGTCGCCGAGTAGGGATCGGGGTGGGACGAGCCCACGGTTCGCATCGCGCTCGTCGAGCAGTTCTGCTCGTGGTCGGCGTGCAGGATGAAGAGGACGTCCAGGGCATGCTCGATCTCCGGCGCGGCCATGTAGCGCGGCTCCACCATCTTGAACATCATGCTCAGGAAATTGGCGGCGAACGAGAGGTCATTGTCCGGGTAGTTGTACGGGAGGCCGAGCGAGTGGCGATAGGCAAGCGCTGCTAGTGTCGGCATCTTGGCGATCAGCCGATAGATGGAGACGCGCCGCTGCTCTTCGTCGTAGATTCGTGTCGCATCGGGATAGAACGTCGACAGTGCCCCAACGGTTGACACGAGGATTCCCATTGGATGCGCGTCGTGGTGGAACCCATCGATGAACTTCTTGACGTTCTCATGCACCAGCGTGTGTACGGTGATGTCATGCACCCACGTCTCCGACTGCTGGGACGTGGGCAGCTCGCCATGCACGAGGAGGTACGCGGTCTCCAGGTAGGTGCTGTGCTCGGCGAGCTCCTCGATGGGATAGCCTCGATACATGAGAATGCCGCGATCGCCGTCGATATAGGTGATGCGACTGATGCACGACGCGGTGTTCATGAACGCCGGGTCGTAGACCAAGAGCCCGTGGTCGTCGCCTGTAGCGCGCATCTGCTCGAAGGCGGTCGCTCGGATGGCGCCCTGATCGATCGGGACCTGATACGTAGCGCCGGTGCGGTTGTCGGTGACGGTGAGAGTGTCAGTCATGGCAGGGCTCAGTCTGCCACCCGGGGGGCGTGGTCGCCATGCGCGGCTCCGACTGTGGCGCCAGCCGACTCAGCGCTCATGGCGCTCTGGGCGGGACGCACAAAGCGATACGCCGGCTCTCACATCGTGGCGGTGGAAACCCGTGGCATAACGCCCAGCGGCAGTTCGACCAGGCTGCCGAGTTAATCCACCTCGAACCCGGCCTGCGCGCCGTGCTCCGCGACGTGAAACGCCAGCTCATCGTCAGCTTCCCCGTGAAGATGGACGACGGCTCGGTGCGTGTCTTCGAAGGCTACCGGGTCTAGCACAACATGGCGCGGGGGCCGGCAAAGGGCGGCATCTGCCATCACCAGGGCGTGACCCTCGACGAGATCAAAGCCCTGGCGACATGGATGACGTGGAAGTGCGCCATCGCGGGACTGCCATTCGGGGGCGCCAAAGGCGGCATCGTGGTCGACCCCAACCACCTCAGTGAAGGCGAACTGGAGCGGATGACCCGGCGCTACGCCACCGAGATCAGCGTCATCATCGGCCCCGAGTACGACATCCCAGCTCCCGACGTGAACACATCGCCGAAGATCATGGCGTGGATCATTGACACGATCTCGATGGAGCACGGATTCTCGATTCCGGCGGCGGTCACCGGCAAGCCGCTGTCCGTGGGCGGCAGCCAAGGGCGCAACGCGGCCACCGGCCGGCGAGTGATGTTCGTGGCCGTCGAGGCGTGCCAGCGACTTGGCATTGATCCTAAAGCCTCCGCTGTCGCCATCCAGGGATTCGGCAACGCAGGGTCGATCGCGGCGTGGCTCATGGCAGCCCGGGGTTCACGATCGTGGCGGTTTCTGACAGCACCGGCGCAATCCACAGTGCCAAGGGCCTCGACATAGATCGCCTGCTCGCGCACAAGAAATCGACAGGCAGCGTCACCGGCTTCCGCGGCGCCAGCGTGATCGCTGCTCATGAAGTCCTCGAGGTGCCGTGCGATGTGCTCGTGCCGGCTGCCCTGGAGAATCAGGTCACCAGCGAGAATTCCGGGTGAATTCAGGCTCGGCTCGTGCGGCGAGTGCCCTTCGGCAAGAATGTTGTCTCGGGCCCGCTGCGACAGCCGTAGACCACGCTCGCATGCCCGTCAGTGCGCAGCGCTCGAAGCCAAGGTCGAGGCAAAGATCTGCCAAGCCAGCAAGCTCTTGGCGACAAGGGACAGCGCTACATATGCCCGCTCGCCGATCACATAGTCCTTCCACCTACCCAGCTGCTTGTACTGCAACCACTGATTGACGGCGAAGCAATTGAAGAAGGCAAAGAGCGAGAAGAAGATCCCATAGACGAAGCCTGGTGGATGCGCGTTGGCACCCGGTCCTAACAGATAGATGGCTATAGCGACCCAAGGGACAATGCCGGCGATGCAGCCAATCCAAAAAGGTCCAAGCCCCATCCCTGGGGCCTCGTAGCGCTCCTGCATCCAGCCAAACCCGATCATCGAGGCGTTCACTCCCGCAAGGGCAACCAGGGCGGCGATGTCGTTTATGCCGACAAGCATGGCGATCAACACGATCATGATCGACGCACTCAACGAGTACTCCAACCAGCGGTAGGGGTTGCGTCCCTTGCCCAGCTGAACCTGATAGGAAGCCCAACCAGGGCCCGCCACGGTGAAGTGCGCCAGAGCCGAAAGTGCGAAGAAGGCGGCGATGGCCCAGGCAAAGCTGAGGTTGAACAAGGTGACCGACTGGCTTCCCACCGTCGGCCCGGGAGGGCCTGCCATGTAAGTCGCGCGTACGGGCAGAGTGAAGTTGTTGGCCAACGCCACGATGGCCGCCGCTTGCGCCAAATGGAGGCACCCCGCAATGAGGTTGTAGGGTCGGAGACTAGCCAGTGATGACGCGCCGTTTCTCACATCGTGAGCATACGCGTCGTGGTTCAAGGCATCGGGACGGCCGGCTGCACATGCGGTGTGGTGGCCCGGCTCTGGCCAAGCCACGTCTAGACTGACCGAGTGCAGTCAAACATCGCGTTCCCGAGCGTCATGGCCCGAGACCTTCAGGGTCTTGATGTCACGCTCCCTGGCGCCTTTCGGGGTGAGGGCAACATCGTGCTCATCGCGTTTCAGCGCCGTCATCAGGAACTCGTCGATTCGTGGGTGCCCTGGCTCGAAGAGCACGCTGCTACCGATCCTGATTTTCGGTTCTACGAGTTGCCTACTATCGGCCGGATCTGGGCGCCGATGCGTCACTTCATCGACGGCGGGATGGCGGCCGCGATCCGGGAACCAAGGATCCTCAAGCGCACCTTCACCATCTACGGCGATGTGCGCCACGTGACGCGACCTCTCGGCATCGAGGATCGCTCGACGATTACCCTCGTCCTCGTAGATGGATCAGGCACTGT